>NZ_JBHUEM010000041.1:0-63239 GCF_042680805.1 Bacillus salitolerans | reverse complement strand
GCGTTCGTCCTGAGCCAGGATCAAACTCTCCAAAAAGATGTTTGATTGCTCAAAAACACCGACAATCTACAATTGTAGATTTTAAAAATTATTGATGGTTATTTACTATGAAATAACCTCGTTGGTTTATAAAACCAACACGCTTGACGTTTTGTTTAGTTTTCAAAGAACTCATCATGGCCAGTGACCGTAATGTTTTTTCGCTCAGAGGCGACTTTTATAATATAACACACTATCCAAATCGAAGTCAACTACTTTTTTAAAAATAGTATTTGACTTGTTTCAAACTTATTTGTCATCTCTGCAAACATACGCAACAGCGACGGTCATTAATATAACATACATACTCTTCAAGCGTCAACATAATTAAAAGAGGAGATTATTGGTAATTACCAAATCCCCTCTTCCTACTATTTATAATGTCTAATGGGTTTAGTTCTCATGTACTTCGTACATTCGTTAGGAGAAGCAACTCTTCTAAATAAACGAAATAATATTTGATATCTTTCCTCCATTGCTCGTTTCACTATATGGTCAATTCTTGAATCTTGAAAATCATGAAGGATCTCATCCATTTCCCTTTTGAGGAGATATTCTAATTCTTTAATTTCCTTTCCATTAACTAAAAAGCCTAACATGATGTCACCTCTTTATTGGAATAAGTGCTTATTAGAATATAGTTTAGTTTTAGGATCTACTATTTCTCATTCAAATGAAGTAAGATTTTACCCAATCATTTACCGGTATATTTAATTATTACCAAAAACTAAGATTTTATGAAAAAAATAGAATTCAAAATTCTTTTGCACATAAAAAGTACAAGCGTGCATATGTATTTCACTAGAGACTGTCTCAAGGAGGATTCGAGATGAATTTTTTCTTTGTTCTTAATGGAAAAAAAGTAAAACATTCTTTAATCATTATGATTGCAGCTTTTTTTACTGCAGGTATATTGTTTGTTGAGAACAGTTTAAAAGAGCCCGTGTTTTCAACAGAGAATGGCCCTCGTGCCATTTATAAAGGAGAAGGCAAGGATAATAAAGTTGCATTAACTTTTGATATTACTTGGGGCGATGAAAGAGCTATTCCTATTCTCGATGCACTCAAAGCAAATAATATTAAAAACTGCACTTTCTTTTTATCTGCTTCCTGGGCTGAAAGACATCCGGATATTGTAAAGAGGATTGTGGAAGACGGTCATGAAATTGGTAGTAAAGGCTACCAATACAAAAACTACGCTGACCTAGAAGAACAAAAGATTAAACGCGATATTCTTCAAGCACAGGAAGTTTTTAAAACACTAGGTGTTAAGGATGTTACCTTACTTAGAGCTCCAACTGGTGCATTTAATGATAAAGTGTTAAAGGTGGCAGAAAACGTTGGTTATACACTTGTCCATTGGAGTGTAAACTCAGATGATTGGAAAAACCCCGGAACAGAAATGATTATTGAAAATGTAAAGGGAATGAAACCAGGGGATATCATCCTATTGCATGCATCTGATTCAGCTAAACAAACGGATACGGCAATACCACAGATTTCTAAACTTCTTAAACAGAAAGGGTATGGCACCTACTCTGTATCTGAGCTTATTTCAAACACGGATGCAAAGTCCAATGAAGTAAAGTAAAGAAAAAAAGGCTCAGGGCGAGCTTTCCCTTTTCTTCATTACAGGTTATTTGACCTCGAGGGCTGGGCGCTGGAGCCAGATTACTACGCTCATCACTCAGTTATCCACAAATTGTGAGCTTTTATAGTTTCCAAAACAAAAAAAGCTGACATTCCAAATTGTCAGCTTTTTTTTATGAGCTTGTGTAGCGCCAGCAATTGGTAACTGTTGCAGATTAATAAAGGAAAAAGCATTAAATATAACCAGCTTTCTTCATTTGCGCGAAGAGCAGGTATCCATTCAATTGTTGTAACAACTACCATAAAAAACATTGCTGGAATAAAAGCATGCTTGTTCGTTTGACTTTTCTTAATATATGCAACAATAAGTCCATATGTAAAAATAAGGATTGGAAACAATACATAAGCTAATATACTTTCTTCCGATTGAGCAAACCACTGAAAGCGGAAGTAGACAAGATCAAATATTACAAACACAATTAAAATTATTTGTACAGGAGACCATAAAGATTTAAAAATCCCCAATCCAAATCGATGCACCGTTAAGTAAGCAAAAAATCCCATCTGACTTATAACACTAAAAATAAATCCTAATCCTAATAACCAAAACGTTATAGAAAGAATTTCCTTTATATTAAAGGTGGAAAAAAAAGGCTGGTATTCTGACCATCTAATAATAAATCCTAAAATAATCGTACTTATTCCCCCTACCATTAATGTAGAGAAGAAGAGTCGTACTACGTTACGGCTTTTCACATTATTTCCTCCATTCATTCAATCCAATCTGATTTTACCAACGACAGCATAAAAAAGCTAGTAAATCCATTAATGAATGTATAATTTTTAGTAGAAAAATCATATTAAAAGTAGGGTAAGAAATGAAAGGAGAATGTGAAATGGGCAAACTTAAACTGCTCCTCCTTTTTATTGTTTTGTTCACTTTGGCTGCATGTGCAGGTGGCGGAGAACAAGGTAGTGGACAAGCTGATTACGAACAGACTAAAAAGATGGTAGTAGATATTCTTAAAACAGATGAAGGAAAAAAAGCTATCGAAGAAGTTATGTCAGATGATAGCATGAAACAAGCTCTTGTTATGGATCAAGCAATTGTTACTGAAACGATTCAGACAACATTAACATCCAAAGAAGGAAATCAATTTTGGTCTGATGCCTTTAAAGATCCTAAGTTTGCTGAAACTTTTGCAAAGAGTATGCAGTCTGAGCATGAAAAACTAATAAAAGGACTAATGAAGGATCCTGAGTACCAGAAAATGCTCATGGAAGTATTTCAAAACCCAGATGTAGAGAAACAAATAACGACTTTGCTTAAAAGTACTGAATTCAGAGGGCATCTACAGCAAGTCATTACCGAAACCTTTGAGAGTCCTCTTTTTAAAGCTAAAATAGCCGATGTTGTCATAAAAGCTGCCGAAGAAATGCAACAATCAGGTGGAAAGAAGGAAGAAGGTGGCGGTGGTGGTGGAGGCTCAGAAGAGGGCGGCGATAGCGGCTCAGGGGCTTCATAAATATCTTTTATTCAAGATGAAAGGACAAAAGGCGCAAGCTCTTCGATTAGTCTAAGGTAAGCAAGTGTTCTGTCTTGAAAAAGGCGTGGTTTTCTCTTTTATTCATGACAGGACATTTGACCTCGAATGGCTGGGCGCTAAAGCTGGATTTAGCTGTAACATTGAATTAATTAAACACCAGAAACGTATACTTTCTTAACTTACAAAAAAAGGGTGACGGTTCCATACCGCACCCTTTTTTATTACTTTTGAGTTAATTCTACTACTTTTTCGGCAATGGATAAATAAATCTTCCCTAACTTATGGTCTTCAGCATAAATCGATGGTGCAAAATCATCGTCGTTCCAGTCAGGTTGTTGTAATGGTAATTGACCAAGTACCTCTGATTGTAGTTCATCGGCTAATTTCTGACCTCCGCCTTTACCAAAAACATATTCCTTTTCTCCTGTAACTTTACTTTCAAAATAGGACATGTTTTCAATTACACCAAGTATCTCATGTTCTGTTCTTAGTGCCATTGCACCTGCTCTTGCTGCAACAAATGCAGCTGTTGGGTGAGGAGTTGTTACAATAATTTCTTTACAGGATGGTAACATTGTATGAATATCTAATGCAACGTCCCCTGTTCCTGGAGGTAAATCTAATAGTAAATAATCTAGATCTCCCCACTCGATATCATTAAAGAAATTATGGAGCATTTTACCTAGCATTGGTCCTCTCCATATAACTGGGGCATTGTCTTCTACAAAGAAGCCCATTGAAATAACCTTTACGCCCATTCGTTCAACTGGGATGATTCTTTCCCCTCTTACAACAGGTCGTTTCGTAATGCCCATCATATCTGGAACACTAAAACCGTAGATGTCTGCATCAATGATTCCTACTTTTTTTCCAAGTCTAGCTAAGGAAACAGCTAAGTTCACAGAAACCGTGGATTTCCCAACGCCACCTTTCCCACTAGCAATAGCAATAAAGTTTGTTTTTGTTGTAGGAGATAAAAGTGATTGATCCTGTGGATTCGTCTCTGTTGAAGCAAATTTAGCAAGTTCATCCTCTGTCATGTTGGTAAAGCGTAAACCTACTGTTTCTGCTCCAGCCTCCTTTAATACTTGTACGACAGATGATTGAAGTTGCATTTGTTCAGCTGTACCCGTTTTGGCAATAGCAATTTTTACACTAACATGATTTTTCTCTTCTTTTACTTTTATCTCTTGGATTCCATTTGTTTCTTCTAATGTCTTATGTAAAAACGGATCCATCATTTTATTTAAGATGGAGCGAATTCTTTCTTCTGTAATCATTCTTGCACCCCTCTTGTATTCGTTTTCTTCGTTAGTATACCATAATTCAATCATTTTAAGTGTCCTTCACGCATTCAGCCATTGCCTATGAAAAACTCCTTAATTTGGAGGAGTGGGTTCGTTTGTAAAATATCGTAAAATTCCTTCATAAATCGATGCAGCCATTTTTTCTTGATAATCCTCTTTCATTAGAAGTTGGCGTTCATGAGGATTTGATAAAAAGCCTACTTCTACTAAAGCTCCTGGCTTTTGTGCATTTTTTAATAGGTAGATTCCACTTATGGCTTTTGCAGAACGATGTGTATTTTCTAGGTTACGCTTTATTTCATCCTGTATCATAATAGCAATGCGTTTATTTTCTTCCAATGACCCATAATAGAAAGTTTGTGCCCCGCTCCAGCGTTCTGAAGGTATAGCATTTAAGTGGATTGTAATAAACATGCTCGCTTCGGAATGGTTAATAAAGTCTACTCTATTTTTTAAATCCTCCACCTTTCGATTTCGGATTCCTTTCTTATCTCCAGCTAGATCATTGTGATCTTCTCTAGTCATTAATACAAGCGCACCTTGCTGTTCAAGATATGCCTTTACTTTAAATGCTATATTAAGAGCTATATCACGCTCAAAAACCTTTCCATTATAGTCTGCTCCCCCATCAGGACCACCATGGCCAGGGTCTAACACAATGACTTCTCCACTTAACGGGAGATTCCATGAGTTCCAAGAGTCATTTATAACGAACTGATATTGTATAATAAATAGTAGGGCGATGATTCCAATAGTAAAACCAATAAATTTTCGTTTCCCCTTCACCATTTTCTCCTCCCTGCTTTTCCCTTCTATTCACTATATGGGACAAGTGAGAGAAATATGATTTAATGTAAACGAAGTTTGTGTCTCATGATTCCTTTTTGAAATCCTTCATTGATCCATTTCGTAACAAATTGCTCACACGCCATATACAATGATTCGCTAATAAAATCGTTATCGCCCATGTTTCCCCAATATTGTAAGTAATCATATAAGGTATCAATCAAATATTTTTCCTCATAATAACAACGTTTTTTAATACTATCAAACGACTCTCCATAATGACCAACTCTTCCATAGCTTGCTCCTAATAGGTATGCTTCTACTGCAACATCAACACTGCCATCCTCAATGGCTTGTGAAAACATAGCACGCTTAAAAAAGGGTTGAAAATATTGGTTCACTTCTTTTAATAATTTTTCTAAAGAAAGCTCTCTGAGCACTTTCTTCTCAAATTTAACTTGTTTTTCTTTTCTCTTTTCCTTAAACGACATAATCACTGCCATATAAATCAGCCCCCATTTTCTATCTCTATACCAATAGGATGCACGAAATAGCATAAGGGTTGAATGGCAATTTTATCACATGGTACCAATTTTGTAGCTAATCAGAACAAAAGGCGCAAGCGCTGATATGAATAAATAAAAGTCCTATTACTGAGGACTTATTTGTGGTTATCCAATAAATGATGGTAGTACACTTCCCGGTGGATATATCGTTGCCGTTATAGCTCGCTCCTTAATTGTGGCCAGTTCGAAGCTTGAAGTAATGATTTCTACATCTATACTGTAATTTTGTGTTCCAGCTCCAGGTAAATCAACCCAAGTTAATGGTAATACTACTTGAGGACCAGGTGTAGCATCGCTTTGGTCGATTTCGCGGTAGACAACGATTGAATCACCCTCTTCTCTGTTCAATATAAGCGCAATAGCAAATTCGCCATCTGATTGTGCATCCCTTTCTGCTAACTCAACTGTCACAGTAGCATCTAGCTTCACTACTTCTTTCTGTTGTAGTAAATGGAGGAATACTTAGTACAGGAATAGTTTCAATAGAGCCAGTTAACTCTCTCTCTATTTCCTCATTAGAAGAAGCAAGTAAACTTTGTATTTAAGCTTTGTGACGGTATACTTGGAATTTTTATAACCGGGTTTACATTAATGGTTTGGTGATTCCTAATACTACAACAACATGGTGAGGTGCCACATTTCTGAAATCGTCTTGTATCAATTCCCAATCTTTACACCTCCTAATTTGTATTCTTAGTATAACTATAAGATTATCGATGGATAAGCTGTTGGTGTGGGTCATTCGTGGATTTTCCAGAGGAATTTGGATGCAATCAACATCAGAAGCCTTTCATTTTAAATATAAAAAAACCCCCAACCAAATTGGTTGAGAGTTTTGAAGTGAAAAATTAACGCTTTGAGAACTGAGGTGCACGACGAGCACCTTTAAGACCGTATTTTTTACGTTCTTTCATACGTGCGTCACGAGTTAAGAATCCAGCGCGCTTTAGAGTTAAACGGAATTCTGGATCTGCTTGAAGTAATGCACGAGAAATCCCGTGACGAATTGCTCCAGCTTGACCAGTGTATCCGCCACCTTTAACACTAACAAGAACATCGTAGTTACCTAAAGTTTCAGTTGCAACAAGTGGTTGCTTAACTACTTCTCTAAGTGCTGGTAGTGGTAAATAATCTTCAAATTCACGCTCATTAATTACTACACGTCCGTTACCAGGAACTAAACGTACACGAGCTACGGAGCTCTTACGACGTCCAGTACCGTAATATTGTACCTGTGCCAATATAATAACCTCCTTAAATTATCCGCGAAGTTCGTAAACTTCTGGCTTTTGTGCTTGATGTGGATGTTCGCTTCCTGCATAAACGTGAAGCTTCTTACCCATTTGACGTCCTAATGGACCTTTTGGAAGCATACCTTTGATTGCAAGCTCTAACATTTGAACTGGGTAGTTCGTACGCATTTCAAGAGCAGTTCTAGTCTTAAGACCGCCTGGGTGCATGCTGTGACGGTAGTAGATTTTGTCAGTTAACTTCTTACCAGTTAATTCAATTTTATTAGCGTTTAAGATAATTACGTGATCACCAGTATCGATATGTGGTGTATAAGTTGGCTTATGCTTACCACGTAAGATAGATGCTACTTCAGTAGATAGACGACCTAAAGTTTTGCCTTCAGCGTCTACTACGTACCATTTACGATTCACTTCACTTGGCTTTGCCATATAAGTAGTACGCATGTGTTTCCCTCCTAATTAATCAATCAAGTTCATTTTTAAAGCTATTTTTATTATCATCACAGATAAGTTCCGGGGCTTATTTGTGGGGTTTAAAAATAGTACCATATGCAATAATATACTGTGAGAATACTAATGTCAAGAGAATGTTACACCAGGTTTAGTTGTTATAGTTTACTTTCCATAAATATAATCCATGACTTGGTGCGGTTTTCCCTGCTTTTGTACGATCTTTCATTTCTAATATGGTGACAATTTCCTTTGAACTACGGTAGCCTAATCCCACTTCAAGAATCGTCCCAACCATAATTCTAACCATATTATAGAGGAAACCATTCCCTACAAAGCGAAATGTCAGCATATCGCTTTCTTCAAAAAACTCAATTTCATAAACCGTGCGGATTTTATCCTCAATCTCTGTTTTGGCAGAACAAAATGATGAAAAATCTTTTGTACCAATAAAGTACTTAATTGCTTCTTTCATCGCAATATAATCAAGTGAGTGAGGAACATGATGTACATAATGTCGCAAAAATACATCCCGGTCACGTTTTAATAAAATCTTGTACTGGTATTCCTTACTTATCACATCAAAACGAGCATGAAAGTCCGAATGTGTTTTTTGTACATCCTTGACTACGATCTCATCTGGAAGTAAAGAGTTTAAGGCCACCTTCCATCGATTGGCTGGGATTGCTAACGGCGAATCAAAGTGAATCACTTGTCCAATCGCATGTACTCCCGCGTCAGTTCTTCCTGAAGCATGTATTCGAATGAATTCACCTTTATGCATCTTTTGTAGTGCATCTTCAATCACAGCTTGAACCGTTCGACGATTCGGTTGTACTTGATAACCGGAAAATGCAGAACCATCATATGAAATAATACATTTTAAACGTTGCATGGTATCACCCTCATAATCGAAGGAATAATAAAATAATGGTTACAATTCCTATACTTAATAGAAACAGTGTATCCGATAGTTTCCATTTTAATTCTCTATACTTCGTTCGACCTTCTCCGCCCCTATATCCCCTTGCTTCCATTGCGTTTGCAAGCTCTTCTGCTCTTCTAAATGAATTTATAAACAACGGGACTAATAAAGGTATAATTGCCTTTAAACGGTCTTTAAGCGGACCGCTTGTAAAGTCAACTCCTCTAGCTGTTTGTGCTTTCATAATTTTCTCAGTTTCTTGCATTAACGTTGGAATAAACCGCAAAGAAATGGACATCATTAATGCTAACTCATGAACGGGTAATCCCAAGCGCTTAAACGGCTGTAATAAGCTTTCCATCCCATCAGTGACCTCAATGGGCGTTGTCGTTAATGTTAATAAGGATGTCATCATTATTAGTAAGAAAAAGCGAATGGATATAAAGATCGCTTGTCTCAAACCCTCTTCATGAATAGAAAGTGGACCAAGGGTAATTAAAACCTCCCCCTCTTTTGTCATCATTAGATGCAGTATGAACGTAAAGAGAATTATCCAAATGATAGGTTTAAGACCCTTAAGAATATATTGAAATGGTACTTTTGTTAGCGAAGTAATAAAAACAGTATAGGCAATCAAAAGTCCATACGTAAGTGCATTATCAGCTAGGAATACAATCATAACAAAAGAAAAGATAAGCAGTAATTTAGACCGTGGATCCATTCGATGAATAAGAGATGGTGCTGGTACATACTTTCCAATGATCATGCTTTCCATCATGCTCATAACCTATTCTCCTTTTGAAGAAATTGATAGATTGCTTCTACCATTTCATCAATAGTTAGGTAAGTTCCCTCAACGCCCTTATTAGATGTTTTTTCGAACGCTTCAATAAACTGATAAGGCTCTGGGATATCTAATCCAACTTGAGCAAGTTTTTCTTTTTGTGAGAAAACTTCATGCGGCGTTCCTTCTAAATACACTCGGCCCTTTTCCATGACAATGATAAGGTCTGAATAGGCTGCTGCATATTCCATGCTATGAGTAATCATAATGGTCGTTAAGTTCCTTTGTTTATGTAAGGTTGAGAATAATTCGAGCATCTCTTTTTGACCTCTTGGATCTAATCCAGCAGTCGGTTCATCAAGAATAATAACCTCTGGCTCCATCGCCAGTACTCCAGCAATAGCTACCCTTCTCATTTGACCTCCACTTAATTCAAAGGGAGAACGGTCTAAAAATTCCTCACTTAATCCTACTAAGGAAAGAGCTTTTCTTGCTCTTCCTTTGGCTTCCTTTTCACTCACACCAAAGTTCATGGGACCGAAGCAAATGTCCTTCTCTATCGTCTCCTCAAACAATTGATGCTCTGGAAATTGAAAAACCATCCCTACCTTCTTTCTTAATGATTTTATCTGCTTATCCTTTTTGTTTGGAGTAAGGGTGAACTCCCCAATTTGTATAGTACCTTTTGTCGGCATTAAGAGTGCGTTTAAATGCTGAATGACAGTTGATTTACCAGATCCAGTGTGTCCAATAATAGAGACAAAAGTACCACTTGGGATAGCTAAATCGACTTCAACTAAAGCAAGTCTTTCAAAAGGTGAATTCGCCTGGTAGCGGTGGGTCAGTTTTTGAATGTTGATGTCCATAATTCTTTAATCAATCCTTCATTCGTTATATGGAATTGTTTTAAGCTAATACCTTTTTCCATTAACTTTTTACGAACCTTTACTGGAAAAGGAACATCAAGGCCGATCTTTTCCAATTCGGCATCCAGCTTAAAAATCTCTTCTGGAGTTCCTTCGGCAAATATAGATCCCTTATTAAATACAATCATTCGGTCTGCCTTTGCCGCTTCGTTTAAATCATGTGTTATTGAGATAACTGTTATCTTCTCGGTTTGCTTTAGTTTGTTTATAGTATGTAAAACCTCGTGTCGACCTTTTGGATCAAGCATAGATGTCGCTTCATCTAATACAATAATATCAGGTTGTATTGCTAGAATACTAGCGATGGCGACTCGCTGTTTTTGTCCTCCAGACAAATGGTGGGGCTCTTGATTTAGAAATTCTTCCATATTCACAAGGCCAAGACTATTTTGGATTCGCTCCACCATCTCTTCCCTTCGTACACCCCTGTTTTCTAAACCAAAAGCCACATCATCCTGAACAGTTGTACCTACAAATTGATTATCTGGATTTTGAAATACCATCCCAATTCTATTTCGGAAATCCCATACCGTATCCTCTGTAAGGTCTATCTCATTATCTAGTACAATGGATCCTTCTGAAGGCAGTAATAGACCATTTAATAGCTTTGCAATGGTTGATTTACCAGACCCATTATGGCCAACTATGGCAACCCATTCGCCTTGAAATATGGAGAAATTCACTTTTGATAGTGCGAACTCTTCTTGGTTCGGATATCGAAAAGAAACATCTTGGACAGTCAATATTGCTTTTTCCATAACGTCCCTCCTATACATTTCAGGATAAAAAACACAAAAAAAGGGCTCAGATCCAATTAAAATAGAACTGCCGCCCTTTCAGTAGTCATTATATCGTATTACACTAACTCGATGATTACCATTGGTGCACCGTCTCCACGACGAGGTCCCATTTTAAGGATACGAGTATATCCACCTTGACGTTCTGAGTAACGAGGTGCAATATCACCGAATAGCTTTTGAATTGCGTCTTGGTTTGTCTCTTCGTTTGCTACTTCGTGACGAACGTAAGCAGCAGCTTGACGACGAGCATGTAAATCACCACGTTTACCAAGAGTGATCATTTTTTCAACAACTGACTTAAGTTCTTTGGCTCTTGCTTCAGTTGTTTCAATGCGCTCGTTGATAATTAAATCTGTCGTTAAGTCACGAAGTAATGCTTTACGTTGAGCACTTGTACGACCTAATTTTTGATATGCCATCGGAAGTTCCCTCCTTTTGTTGAAATCCCATCCTCTCTTAAATGAGAAAAGATGAGTCAAAAGCTTACTAGTTAGTCATCCTTACGAAGGCCTAAACCTAGTTCTTCTAATTTATGTTTAACTTCCTCTAGAGATTTGCGCCCTAGATTACGAACTTTCATCATATCTTCTTCAGTTTTGTGAGCTAGTTCTTGAACCGTATTGATACCAGCACGCTTCAAGCAATTGTAAGAACGGACAGATAAATCTAGTTCTTCAATTGTCATCTCTAGCACCTTTTCCTTTTGGTCTTCTTCTTTCTCTACCATGATTTCAGCATTTTGTGCTTCATCAGTAAGACCTACAAAGATATTAAGATGTTCAGTTAAAATTTTTGCACCAAGTGCTACTGCCTCTTTTGGTCCGATGCTACCATCAGTCCAAACATCAAGAGTTAACTTATCAAAGTTTGCTTCTTGACCTACACGTGTATTCTCTACTTGGTAAGTTACACGAGAGACAGGCGTATAAATCGAATCAATTGGAACAACCCCAATTGGCTGGTCTTCTCTTTTGTTTAAATCAGCTGGTGTATACCCTCTACCACGTCTAGCTGTTATTCGCATACGCAATGTTGCATTTTTGGCTAGAGTCGCGATATGAAGATCAGGGTTTAAAATCTCTACATCACTATCATGCGTGATATCTGCAGCAGTAACAGTTCCTTCACCTTGAATGTCAATCTCAAGTGTCTTTTCATCATCTGAATAGATCTTAAGTGCTAACTTTTTAAGGTTCAAGATGATGGTTGTAACATCCTCTACGACACCTTCAATAGTTGAGAACTCATGCAGTACACCATCTATTTGAATAGCAGTAACAGCTGCACCAGGTAGTGAGGATAATAGGATACGACGTAAGGAGTTACCCAAAGTAGTACCATATCCACGCTCAAGTGGTTCGACGACAAATTTACCGTATTTGGCATCATCGCTGATTTCAACCGTTTCGATTTTTGGTTTTTCAATTTCGATCATTATAAACCCTCCTTCAAAACGTCGAAACCCCGGCTAGACACAGTTGTCTAACCGAAATTCCCCATTAGGCAGTTCCCGTTTTGCGCACAACAACTTGATCAATCTTTTGTATATTTACAAAAACATTGTATCATATCCCATTATAGACAGGGTTTCAAAATCTATACAGATAAATTAAACACGACGACGCTTTGGTGGGCGGCAACCATTGTGAGGTACTGGAGTAACGTCCTTAATAGCAGTTACTTCTAAACCTGCAGCTTGAAGAGCACGAATCGCAGCTTCACGTCCTGCACCAGGACCTTTAACTGTTACTTCAAGTGTTTTTAAGCCATGCTCCATTCCAACTTTAGCAGCTGTTTCAGCAGCCATTTGAGCAGCGAAAGGAGTAGACTTACGAGAGCCTTTAAATCCTAGAGAACCAGCACTTGACCATGAAAGAGCATTACCGTGAGAGTCAGTAATCGTAACGATTGTGTTATTGAATGTAGAACGGATATGTGCCATACCTGTTTCTATATTCTTTTTCACACGACGTTTACGAGTATTCGTTTTACGAGCCATTGAGATATACCTCCTTTACTATTTTTTCTTGTTTGCTACCGTACGACGTGGGCCTTTACGAGTACGAGAATTGTTCTTCGTATTTTGACCACGAACTGGTAAGCTACGACGATGACGGAGACCACGATATGAACCGATCTCGATTAAACGCTTAATGTTTAAGTTAATCTCACGACGAAGATCTCCTTCTACTTTTAAACGATCGATAGCTTCACGGATTCTTCCTAATTCATCTTCTGTTAAATCACGAACACGAGTATCTTCAGAAACACCAGCTTCCGCTAGTACTTGCTTTGCTGTTGAGCTTCCAATACCAAAAATGTAAGTTAAGGAAATTACAACGCGTTTATCACGTGGAACGTCTACACCTGCAATACGTGCCATGAGTGCACCTCCTTCTTATTAGCCTTGTTTTTGCTTATGTTTTGGATTTTCACAAATAACCATTACTTTACCCTTACGGCGAATAACTTTACATTTTTCGCAGATAGGCTTTACTGATGGTCTTACTTTCATCTTTTAAACCTCCTTAATATTACGGAGTGCTAGTTTTTTTATTTGAAACGATACGTAATACGACCGCGAGTTAAATCATAAGGCGACAATTCAACAGTTACTTTGTCTCCTGGCAAAATGCGGATGAAGTGCATTCGTATTTTACCGGAAACATGTGCTAGAACAACATGACCGTTTTCTAACTCAACCTTAAACATTGCATTTGGCAATGTATCTATAATCGTACCTTCAACTTCAATTACATCGTCTTTCGCCATCAGCATAATCTCCCTTCTTCAAATCAGCAACCTGCTCATTGACAAACTTTGTTAATGCATAACGTAATTTCCCGTTTGTCACACGACCTGTTTCGCTAATACTGCTCTGAACTTCCGGGGAAATGTTATCAAAAAATTCAAGATGGTTGATATTCTTCCTTTTTGGCTTATCGTATTTCCGCTTATCACCATCAGCGAGCAATACAAACCGTTCGTCCAGAATTCCTATAATTATAGAATATTGTCCTGAATCTCTACCATGTGTAGTATAGACAAACTGACCAATTCGTGGAATCGAATCAGATTCATTCACCCATTATCACCTTCACTTAGGCTTTTGTTAAGATTTCATAACCTTCTTCTGTAATAGCAATGGTGTGTTCAAAGTGAGCACACATTTTACCATCGACTGTTACAACTGTCCAGTTATCTTGTAATGTTTTCACATAACGGCTACCAGCATTAATCATTGGCTCAATCGCTAAAACCATTCCAGGCTTTAGCCTTGGTCCTTTGTTTGGTGGGCCATAGTGGGGTATTTGAGGATCTTCATGTAGATCCTGCCCAATCCCATGTCCAACATACTCACGAACAACCGAAAATTGATTAGATTCAACATATACTTGAATGGCATGAGAGATATTACTAAGTCGTACACCAGGCTTAGCTTCAGTTAATCCCCGGTACAACGATTCCTCCGTCACATCAAGTAAACGTTGATTTTCATCTGATATTTTTCCAACACCGTATGTCCATGCAGAATCACCATGATAACCATTATACTTGGCCCCAATATCTATACTAATGATATCTCCTTCATGAAGCATGCGATCACCAGGAATCCCATGAACGAGTTCTTCGTTGACGGAAGCACATATACTACCAGTAAAGCCATTATATCCTTTAAAGGATGGAACAGCATTATGCTTACGTATAAAACTATCAGCTATAGCATCGAGTTCCTTTGTCGTAATCCCTGGTTTTATATGTGATTTTAATTCTTGATGTGTCAATGCAACAATTCGGCCAGCTTCTCGCATTATTTCAATCTCGCGAGGAGTCTTGCAAATGATCATTTAGATAAGCCTCCAAGAACTTGATTGATGTCAGCAAAAACATCATGAATGTCCTGTTCACCATTGATTGTACGTAGATAACCTTTTTGATCATAGAAATTGAGTAAAGGTTCCATCTGTTTCGTATTAACTTCTAGACGATTACCTACTGTTTCAGCATTATCATCATGACGTTGATACAATTCTCCACCACACTTATCACAAATACCTTCTTGCGTTGGTGGGTTAAAGACTAGATGGTACGTAGCACCACACTCTTTACAAATACGACGACCTGTTAAACGTTCCATTAATAGACTTTGATCTACATGGATGTGGATTACATAGTCAAGCGTACGTTGAAGGTCAGATAACATTTGTTCTAAAGCTTCGGCTTGGGCCACTGTACGTGGAAACCCGTCTAATAGAAAACCTTTTTTACAATCATCTTTACCTAAGCGTTCACGAACAATACCTATTGTTACTTCATCTGGAACAAGTTGACCTTGATCCATAAAAGATTTTGCTTTTAAACCTAACTCTGTGCCTTCTTTTATAGCAGCTCGGAACATATCACCTGTTGAGATATGAGGGATATGAAACTCTTCTACTATACGTTCAGCTTGAGTTCCCTTTCCTGCACCAGGCAAACCCATTAATATCAATTTCATAAATCGTTAACCCCCTCAGTAGCTATGAGGCAAAGGGAAGAGTATCTCCCCATCCTCTACTGCTTAATAAAACCTTTATAATGTCTCTTCACTAACTGACTTTCAAGTTGTTTCATTGTTTCTAGTGCAACACCAACTACAATTAACAAGCTTGTTCCGCCAATTTGTGCTGAAGGTGGCAACTTAGCAAAATTGATAAAGAAAACAGGTAAGATTGAAATAAGTGACAAGAAGAGTGCTCCAACAAATGTTAGGCGATACAAGATCTTTGTAAAGTAATCTTGAGTATTTCTTCCTGGACGAATACCTGGGATATAACCACCTTGCTTCTTTAAATTTTCCGCCATTTGCTCAGGGTTAACTTGAACAAAGGTGTAAAAATATGTGAAAGCAATAATTAGTGCAACATAGACAATCATACCGATTGGTTTTGTATAATCAAACGTATTTTGAATCCATGTTGTCACATCATTAGTACCAAAGAACGACGCAATTGTCGGTGGAGTAATGATAAATGATACAGCAAAGATTACCGGGATAACCCCTGCAGCATTCACTTTTAATGGAATATGAGTTGATTGTCCTCCAACAGGATTTCTACCAACTAACTTCTTCGCATATTGTACTGGAATCTTACGAAGTGCTTGTTGAATGAAGATTACACCTACAACAATAGCCAATACAGCCACTAACAATAGAACCACTGTTACAATTCGAATGAATAATTGTTCACCAGCGTCTTCAAATTGTTGAGCATAGATTTGATTTACGGTTGTCGGAATTGCAGCAACGATACCAGCGAAGATTAAAATCGAAATGCCGTTTCCTACTCCCTTACTTGTGATCTGTTCACCAAGCCACATTAAGAAAGCAGTACCTGCAGTTAATACAGTTGCAATAAATAAATACGTTAGTGGTTCTGGATTTTCAATTAATTGACCGCCAAATAAGTTGTTAAAACCAATTGACATACCAATTGCTTGAATAAATCCAAGAACGATAGTTCCATAGCGGGTAAACTGAGCTAGTTTACGACGCCCTACTTCACCTTGCTTCGCCCATTCAGCAAACTTAGGAACAACATCCATCTGTAATAATTGAACAATGATGGATGCTGTAATGTAAGGCATAATACCCATTGCGAAGATTGAGAAGTTTTGTAAGGCTCCTCCACCAAATGTATTTAAGATTCCAAACACATTTAGTTCATCTTGGAATTTTAATACATCCGTTCTTACACCTGGTACAGGAATAAATGTACCAAGTCTAAAAACAATCAGCATTAAAAGTGTAAAAATGATTTTTGAGCGAATATCACTCACGCGCATAAAATTGGAGATTGTCTGAAACATTAAACCACCTCAGTTTTACCGCCAGCCGCCTCAATCGCTTCCTTAGCAGAAGAAGAGAATTTATGAGCCTTGACAGTAAGTTTCTTTTCTAGCTTACCTTTTCCAAGGATTTTAACGCCAGCAGTATACTTGCTGATAACACCAGTTTCTAATAATAGTTCTGGAGTAACTTCAGTTCCTTCTTCAAAACGATTTAATGTATCTAAGTTTACGATTGTGAATTCTTTACGATGAATGTTCGTGAAACCACGCTTTGGTAGACGTTGGAATAAAGGAGTTTGACCACCTTCAAATCCAGGACGAACACCTCCACCTGAACGAGCATTTTGACCTTTATGACCTTTACCAGCTGTTTTACCATTACCAGAACCGATACCACGTCCTACACGGTTACGTTCCTTACGAGAACCCTCAGCAGGTTTTAATTCATGAAGTTTCATTTGGGCACCTCCTTATTATAACAGTTTCATTCATTATTGTTCTTTTACCGTAACAAGGTGAGAAACTTTGTTAATCATTCCGCGAATCGCAGGGTTGTCATTGTGTACGACTGTTTGATGCATCTTGTTTAAACCAAGAGTCTTAACAGTTACACGTTGATCCTCTGGACGACCAATAACACTGCGAGTGAGGGTAATTTCTAATTTTTTTGTCATTATATTTCCCTCCTTATCCTAACAGTTCTTCTACCGTTTTACCACGTAGCTTTGCAACATCTTCAGCACGCTTTAAGTCTTTAAGTCCATTGATTGTTGCACGAACCATGTTAATTGGTGTGTTTGTTCCTAATGATTTTGATAGGATGTCACCTACACCAGCTAATTCTAATACCGCACGAACTGGACCACCAGCGATAACCCCAGTACCCTCAGAAGCAGGCTTTAATAAAATGTTACCAGCTCCAAATTGTCCAATTACTTGGTGTGGAATTGTTGTACCAACAGTTGGTACAGAAATTAAGTTTTTCTTTGCATCTTCAATTGCTTTGCGGATTGCATCTGGTACTTCTTGAGCTTTCCCAGTTCCAAATCCAACATGACCATTTTTATCTCCAACTACCACTAGTGCAGCAAAGCGGAAACGACGTCCACCTTTTACAACCTTAGCTACACGATTAACGGCAACTACACGCTCTTCAAGTTCTAACTTGTTTGGATCGATGCGCATTTATGTCCCTCCTTTTTATTAGAATTGTAGACCTGCTTCACGAGCAGCATCTGCAAGAGCCTTAACACGGCCATGGTATAAGTAACCACCACGGTCAAATACCACGTTAGTAATACCCTTTTCTACCGCACGCTTAGCTACTAGATCACCTACTGCCTTAGCAGCATCCATGTTACTAGTAGAATCAATAGAAAGTTCTTTATCTAAAGTTGATGCACTCGCGATTGTTACTGAGTTTGTATCATCAATAACTTGTGCATAAATATGTTGATTAGAACGGAACACGTTTAAACGCGGACGCTCAGCTGTGCCTGTTAATTTAGAACGAACACGAGCGTGTCTCTTCTTACGAGTCGCATTTTTATCTTGTTTCGTAATCATTTAGGTCACTCCTTTCTCTTACCTAATGGTATTACTTCGCAGTCTTACCTTCTTTACGACGTACATATTCACCTTCGTAACGAATACCTTTACCTTTATAAGGCTCTGGTGGACGAACGTCACGGATATTTGCAGCAAGCGCACCAACACGCTCTTTATCAATACCCTTAACAATGATTTTTGTGTTTGCAGGAACATCGATTTCGATTCCTTGCTCTGGTGTGATTTCAACTGGATGAGAGTAACCTACGTTTAAAACAAGTTTGTTACCTTGCTTTGAAGCACGGTATCCAACCCCGATTAACTCAAGTCCTCTTTCATAACCATTTGTTACACCTTGCACCATGTTGATTAACAAACTAGTTGTCGTACCATGAAGTGCTCTATGTTCTTTATTATCAGTAGGACGTACTACTGTTAAGATGTTATCTTCTAATTTGATTTCCATGTCAGGATGGAATGTACGAGTTAATTCACCCTTTGGTCCTTTGATTGTTACTGTGTTGTTGTTGTTAGTAACAGTAACACCTGCTGGAATCTCAATTGGTTTTTTACCTATACGAGACATTTTGATTGCACCTCCCTCTTATTACAAGTGATTACCAAACGTATGCGAGTACTTCTCCACCGATTTGCTTTTGACGAGCTTCTTTATCAGTTACAACTCCGCTTGAAGTGGAAACGATCGCAATACCTAAACCATTTAGTACGCGAGGCACTTCATTTGCTGGAGCATAAACACGTAAACCAGGTTTAGAAATTTTCTTTAGTCCAGTAATTACACGTTCATTATTTGCACCGTACTTTAGGAAAATACGAAGTATACCTTGCTTGTTATCTTCAACGAATTCTACATCACGAACGAAACCTTCACGCTTTAAAATTTCAGCGATTTCTCTCTTCAATTTAGAAGCTGGGATTTCTAATTTCTCGTGACGAACCATGTTCGCATTACGAATGCGAGTAAGCATATCTGCAATTGGATCTGTCATGACCATTGAATTTTACCTCCTTCCCATGCTTGGGTATTACCAACTAGCTTTTTTAACACCTGGAATTTGCCCTTTATAAGCGAGCTCACGGAAACAAATACGGCAAAGCTTAAATTTACGTAGTACAGAGTGTGGACGTCCACAACGTTCGCAACGTGTATACTCTTGAACTTTAAATTTTTGCTTGCGCTTTTGCTTTGCAATCATTGATTTTTTAGCCACAGTTTCGCCTCCTCTTCATTAGTTGGCATCTATTACTTTTGGAACGGCATTCCTAATTGAGTTAATAGTTCACGAGCTTCCTCGTCAGTATTAGCAGTTGTAACAATAACAATATCCATACCTCTTACTTTTGATACTTTATCGTAATCAATTTCAGGGAAGATCAACTGCTCTTTAATTCCTAATGTGTAGTTACCACGGCCATCAAATGCTTTGTTTGATACCCCACGGAAGTCACGCACACGTGGAAGTGAAACAGATACTAATTTGTCTAGGAACTCATACATGTGTTCTCCACGTAGAGTAACTTTAGTACCGATCGGCATACCTTCACGTAGACGGAAGCCTGCGATAGATTTCTTAGCTCTTGTTACTACTGGTTTTTGACCAGCGATTGTTGTTAATTCTTCAACAGCTGTATCAAGTGCCTTCGCGTTAGCAACAGCATCACCAACACCCATGTTGATAACGATCTTTTCTAGCTTAGGTACTTGCATTACTGATTTATAATTAAACTTGCTCATTAGAGCAGGAGTAATCTCTTTTTGGAATTTTTCTTTTAGGCGGTTCATTTCCGTTGACCTCCTTTCATACGTTATTTATCTAAAGATTCACCTGATTTTTTAGCGATACGAACTTTTTTCCCATCAACTAGCGTATATCCTACTCGTGTAGGCTGACCACTCTTTGGATCTAATGGCATTACATTAGAAACATGAATTGGTGCCTCTTGGCTGATGATTCCACCCTGTGGATTAGCTTGTGATGGTTTAGAATGCTTTTTAACCACGTTTACACCTTCAACTAGAACGCGGTCCTTCTTTGGAAAAGCTTCAAGGATAACTCCTTGTTTGCCTTTGTCTTTACCGGAGATAACCTGTACTTTATCACCTTTTTTCACATGCATCGATCGTGCACCTCCTCTTACAAGGCATTCATTTTATAGTCAAACTTTTCATTATAATACTTCTGGAGCTAGAGATACGATCTTCATGAAGTTACTATCACGAAGTTCACGTGCAACTGGTCCGAAGATACGAGTTCCACGAGGGCTCTTGTCATCACGGATGATAACACAAGCATTTTCGTCAAACTTGATGTATGAACCATCTTGGCGACGAACACCACTCTTAGTTCTTACAACAACCGCTTTAACGACATCACCTTTTTTAACAACGCCTCCTGGTGTTGCTTGTTTTACCGTAACAACGATAACATCACCAATGTTTGCTGTCTTTCTTCCAGAACCACCAAGTACTTTGATTGTTAATACTTCACGAGCACCAGAGTTGTCAGCAACTTTCAAACGAGATTCTTGTTGAATCATACTATGAAACCTCCCTTCGGAATAAACATGATCCGAACATTATTAGATAATTACGGCTTTCTCAACAACTTCTACTAAACGGAAACGCTTTGTAGCAGATAGAGGACGTGTTTCCATAATACGTACGATGTCGCCCACTTTTGCTTCGTTCATTTCATCATGAGCTTTGAACTTCTTAGAGTACTTAACACGCTTTCCGTAAAGTGTATGCTTTTTATAAGTCTCAACTAGAACAGTTACTGTTTTATCCATTTTATCGGAAACAACACGTCCAGTGTAAACCTTACGTTGGTTACGCTCAGTCATTCAGCAAACCTCCTCTCAGGGTTGATTATTTAACGCTTAGCTCTCTTTCACGCACAACAGTTTTCATACGAGCGATTGATTTGCGTACTTCGCGAATGCGAGCTGTGTTTTCTAATTGACCAGTAGCTAATTGGAAGCGTAGGTTGAATAACTCTTCCTTTAGTGATTTCACTTTTTGTTCAATTTCGGCAGTGGTTAGATCACGGATATCATTAGCCTTCATTAGATTCACCACCAATTTCTTCACGTTTTACGAACTTAGTTTTAACTGGTAGCTTATGAGAAGCAAGACGTAAAGCTTCACGAGCGATCTCTTCAGATACACCTGCGATTTCAAACATAACTTTACCTGGCTTAACTACAGCTACCCATCCCTCTGGAGCCCCTTTACCGGAACCCATACGCACTTCTAACGGCTTCGCAGTGTATGGTTTAGATGGGAAAATCTTAATCCATACTTTACCGCCACGCTTCATGTAACGAGTCATTGCAATACGCGCTGATTCGATTTGACGGTTTGTAATCCAAGAAGCTTCAAGTGCTTGTAATCCATATTCACCAAAGTGTACTTCCGTACCACCCTTTGCACGTCCGCGCATCTTCCCGCGGTGTTCACGACGGTATTTCACACGTTTAGGTAATAACATAATTATTTTCCTCCTTCCGCTTCTTTCTTTCTAGTAGGAAGAACTTCACCACGATAAATCCATACTTTTACTCCAAGCTTACCATATGTTGTGTCAGCTTCTGCTGTTGCATAATCAATGTCAGCGCGAAGTGTATGAAGTGGAACAGTACCTTCACTGTAAGATTCAGAACGAGCGATGTCTGCGCCACCTAGACGACCAGATACCATTGTTTTGATACCTTGAGCTCCAGCTCTCATAGCACGTTGAATCGCTTGCTTTTGTGCACGACGGAATGAAACACGGTTTTCAAGTTGACGAGCAATGTTTTCAGCTACTAATTGAGCATCAACATCCGCTCTCTTGATTTCCATAATATTAATATGAACACGCTTGTTTGTTAATTGGTTAAGTGCTTTACGAAGTGCTTCGACTTCAGAACCACCTTTACCAATAACCATTCCTGGCTTCGCTGTGTGAACAGTAATGTTTACACGGTTTGCCGCACGTTCGATTTCAATTTTTGAAACTGATGCATCAGCTAAACGCTTTGATACATACTCACGGATTTTAATATCTTCATGTAATAGATCTGCATAGTCTTTACCAGCGTACCATTTGGATTCCCAATCGCGGATAATACCAACACGCAGACCGACAGGATTAACCTTTTGACCCACAGCTTATCCCTCCTTCTTTTCTGATAATACGATCGTAATGTGACTTGTGCGCTTATTTATTGCACTTGCACGTCCCATTGCACGTGGACGGAAACGCTTAAGCGTCGGACCTTCGTCAACAAAAGCTTGAGTTACAACTAGGTTGCTAACTTCCATTTCATAATTATGTTCAGCATTCGCCATTGCAGAGTTTAAAACCTTCTCAACAACTGGAGATGCAGCTTTTTGTGTATGGCGCAGAATCGAAATTGCTTCGCCTACTTGCTTTCCTCGAATT
This sequence comes from Bacillus salitolerans, assembly GCF_042680805.1. Lineage (NCBI taxonomy): Bacteria > Bacillati > Bacillota > Bacilli > Caryophanales > Bacillaceae > Bacillus > Bacillus salitolerans. Next base: position 40,438 of record NZ_JBHUEM010000041.1, on the reverse strand, counting down.
AAATCTACTACTAAGCGTACTTTACGAGGAGCAATACGAACTGTTCTAGCTACTGCTTTCGCTTGCATCAAGATGCCTCCTCTCATTAACGTCTTGTTTTCTTATCGTCACTATCGTGACCTTTGTACGTACGTGTAGGTGCGAATTCACCTAATTTATGTCCTACCATGTCTTCAGTAACATATACCGGTACATGTTTACGGCCATCATATACAGCGATTGTGTGACCAATGAACTGAGGGAAGATTGTAGAACGACGAGACCAAGTTTTAATAACTTGCTTCTTTTCAGTTTCGTTCATAGCTTCAACTTTCTTCATTAAATGATCATCCACAAAAGGTCCTTTTTTCAAGCTGCGACCCATATTTGAACCTCCCTTCGTGATTGACCCACGGTTCTTAAGAACCGCAAGGCTACCACGTTATTTTTTACGACGACGAACGATAAACTTATCAGACTTGTTCTTTTTCTTACGAGTCTTGAATCCAAGAGTTGGTTTACCCCATGGAGTCATTGGAGACTTACGTCCGATTGGAGAACGACCTTCACCACCACCGTGTGGGTGATCATTCGGGTTCATAACAGATCCACGAACAGTAGGGCGCTTACCTAACCAACGAGAACGACCTGCTTTACCGATCTTGATTAGTTCGTGTTGTTCATTTCCAACTTGACCGATTGAAGCACGGCAAGTAGCAAGAATCATACGTACTTCACCAGAAGATAAACGAACAAGCACGTATTTACCTTCTTTACCTAACACTTGAGCAGAAGTTCCAGCAGAACGAACTAATTGTCCACCCTTACCAGCCTTAAGTTCGATGTTATGGATAACAGTACCCACTGGAATGTTAGCAAGTGGTAATGCGTTACCTACTTTAATATCTGCTTCAGGTCCGCTCATTACTTCTAGTCCTACTTGTAAACCTTTTGGAGCTAGGATGTAACGCTTTTCCCCATCAGCATAGTTAATTAATGCGATGTTCGCAGAACGGTTAGGATCATACTCGATTGTAGCAACGCGTCCTGGTATACCATCTTTATTACGTTTGAAGTCAATAATACGGTATTGACGCTTATGTCCGCCACCTTGATGACGCACAGTGATTTTACCTTGGTTGTTACGACCAGCCTTTTTGCTTAAAGGCGCTAATAATGATTTTTCCGGCTTATCAGTAGTGATTTCAGCGAAATCAGATACTGTCATGCCACGACGACCATTAGTGGTTGGTTTGTATTTCTTAATCGCCATTTTAGTTTCCCTCCTTCTCTAAAAGAATTAAACTTCGAAGAATTCTAGTTCTTTGCTATCAGCAGTAAGTGTTACGATTGCCTTTCTACGACGGTTTGTATAACCGCTGTGACGACCCATACGCTTGAACTTACCTTTATAGTTTTGAACATTCACTTTTTCTACTTTAACGTTAAAGATTTCTTCGATAGCATCTTTCACCTGTGTCTTGTTAGCTTTCACGTCCACTTCGAAAGTGTACTTCTTTTCAGCCATTAAGTCAGCAGTACGTTCAGTAATAACAGGGCGCTTAATAATATCACGAGGATCTTTCATTATGCAAGCACCTCCTCTACTTTTTCCACCGCAGCTTTAGTCATTAAAAGCTTATCATGGTTTAAAACGTCAAGAACGCTAATTCCGCTTGCTTCAACAACTGTAATTCCAGGTAGGTTACGTGCAGATAAAGCTACCGCTTCGTTTACATCACTAGTAACGATTAGTGCCTTTCTATCAACGTTTAAACCTTTTAATACAGATGCCATTTCCTTAGTTTTTGGAGCAGCAAGTGTTAAATTATCAAGTACTAAGATGTTTTCTTCACGTACTTTAGATGATAAAGCAGATTTAATAGCTAAACGGCGTACTTTTTTAGGTAATTTGAAGCTGTAGCTTCTTGGAGTTGGACCGAATACGATACCACCACCACGCCATTGTGGAGAACGGATTGAACCTTGACGAGCACGACCAGTACCCTTTTGACGCCATGGTTTACGTCCACCGCCACGCACTTCAGAACGATTTTTTACTTTGTGAGATCCTTGACGCAAGGATGCTCTTTGCATAATAACTGCATCAAATAATACATTTTCATTTGGCTCAATACCGAAGATAGAATCATTTAACTCGATTTCTCCTACAGTAGAACCAGTTTGGCTATACAATGCAACTTTTGGCATTTGTACTCCTCCTTTCCGACAAAATTAGTTTGCTTTTACCGCACCTCTTACAGTTACAAGTGCTTTTTTAGCTCCAGGTACATTACCTTTAACTAATAATAAGTTACGTTCAGTATCAACTTTAACGATTTCTAAGTTTTGAACAGTAATTCTTTCTCCACCCATTTGTCCAGGTAACGCTTTACCTTTAAGAACACGGTTTGGAGCGATAGGTCCCATAGAACCTGGGCGACGATGGTAACGAGAACCGTGAGACATTGGTCCACGTGATTGTCCATGGCGCTTAATTGAACCTTGGAAACCTTTCCCTTTAGAAATACCTGTTACATCTACTAAATCGCCTTCTGCGAAAATATCAACTTTGACTTCCTGACCAACTTCTAGTTCTGAAGTTCCACGTAATTCACGGATGAAGCGCTTAGGTGCAGTGTTTGCCTTTACTGCATGGCCCTTTTCTGGCTTGTTTGCACGATTTTCTTTTAAATCGTCAAATCCTAACTGAATCGCTTCATAACCATCAGTTTCAGAAGTTTTCTTTTGTAAAACTACGTTTGGCGCAGCTTCGATTACAGTTACAGCTACAAGGTTGCCATTTTCAGTGAACACTTGCGTCATACCGATCTTTCTTCCTAAGATTCCTTTGGTCATTTCGTCACACCTCCTATAATACTTTTACATGATTTATTAAAGTTTGATTTCAATATCTACACCAGATGGTAAATCTAATCTCATTAGAGAATCCACCGTTTGTGGTGTTGGATTCACGATGTCGATTAGACGCTTATGTGTACGCATTTCGAATTGCTCACGAGAATCCTTATACTTATGAACCGCACGTAAGATTGTGTATACAGACTTTTCAGTTGGTAACGGAATAGGTCCTGAAACACTAGCACCAGAACGCTTTGCAGTTTCAACAATCTTTTCTGCAGACTGATCAAGAATACGGTGATCATAAGCTTTTAAACGGATACGAATTTTTTCTTTTGCCATTATTTTCCCTCCTTTTCGCCTATTTTACATAGACAGTTCTCAGTGGAAATTTCCTTACACTCGCCATGGCAAAGCGGCCGGGTGTATCAGCAACCTTCCACATCATCGCAGTCAAAGACCAACATTGTCTATTATATAAAAAAATAATGATGAATGCAACAAAAACATGAATAATTTCAGTTATGCGCACTTTTGATATTATACAATCTATAATTTATAAACGCAATAGAAGATGAGATTCTAATTTCTAGTAATTTTCTATAAGGGTTTTGCGTTTATATATAATAGAAGAAACTATTTTAAAGAGTATTCATTTTATGAGGTGACGCTAGGTCTTTATTGGATATTATCATAAAATGTTACACTCTTTTTTCGATTCATCCTTCGATAACAAAAGGAGTTTTATGAGTTAGAAAATATTGGCTTGTTCAAAGTTCTTTGGTCCATTTGATTTCGTTAGAAAACAACTTTTTTAGCTTAATTTGAGTTACTTTTTGTGTTTTCGAAGATAAGTTTTTATGGAAAAGGTCATTTTAGAGGAAATCTTGCTATCATAGCAAAAAATATGTGATTTTTCTTTTTCATTTTTGAAGTCTTATAGTAACTTTATTAATTTTATCAGCAACTCATGGCAAAATATCAGCAACTTCCTGTATTTATCAGCAACACTTTGCTATTTATCATCAACTTTTTCGGTTAATAGCAACTTCCCTAAACTTATCATCAACTTCAAATCATTTATCAGCTACTATCCTAATATAATCAGCAACTTTTATAGTTACAGAACCTCCGATTTACTAGGTTCATGATTAGGATCAAAAGTAATAAGCACTGTCTTTTCTATGATCAGGAGACTTATACTTACTGAACCCACTGGAGATGGAATACGAAATAATATAATTATGAATATGGAACTAAAACATTTCAACTTTCCATTCTTCAAATAAAAAAACAGATGCACAATGGCATCTGTCTTTATTAATGAATTACTCCATGATTGAAGCTACTACACCAGCACCTACAGTACGTCCACCCTCACGGATAGAGAACTTAGTTCCTTCTTCAACTGCGATTGGAGCGATTAGTTCAACAGTCATTTCGATGTTGTCGCCAGGCATAACCATTTCAACGCCTTCTGGTAACATACAAATTCCAGTGATGTCAGAAGTACGGAAATAGAATTGTGGACGGTAGTTTGAGAAGAATGGAGTATGACGTCCACCTTCTTCTTTTGATAATACGTAAACCTCAGCCTTGAACTTAGTGTGTGGAGTGATTGACTTTGGCTTCGCTAATACTTGTCCACGCTCGATATCTTCACGAGATACACCACGTAATAGAGCTCCAATGTTGTCTCCAGCTTCTGCATAGTCAAGAAGCTTACGGAACATTTCAACACCTGTTACAGTAGTTGATTTTGGCTCTTCAGTGAAACCAACGATTTCAATAACGTCTCCTACTTTAACTACTCCACGCTCTACACGTCCAGTAGCAACTGTTCCACGACCAGTGATTGAGAATACATCCTCAACTGGCATCATGAATGGCTTTTCAGTGTCACGCTCAGGAGTTGGGATGTAAGAATCTACAGCATCCATTAATTCATAGATCTTTTCCATCCAAGCTTCGTCACCTTCAAGAGCCTTAAGAGCAGATCCACGGATAACTGGAGTGTCATCACCTGGGAAGTCATACTCAGAAAGAAGGTCACGAACTTCCATTTCTACTAATTCTAATAATTCTTCGTCGTCTACCATATCACACTTGTTTAAGAATACTACAAGGTAAGGTACACCTACTTGACGAGATAATAGGATATGTTCACGAGTTTGTGGCATTGGGCCGTCAGCAGCAGATACTACTAGGATACCGCCGTCCATTTGAGCAGCACCAGTGATCATGTTTTTAACATAGTCAGCATGTCCTGGGCAGTCAACGTGTGCATAGTGACGGTTGTCAGTTTCATACTCAACGTGTGCAGTTGAGATTGTGATTCCACGCTCTCTTTCTTCTGGCGCAGCATCGATTTGATCATAAGCCATTGCAGTTCCTCTTCCGTATTTCTTGTGTAGAGTTACAGTAATAGCAGCAGTTAATGTAGTTTTACCATGGTCAACGTGTCCGATTGTACCAATATTAGCATGTGGTTTTGAACGGTCGAATTTCTCTTTACCCATTTCGAAAATCCTCCTTAAATTTTAAGTGAAATTTTTATCACTAATTATATAAGTATGTAATGCGAGAAAGGGTCCTAGTATTCAAGACCACTTTCAAGACTTACATAAGTAGTTATACTTTAGTTTGTGGTGAAAATCAATTATTCACCTTTATTTTTTTTGATGATTTCTTCTTGGATGCTCTTTGGAACATCTTCGTAGTGATCAAAGTGCATTGTAAATACTCCGCGACCTTGTGTGTTTGAACGTAATGCAGTTGCATATCCAAACATTTCAGATAGTGGAACCATTGCACGTACAACTTGAGCGTTACCACGAGCTTCCATACCTTCTACACGTCCGCGACGAGCAGTGATACCACCCATGATATCTCCCATGTATTCTTCTGGAATAACAACTTCTACTTTCATGATTGGCTCAAGAACTACTGGGCTACATTTAGATGCAGCGTTCTTAAGTGCCATAGAAGCAGCGATCTTAAACGCCATTTCAGATGAGTCAACGTCATGGTAAGATCCATCAAATAATCTAGCTTTAATGTCTACCATTGGGAATCCAGATAAAGGACCATTTTGAAGTGCATCTTCAAGACCAGCTTGAACTGCAGGAATGTATTCACGAGGTACAGTTCCCCCAACAATTCCGTTTTCAAATTCAAATCCTTTTCCTTCTTCGTTTGGTGAGAATTCAATCCAAACGTGTCCGTATTGTCCACGTCCACCTGATTGACGTGCAAACTTACCTTCTACTTGCGCAGAACCACGGAAAGTTTCACGATAAGCAACCTGAGGTGCGCCAACATTAGCTTCAACTTTGAATTCACGCTTCATACGGTCAACGATGATATCTAAGTGAAGCTCACCCATACCAGCGATGATTGTTTGACCTGTTTCTTGGTCAGTATGTGCACGGAATGTTGGATCTTCTTCCTGAAGCTTTTGAAGAGCAGTTGTCATTTTGTCTTGGTCTGCTTTAGACTTCGGCTCAACTGACAATTGAATTACTGGCTCAGGGAAGTTCATTGATTCTAGGATAACTAGTGCTTTTTCATCACATAGTGTATCTCCTGTCGTTGTATCTTTTAGACCAACAGCAGCAGCGATATCACCCGCGTAAACCATTGAGATTTCTTCACGGCTGTTTGCGTGCATTTGAAGAATACGTCCTACACGCTCACGCTTACCTTTAGTTGAGTTTTGTACGTAAGAACCTGAACTTAATGTACCAGAGTACACACGGAAGAACGTTAACTTTCCTACATAAGGATCTGTCATAACCTTGAACGCAAGAGCTGCGAAAGGCTCAGTATCGCTTGAAGGACGAGTTACTTCTTCCTCTGAATCAGGTAGTGTACCTTTGATAGCTGGTACATCTAATGGAGATGGAAGGTAGTCAATAACTGCATCTAGCATTTTTTGAACACCTTTATTTTTGAATGCAGATCCGCAAATTACTGGATAGAATTCAACGTTTACAACACCCTTACGGATAGCTGCTTTAAGTTCCTCGTTAGAGATCTCTTCTCCACCAAGGTATCTTTCCATTAATTCTTCATCAAGTTCTGCAACTGATTCAATTAGTTTTTCACGGTATTCTTGAGCTTGATCCATGTATTCAGCTGGAATTTCACCTACTTGAATATCAGTTCCTAAGTCATTACCGTAGAACGTTGCATTCATTTCAACTAAGTCAATGATACCTTCGAATTGATCTTCAGCACCGATCGGAAGTTGAATTGGAGCAGCGTTAGCTTGTAAGCGGTCATGAATTGTGCCAACAGAGTATAAGAAGTCAGCACCAATTTTGTCCATTTTATTTACGAATACTACACGTGGTACTCCGTATGTTGTAGCTTGACGCCAAACTGTTTCAGTTTGTGGTTCTACTCCAGATTGAGCATCAAGCACTGCCACTGCACCATCAAGTACACGTAATGAACGTTCAACCTCAACTGTGAAGTCTACGTGTCCAGGTGTATCGATGATGTTTACGCGGTGACCCTTCCATTGTGCAGTTGTTGCTGCAGATGTAATTGTGATACCACGTTCTTGTTCTTGCTCCATCCAGTCCATTTGAGAAGCACCTTCGTGTGTTTCTCCGATCTTATGGATACGACCTGTGTAATAAAGTACACGCTCAGTAGTTGTCGTTTTACCAGCATCGATGTGAGCCATGATACCGATATTACGAGTATTTTCCAAGGAGAACTCTCTTGCCATTGGGTATTTCTCCTTCCTATTATTAGTATAATTTTTAGTAAGTATAAACCCAAAAAGCTTAGGAAAAAGCCCAGTGAATCTAATTCATTGAGCCTTATCCTTCTGTTCAGATAAGCAAAATGAATCCTACCAGCGGTAGTGAGCAAATGCTTTGTTTGCTTCAGCCATTTTATGCATATCTTCGCGCTTCTTAACAGATGCACCAGTGTTGTTAGCTGCATCTAGGATTTCGTTTGCTAAACGCTCTTCCATTGTCTTTTCTCCGCGTAAACGAGAATAGTTTACTAAGTAACGAAGACCTAAAGTAGTACGACGATCTGGGCGAACCTCAACCGGTACTTGGTAGTTTGCACCACCTACACGACGAGCTCTAACTTCAAGAACAGGCATCACATTCTTCATCGCTTGTTCGAACACTTCCATTGGATCTTTACCAGAACGCTCTTGAACTAATTCAAACGCTTTGTAAAGAATTGCTTGTGATTTACCTCTCTTACCGTCAACCATCATACGATTGATTAGACGAGTTACTAGCTTTGATTTATAAATCGGATCTGCTAATACGTCTCTCTTTGCAACAGGACCTTTACGTGGCATGTTATGTCCCCCTTTCTCCAAGTTTATTCATATTTTTCATTCTAGTTTATATTACTTTTTTGCAGGCTTTGGTCTCTTCGTACCATACTTAGAACGACCTTGCATACGCTTGTCTACACCAGCAGTGTCAAGCGCTCCACGAACGATGTGATAACGTACCCCTGGTAAGTCTTTTACACGACCTCCACGAATTAATACCACACTGTGTTCTTGTAGGTTGTGTCCAATTCCAGGAATGTAAGCAGTAACCTCGATACCGTTAGTTAAACGTACACGAGCATACTTACGTAACGCTGAGTTTGGCTTCTTTGGTGTCATTGTACCTACACGAGTACATACACCACGCTTTTGTGGAGAAGACACGTTTGTTTGAGTCTTCTTAAAGCTGTTATAACCTTTATTTAAAGCAGGAGATTTTGATTTTTCAATCTTTGTCTCACGGCCTTTACGAACTAATTGGTTAATTGTTGGCATGTTGTTTTCCTCCCTTCATGTTTTAAGTCCACATACCCAGGTGGTTCATATCTGGGCAAAAACAAAGTTTTTGTAGAGCGGCTGGTATAACCACTCCACAAAAACAGTTTTTAATTTGTAATTGCTACCGTTGCAGCCCCGACTTCAATTCCGCATGCTTTTCCAAGCTTCTTCATTGAGTCTACTTTGATGACGGGTACTTGTAGTTCCTTTGCTGTCTGGATTACTTTGAAGGTAACACGTTGATCAGCATCCTCAGCTACTACTACCTCTTTAACTTCACCATTTTTTAAGGCTTTTATGGTTTGCTTCGTTCCCACAATGATGTTGTAGGCCTGCGAGACTTTTTCATAAGACATTTACATATCCTCCAAAGTTACAGGAATTATTGGAGCACCTTGAACATATTATCATTCTCAACCTTAGATGTCAACTAGTTCCTAGAAAAAAATTAATCTCTTACTGAAGAGCATTTTCTGTTTCTAGCTCTACTTCTTTTACATCTTCTTGGCCATTCGATGGAGCCACAAGCTCATCAACCGATACTGGCTTCACTCTACGATAACGATTCATACCTGTTCCAGCAGGTACTAGTTTACCAATAATTACATTCTCTTTTAATCCTAGTAACTCATCGCGCTTACCTTTAATTGCAGCATCTGTAAGGACACGAGTTGTTTCCTGGAAGGACGCAGCAGATAAGAATGAATCAGTTTCAAGAGATGCTTTTGTAATACCAAGTAATACTGGTCTACCAGTTGCTGGCTGTTTACCTTCAAGAAGTACTTGTGTATTCGCTTGAGTAAACTGATGAACATCTAGTAATGATCCAGGTAATACGTCCGTATCTCCTGCATCCATTACACGAATTTTTCGAAGCATTTGGCGAACCATTACTTCTACGTGCTTATCACCAATTTCTACCCCTTGCATGCGATATACTTTTTGTACTTCGCGTAGCAAGTATTCTTGCACAGCTGTAACATCTTTAATTTTAATTAGTTCTTTAGGATCAATTGAACCTTCCGTTAATTCTTGACCACGTTCAATTCTTTGACCTTCTTGAACCTTCAATCGAGCGCCAAATGGTGCGGTATAAGATCTTGATTCAACATCACCCTGAACGGTGATTTCTTGCTTATCTCTTGTATCAGTGATAGCAGAAATTACACCATCTATTTCAGAAATAATGGCTTGACCTTTTGGATTACGTGCTTCAAACAATTCTTGAATACGCGGTAAACCTTGTGTAATATCGTCTCCCGCAACTCCACCTGTATGGAACGTACGCATTGTTAACTGAGTTCCAGGTTCTCCAATAGATTGGGCAGCAATAATACCAACCGCTTCTCCAACTTCAACCTCAGATCCCGTTGCTAAGTTGCGACCATAGCACTTCTTACACACTCCATGTCGCGTGTTACAAGTAAAGGCAGAACGAATCGTTACTTGTTCAATACCCGCATCTGTAATGATACGTGCGATATCTTCAGTAATTAGCCCGTTTTCTTCAACCAATACATCACCTGTTTCAGGGTGTTTAATTGCCTTACGAGCATGCCGTCCGATTAATCGCTCATCTAATCGTTCGATGATTTCAGTACCATCTCTTAATGCAGCTACTTGCAATCCTCTATCAGTACCACAGTCATCCTCACGTACAATGACATCTTGTGCTACGTCAACAAGTCGTCTTGTTAAGTATCCTGAGTCAGCCGTCTTTAAGGCTGTATCAGCAAGACCTTTACGTGCTCCGTGAGTAGAGATAAAGTATTCTAATACCGTTAACCCTTCACGGAAACTTGATTTAATTGGAAGTTCAATAATACGACCAGCCGGGTTGGCCATCAGTCCACGCATACCCGCTAACTGTGTGAAGTTTGATGCGTTACCACGGGCTCCGGAGTCACTCATCATGAAGATTGGGTTCAACTTATCTAGGGACTCCATTAACTTCCCTTGGATAACGTCTTTTACCGAACTCCATATTGAAATAACTCGGTCATAGCGTTCTTCGTCGGTAATTAAACCACGTCTAAATTGCTTTAGAACGGTATCTACCTTCGTTTGAGCTTCTTTAATAAGTACTTCTTTTTCTGGTAATACGATGATGTCTGAAACCCCAACTGTAATACCTGCTTTTGTTGAATATCTGAAACCTAAATTTTTCATACGGTCTAGCATTCTTGATGTTTCAGTAATCTTGAAGCGCTTAAAGACTTCCGCAATGATATTTCCTAGGATTTTCTTCTTGAACGGTGCAATCTCTTCACGAGATGCGATTTCCTTTTTAACATCTACACCTTTTTCCACAAAGTATTTCTTAGGTGTTTCCTTCTCTAAGTTACTTTGTGTAGGTTCGTTAATGTAAGGGAATGAATCCGGTAAAATTTCATTAAAAATCAATTTTCCAACTGTTGTTAATAAGAGCATATTGTTTTGCTCTTCTGTGAAGGTTTGATTTTCTAATGATCCAGCATAGACTGCTACGCGAGTATGTAGGTGCACATACCCGTTTTGATACGCAATTAATGCCTCGTTTGTATCTTTAAACACCATACCCTCTCCAACAGCACCAGCTCTTTCAAGCGTTAAGTAGTAGTTACCTAACACCATATCCTGTGAAGGAGTAACGACTGGCTTACCGTCTTTCGGGTTAAGAATGTTTTGTGCCGCTAACATTAATAGACGCGCTTCAGCTTGTGCCTCAGAAGATAATGGTACGTGAACCGCCATTTGGTCTCCATCAAAGTCAGCGTTGTATGCTGTACATACAAGCGGATGCAATCGGATTGCACGCCCCTCTACTAATGTTGGTTCGAATGCTTGGATTCCTAATCTATGTAGAGTAGGAGCACGATTTAATAGAACAGGATGCTCTTTAATAACCGATTCTAATACATCCCAAACCTCTGGAGACACTCGTTCAATCTTACGCTTAGCGCTCTTAATATTGTGAGCTAAACCGCGTTCAACCAACTCTTTCATAACGAATGGCTTGAACAACTCAAGCGCCATTTCTTTTGGAAGTCCACATTGATACATCTTCAGGTTGGGTCCAACAACGATTACCGAACGACCTGAATAGTCAACACGCTTACCAAGAAGGTTTTGACGGAAACGACCTTGCTTTCCTTTTAACATATGGGAAAGTGACTTTAATGGTCTGTTTCCAGGACCAGTTACTGGACGTCCTCGTCTTCCATTGTCAATCAAAGCATCTACAGCTTCTTGAAGCATACGTTTTTCGTTTTGAACGATAATACTTGGCGCTCCTAAATCTAATAAACGCTTTAAACGGTTATTACGGTTAATCACACGGCGATAAAGGTCATTCAAGTCAGATGTAGCAAAACGACCACCATCTAGTTGAACCATTGGACGTAGCTCTGGTGGGATGACAGGCAGAACATCTAAAATCATCCAAGAAGGTTCATTCCCTGAATTTCTAAATGCCTCTAGTACCTCTAAACGTTTAATCGCTCTTGTACGACGTTGACCTTGAGCGGTTTTCAATTCTTCTTTTAATCCATTTACTTCTTTTTCAAGCTCAATATCGGATAGAAGCTTTTTGATAGCTTCCGCCCCCATAGCTGCTTGGAAGGATTGGCCATATTTCTCACGGTAAGCTCTGTATTCCTTCTCTGAAAGAAGTTGTTTCTTTTCTAGCGGAGTATCACCAGTCTCTGTTACGACATACGAAGCAAAGTAAATCACTTCTTCTAGTGCACGAGGAGACATGTCTAAAACAAGTCCCATACGACTTGGAATACCCTTAAAATACCAGATGTGGGATACAGGTGCCGCAAGCTCGATGTGACCCATTCTTTCACGACGTACTTTAGCACGAGTGACTTCTACACCACATCGATCACAAACTACTCCCTTATAACGGACACGCTTGTACTTACCACAGTGACATTCCCAATCTTTTGTAGGTCCAAAAATACGTTCGCAAAATAAACCATCTTTTTCTGGCTTTAAAGTACGATAGTTAATTGTTTCTGGCTTCTTTACCTCTCCAAATGACCATGAACGAATCTTGTCTGGAGAAGAAAGTCCGATTTTCATATATTCAAAATTATTGACATCTATCAAGGGGCCTACCTCCCTTATTTTTAAGTAGAGAAAGTCTCTAACAAGGTCCTTACTAAGAAAATCTAAAGTAGGTAGATGTTAAAACACCATCGTTCCTTACTGGCTGTATAAGCCAGGTAGAATAATTGTAATTTTTCTCATCTATCCTACTTTGATTTCCACGAAACAATACTAACAGTTGATTTACATCATTTTTCCTATTCGTTTGTTGCTTCTACTTCAATGTTTAACTTGTCAGCTGACTGATCCTCATCATCATCTAGGTCTCTCATCTCAATCTCCTGATCATCACTTGATAGGATCTTAACATCCATACCTAAACTTTGAAGCTCTTTAATTAATACCTTAAATGATTCAGGAACACCTGGCTCAGGTACATTTTCACCTTTAACAATCGCTTCATACGTTTTCACACGACCAACAACGTCATCTGATTTAACTGTAAGAATTTCTTGCAAGGTATATGCAGCACCATACGCCTCAAGTGCCCAAACCTCCATCTCACCGAAACGCTGACCACCGAATTGTGCTTTACCACCAAGCGGTTGTTGAGTTACAAGTGAGTAAGGTCCAGTTGAACGAGCGTGAAGCTTATCGTCAACCATGTGAGCAAGTTTAATCATATACATAACCCCAACCGATACACGGTTATCGAACGGTTCACCAGTACGTCCATCATAAAGGACTGTTTTCGCATCTCGAGCCATACCTGCTTCAAGCAGTGTTTCCCAAACATCTTCCTCACGAGCACCATCAAATACTGGTGACGCCACATGAATACCTAGTTGTCTAGCAGCCATACCTAAATGCAATTCCAATACTTGACCGATGTTCATACGTGATGGTACCCCAAGTGGATTTAACATGATGTCGACCGGCGTTCCATCTGGTAAGAATGGCATGTCTTCTTCAGGTAAAATCCGGGAAATAACCCCTTTATTACCATGTCGTCCAGCCATTTTATCTCCTTCAGAAATTTTACGCTTCTGAACGATATAAACTCGAACTAGTTGGTTTACTCCTGGCGGTAACTCGTCTCCATCTTCACGGTTAAAGACTTTTACATCTAGAACGATACCTCCACCACCGTGCGGAACACGAAGTGATGTATCTCGAACTTCACGAGCTTTTTCTCCAAAGATAGCGTGTAATAGACGTTCTTCAGCAGTGAGCTCTGTCACTCCTTTTGGTGTAACCTTACCAACTAATAGGTCACCATCTTTTACCTCGGCACCTATTCGGATAATTCCGCGATCGTCTAAGTTCTTAAGAGCATCTTCTCCGACATTTGGAATGTCACGAGTAATCTCTTCAGGTCCTAACTTCGTATCACGAGCCTCTGACTCATATTCTTCAATATGAACAGATGTATACACATCATCCTTCACAAGACGACGGCTCATGATGATTGCATCCTCATAGTTATAACCATCCCATGTCATGAAGGCAACTAAAACGTTACGACCTAAAGCAAGCTCTCCACTTTCCATGGATGGACCATCTGCAAGGATTTCACCTTTTACTACTTCATCACCAGCACTTACAATCGGACGTTGATTATAGCAAGTACCTTGGTTCGAACGGATAAACTTCTGAAGCTTATAACGGTCTATATCACCCATTACACGCTCACCGTTAACTTCGGTATATCGACGAACTAGAATTTCTTTAGCTTGTACTTTCTCAACAATACCTGGGTTTTTACAAATAACTGCTGCACCCGAATCCTTTCCAGATACGTATTCCATACCTGTACCAACCAAAGGTGCTTCAGGATTTAAAAGCGGAACAGCCTGTCGTTGCATGTTTGCTCCCATTAGGGCACGGTTCGAGTCATCATTTTCTAAGAACGGGATACACGCTGTTGCAGCGGATACTACCTGTTTTGGTGATACGTCCATATAGTCTACTCGATCTCTAGGAACAACTGTGTTTTCACCACGGAAACGAGCAACGATATCGTTATCGATAAATGAACCGTCATCTCCTAACTTTGCATTTGCTTGCGCAACTACATAGTTATCTTCTTCATCAGCTGTTAAGTAATCGATTTGGGACGTTACTTTTCCTGTTTCAGGATCTACCTTTCGATAAGGTGTCTCGATGAATCCAAATCGATTTACTTTCGCATAACTTGATAAGGAGTTGATTAATCCAATGTTTGGACCTTCAGGCGTTTCAATCGGACACATACGACCGTAGTGAGAATAGTGAACGTCACGCACTTCAAATCCTGCACGTTCACGTGTTAATCCACCTGGTCCTAATGCAGACAATCGACGCTTATGTGTTAATTCAGCTAAAGGATTTGTTTGATCCATGAACTGAGATAACTGTGAGCTACCAAAGAATTCTTTAATTGAAGCAATAACAGGACGAATATTGATTAAAGCTTGCGGTGTAATTGCGTTAGTGTCTTGAATAGACATTCTTTCACGAACTACACGCTCCATTCTTGATAACCCAATACGGAATTGGTTTTGTAATAATTCACCAACAGAACGTAAACGGCGGTTTCCTAAATGGTCAATATCATCTGTGTCTCCTACTTTATATAGAAGGTTAAAGAAATAGCTAATAGATGAAATGATATCGACAGGAGTAATGTTTTTTACATTCTCTTCGATATTTGCATTTCCAATTACATTGATTACATGATCGCCTTCACCTTCAATAGGTGCATAGATTTTGATAGACTGAAGCGTCATCTCTTCCTCAATTACACCGTTTGTCGGACGTACATTTTTGTAACCAATATTCCTTTCTAATGCCGGTAAAACACGGTCTAGTGTACGACGGTCTAAAATTGTTCCCTTATCTACTAATATTTCTCCAGTTTCAGGGTCAACTAAAGAGTCTGCTAGACGTTGATTAAACAGACGGTTTTTAATATGAAGCTTTTTATTAATTTTGTAACGACCTACATTCGCTAAATCATAGCGCTTCGGATCAAAGAATCTAGTTTCTAGTAGGCTCTTTGCATTATCTACTGTAGGCGGTTCACCTGGACGTAGGCGCTCATAAATTTCTAATAGCGCTTTTTCCGTATTTTCTGTATTATCTTTATCTAGGGTGTTTCTTAAATACTCATTGTCCCCTAGTAAATCTATGATTTCCTGATCAGAACCAAACCCTAAGGCACGCAAAAGAACCGTAACCGGTAGCTTCCGAGTACGATCAATACGAACATAGACAACATCTTTAGCGTCTGTTTCATATTCGAGCCAAGCACCTCGGTTTGGAATAACGGTAGCTGTAAATCCACGTTTCCCGTTCTTATCAATTTTTCCACTATAATAAACACTTGGTGAGCGAACAAGCTGCGAAACAATGACACGCTCAGCACCGTTTATCACAAACGTTCCTGTTTCCGTCATTAATGGGAAGTCTCCCATAAATACATCCTGCTCTTTTACTTCACCAGTTTCCTTATTTAGTAGACGTACTTTCACCCTAAGAGGTGCAGAATATGTAACATCTCTTTCTTTTGATTCATCCACAGAGTACTTTGGTTCACCTAAGCTATAATCTATAAACTCAAGTGACAAATTACCTGTAAAATCCTCGATTGGTGATATGTCCTGAAACATCTCACGTAATCCCTCATCAAGAAACCATTGATAAGAAGAGGTTTGGATTTCAATAAGATTTGGTAATTCTAAAACTTCACTTATGCGAGCATAGCTTCTGCGTTGGCGGTGGCGTCCATACTGAACTAGTTGACCTGTCAACTGATTCACCCCTCAAATCAAGCGTATTTATTTCACATCAGAACAAAATGTTCTGAGATGATGAACATTGTGATAGAACGAATATGTTTAGGTCTAATGTAAGAAACTACTTTCCAATCCTATTAATTCCACTAGACAAAAAGAAAAAGGTTTCTATTGAGGAAACCACTTTTTTAAACATTACGTCCTATTGAGTTAGTTTTCCCTTGTTATTCAGTTATTATACGTAAATTGTATAAATTGACCAAGGAAAAAATATATATTGGCATTATATAATGCTAACATAGGGAAATTTATCCGTCAACAATTTTATATATACGAATTATACAATCGTTTTTTTTGCTTTTAAGATAAAGTATCCTTTTTCTTTAGTTACAACTTCTACATCAGACGTTAATGTTTTTAATTTTTCAATAGCTGAAGGAGCTCCTTGCTTCTTCTGAATGACAACCCAAAGCTCTCCACCTCTAGTGAGCCTTTTATATCCTTCCTCAAAGATTTCATGAACGACTTTCTTTCCAGCTCTTATCGGAGGATTTGTAAGTATAGCCGCATAGTCATTTGAACGAACTTCAGTCAGTGCATCACTTTGAAAAATAGTAACATTCGTTATTCCGTTGATTCTCGCATTTTCAGTTGATAATGATAGTGCTCTTTCATTAACATCTACCATATCTATGATCCGGTCTGGAAATTCCTTTGCTAAAGACAATCCAATCGGACCATATCCACAGCCCACATCCAATAGTTTTCCTTCAGCGTCAGGAAGTTCGAACGATTCTATTAATAGTCTCGAGCCAAAATCCACTTCGTTCTTCGAAAAAACACCTTGATCTGTTGTAAATGTGAATCTATATCCTCTTAATAGATAGGACCATTTTTGAGGCTTACTCTCAACCGTCGGTTTTTGAGAATAGTAATGTTCCGTCATTATCCTCCCCCCTTTCAATCATTATAGTAGTATCTACTTTGCAGCGTAATATTAAACCGTAATATAAAAAATAAGCTCGCTTATACAGCGAGCTTACCCTTAATCATCATTACTTAACTTCTACGTTAGCTCCAACTTCTTCAAGCTTAGCTTTCATTTCTTCAGCTTCTTCTTTAGAAATGCCTTCTTTAAGTGGCTTTGGAGTGTTGTCAACTAGGTCTTTTGCTTCTTTTAATCCAAGACCAGTGATTTCACGTACAACTTTGATAACCTTAATCTTTTGGTCACCAGCGCTTGCAAGGATTAGATCAAATTCAGTCTTTTCTTCAGCAGCAGCACCTGCACCAGCCGCACCAACCATAGCTACAGGAGCAGCAGCAGTTACTCCGAATTCTTCTTCAATTGCTTTTACTAAATCGTTTAGTTCTAAAACAGTCATATTTTTAACTGCTTCAATGATTTGTTCTTTAGTCATGAGAAATTTCCTCCTTGTTATTTTAAAGTTTTAGGTTTATTTTAAGCGAAAAAAAGTATTTCTAGATTACGCGCCTTGTTCTTCTTTTTGATCTGCAACAGCTTTTGCAGCAAGAGCAAGATTGCGAATTGGTGCTTGAAGCACGCTAAGCAACATAGAAAGTAAACCTTCGCGAGAAGGAAGTTCAGCAAGAGCCTTCACATCTTCAACGCTAGCAACGTTACCTTCGATTACACCTGCTTTAATTTCTAACTTTTCGTTTTTCTTAGCGAATTCGTTTAGAATTTTTGCAGGAGCAACAACATCTTCAAAACTAAATGCAACTGCATTCGGTCCTGTTAAATGTTCATTTAAACCTTCTAAACCAACTTCAGTAGCAGCACGGCGAGTCATAGTATTCTTGAATACTTTGAATTCTACACCAGCTTCACGAAGTTGCTTACGTAATTCAGTAACTTGACCAACTGTTAGACCACGGTAGTCTACTACGATAGTAGATTTACTATCACGAAGTTTATCAGCGATTTCAGAAACCGTTTGTTTTTTAAGTTCAACTGCGCTGCTCATTCCTACACCTCCTGTAAGTTTATAACACTCATACCGTTCTCGGTGTAATAAAAAACCTCCACATCTAGTAGACGTGGAGGTAGTAATAGACAGCAATAATTTGCAAATCTCTTATCTAATCACCTCGGTAGGGAATTAAGCTATTATTAGCACCTACTGTCTACGGTATAACTATTATTTTAGTTTGAAACAACATTTTATATATTACAGCTATTTGAGCTGAAAGTCAACTTATTTAACTGTGGAAGAATCTACCTTAACTCCAGGACCCATTGTAGAACTTAAAGCTACGTTCTTCATGTAAGTTCCTTTAGCTGCAGCTGGCTTAGCTTTTTGAAGTGTTTCATAAACTGTCGCAAAGTTTTCAACTAACTTTTGGTCGTCGAAAGATACTTTACCAACTGGAACGTGGATAATACCAGCTTTGTCAACACGGTATTCTACTTTACCAGCCTTAATTTCATTAACAGCTTTTGTAACATCAAAAGTAACTGTACCCGTTTTAGGGTTTGGCATTAAACCTTTAGGTCCTAATACACGACCTAGCTTACCAACTTCACCCATCATGTCAGGTGTAGCTACGATTACATCAAACTCAAACCATCCTTGGTTGATTTTATTGATATAATCAGCATCTCCTACATAATCAGCACCAGCAGCTTCTGCTTCCTTTGCTTTTTCACCCTTCGCGAACACTAATACGCGTTGAGTTTTACCAGTACCGTTTGGTAGAACGACTGCTCCACGGATTTGTTGATCTGCTTTCTTAGGGTCAACTCCTAAACGGAATGCAGCTTCAACTGTAGCATCAAATTTAGCAACGCTAGTCTTTTTAACTAGTTCAACCGCTTCAGCGATAGAGTATGCTTTAGAACGGTCAACAAGCTTTGCAGCTTCTAAATACTTCTTACCTCTTTTAGCCATTTAAAATTTCCTCCTCGATTGTGGTTTTAACGGATATTCCTCCCACGAATAAAGGTTGCGAAATGGTACTTGTCCATAATCCGCAACCTTAGCCATTCATTAGAGAATCACGGAAATTAATCTTCGATGATGATTCCCATGCTGCGTGCTGTACCTTCTACCATTCTCATAGCAGCTTCAACACTTGCTGCGTTTAAGTCAGGCATTTTTTGTTCAGCAATTTCGCGTACTTTATCACGCTTAACTGTTGCAACTTTCTTCTTGTTTGGTTCACCAGAACCAGACTGAATTCCAGCTACTACTTTTAATAAAACTGCAGCAGGTGGAGTTTTCGTAATAAATGTAAATGAACGGTCTTCAAATACCGTAATTTCAACAGGAATAATCAAACCAGCTTGATCAGCCGTACGAGCGTTGAATTCTTTACAGAATCCCATGATATTAACACCTGCTTGACCTAGTGCTGGTCCAACTGGTGGTGCTGGGTTTGCTTTACCGGCAGGAATTTGAAGCTTTACAACTTTAATAACTTTTTTAGCCACGAGACACACCTCCTTAATTAGTCCGTGATGTGGTAATAGGGTCTTACCCTCCCACTCAACTTTCTTTATATGAAATAAAGAATTTGACGAATATTATCTTCTCGTGAAGACATATTGACCTATGCAATGTTACCATTTTTAATGATTGATTTCAAGTTTTTATTTTAGATTTTTTCTATTTGAGCAAAGTCTAATTCTACAGGTGTTTCACGACCGAACATATTAACATGAACTTTCGCTTTACCTTTAACTTTGTCAATCTCTTCAATCGTCCCTGTAAAGTTAGCAAATGGACCTTCTTTTACTTTAACACTTTCTTTTAATTCAAACTTCACATCTAATTTTGGTTGCTCTACACCCATTCTCTTCAAAATGAAGTTGATTTCTTCCGGTTGAAGAGGAGTAGGCTTAGATCCAGATCCCGCAGACCCTACGAACCCGGTAACACCTGGTGTATTACGGACAACATACCAAGAGTCATCAGTCATAATTATCTCTACTAGTACGTATCCAGGGAATACTTTCTTTTTTGTAACTTTTTTCTTACCATCTTTCAATTCGGTTTCATCTTCTTCTGGAACGATAACTCGGAATATCTTATCTTGCATACCCATTGATTCAACGCGCTTTTCAAGATTAGCCTTTACCTTATTTTCATATCCAGAATAAGTATGTACCACATACCAATTTTTTTCCATTTGTTAGGACGCTTGTCCTTCCCTCCCTAATATGAAAGTCTTTCAATTGCTACATATTTAAAAAGACAAATTAAAAAACCCGTTCAACGGGCTTTTTCAAAGTTTTCTTTAATATCCACCATTATACCATGAGAAGACAAGGATTATTCAAGTATTAGTCGAATTAAAGAAGAAATTCCTAAATCCACAACTGCGAAGAAAACAGCCACAAATGCAACAGTTGAAATAACTGTAATAGTATAACGAGTTAACTCTTTCTTCTTAGGCCAACTTACCTTCTTCATTTCACGAACTACATCACGTAAAAACTTAGATACACGTTGCATTTCTTAACCTCCAACTGTATGACGATCAACTATTAGTCGTTATCTTTATTTCGTTTCACGATGAATTGAGTGAGTGTTACATACTGAACAAAATTTCTTTATCTCAAGGCGTTCGCTTTGATCCGTTTTCTTATAGGTTGAATAGTTCCGACTTTGGCAAACTTCACAAGCTAGTACAACTTTTTTTCTCACGAAAACACCTTCTCACATAAAAGGAGCTATGAAACTGAAATTGTCAAAAAATAAACATTCTATAAGAATGTATCATAGCATGAATTTGTAGTCAATAACGCCCTAGACTTATAAAGTGATTTCACGAAGCTCTAAATATCTCTCAAGCTTCCTCTTTACACGTTGAAGTGCATTGTCGATTGACTTCACATGACGATTTAAATCTTCCGAAATTTCTTGGTAAGATCTACCATCTAAATAAAGAACTAGTACCTTTCTTTCTAGGTCACTTAAAAGTTCAGCCATCTTCACTTCTATATCATCAAACTCTTCCTGATTAATAATGAGTTCTTCAGGATCCATTACTTTTGCACCTGATATAACATCCATAAGTGTACGGTCAGATTCTTCATCATATATGGGCTTATCTAAAGAAACATATGAGTTTAATGGAATGTGTTTCTGTCTTGTTGCCGTTTTAATAGCGGTAATAATTTGTCTAGTAATACAAAGCTCAGCAAATGCTTTAAATGAGGAAAGCTTGTCCTCTTTAAAGTCACGAATAGCTTTATATAAACCAATCATACCCTCTTGTATGATATCTTCACGATCAGCACCAATTAAAAAATACGACCGAGCTTTTGCACGAACAAAATTACGATACTTGTTAATTAAGTAATCTAGTGCATCTGAATCACCTTGATGTACATAATCAACAACGATCTCATCCTCTAACTCTTCAAATTTCATGTTGTTTTCTTCCTTGAGGTATGAACTCACTCCTATCCCTCCGGACGCACTATAAGTAGTTAGAAATATTATACAGTAGCTTTAGAAACAGCGTCAACCATTCACCGCTCTCCTCTGCGCCATTTTTCAAAAATTTCTGCCACTTCGTTTGAGAGTTGAATACGAGATATTGGTTTATTTTCATTACTTTTTTGTACGGTTTTAGAGATACCAGATTCAACTGACTTCATCTCATTAAATAGCTCTCTTGCTGATTTCCTTAAGGCACCTTGCCCAAAAATCGCCCACTGCTCAGTATAGTCAGAGGTTGCAACGTGTATTTGTGTTTTAATATTTTTTAATTCTTTTGCTAATTTTTCAATCCGTTCATCTGCAGTTTCATTTTCACGTGTGAAAACGACCTCCACTTTATGATTTTTCTTTTTGTTTTCAATTCCCTTCACAAGATGGGCATCAAAGATAATGATAACTCGGTATCCAGAAAACGCCTGATATTCCGCCATTTTCTGGATAAGTAAATCTCTTGCAGCTGGAAGGTCTGTCTGTTTTAGTTTTCGAAGGTCTGGCCAAGCACCAATCACGTTATATCCGTCAACAAGTAGAACATCCATCGCCTATTCCCCAAGAGGCTGTCTTTTACGATATACCTCATACATTAATAGACTTGCTGCTACGGACGCATTTAACGAAGTTACTTTACCAACCATTGGTAGGCGAATGAGAAAATCACATTTCTCTCTAACGATTCTGCTCATTCCTTTTCCTTCACTTCCAATAACAAGGCCAATTGGCATTTTAGCATCCAATTGTCTATAATCAGTGGTCCCGGATGCATCTGTCCCAACGATCCATACCCCTTTTTCTTTCAACTCTTCAATGGTTCTGGACATATTCGTAATACGTACGACTGGTATGTATTCAATGGCACCAGTTGAAGCTTTTGCAACAGTAGCTGTTAACCCAACCGCTCTTCGTTTTGGAATAATAATCCCATGAGCCCCAGCTGCTTCAGCTGTTCTCATAATAGAGCCAAGATTATGCGGGTCCTCAATTTCATCTAGGAGAATAAAAAATGGATCTTCCTCCCGCTCTTTTGCTCTTGCAAAAAGATCGTCTAACACTGCATATTCATATGCTGCGACTTGAGCCACAATCCCTTGGTGGTTACTACTACCCGCCAGTTGATCTAATTTCTTTCGTGGAGCGAATTGTACAATCACGCCCGTGTCTTTAGCTAGCTGCATTACTTGCCCTGTTTGCCCCTTTTGTGCACCTTCAGCAATCCAAATTTTGTTAATATCTCTACCAGATTTTAATGCTTCGATTACAGGGTTTTTTCCAATTACCATTTCCTCGGACATTTACTTTCCTCCTTTCTCTTCAATTAATTGAATCGATAAGTTGATTAGTTCAGTTAGACGATCATGATGATCTGCTAAGAAGTGAAAACCAAGGAGCGCTTCAAAGGCTGTACTGTATCGATACGTCTGTACATCTGTGTTTTTAGGAATTGTTCCTGATTTAGCATTGCGACCTCTTCTTATAACTGCCTCTTCTTCTTCAGTTAACTGCTTTTGATTGATTAGTTCATGTACAATATAAGCTTGTGCTTTTGCTGAGACAAATTTTGTCCCCTCTCGATGAAGCTGGTTTGGCCTAACCTGTCCTTTTAAGAGAAGGTGATGCCGAACACGTGCCTCATATATCGCATCACCCATATACGCCAGGGCTAAGCTGTTTAGCAAATGTGGATTAATTTCTTTATATGACTCCATCCTAGCCTCTTCTCCATCTTATACCTTGCGCTGTATCCTCTAAAATGATATTCATCTCTTTTAATTGGTCTCTAATTTGGTCAGCTAAAGCAAAATCTCGGTTTTTACGTGCTTCTACCCGCTTTTCAATTAATGCTTCAATTTCGTCATCAAGCATCTCTTTTTGTCTAATGAGGGATAAGCCTAATACACCTGCTAAATCATCGAACAAATGAATAAATGTTTGAATCACTTCTTCTGACGTATTTTTCTCCATTAGATAGAGGTTTGCAGTTTTTGAAAGCTCAAACAATATTGATATAGCATTGGCTGTGTTAAAGTCATCATCCATTTCCTTAATAAAGCTTTGCCTTATGTCTGAAATTTTCTCCAACCAAACCCCATTGTCTTCTGCTAAGTTACTACTAGTTTGAATACGATGTTTTAGGTTTTCGTAGGAAGTCTGAATTCGTTCAAATCCACTCTTTGCACTTTCAACAAGCTCTTCACTAAAATTAATTGGATGACGATAGTGAACAGAAAGGATAAAAAATCTTACTACTTGAGGATTAACGGTTTTAAGAATATCGTGTACTAGTATGAAATTCCCCAATGACTTTGACATCTTCTCATTATTAATATTAATATACCCATTATGCATCCAGTAATTTGAGAATGTTTTCTCATTATTGGCTTCGGATTGAGCTATTTCATTTTCGTGATGAGGAAACGTTAAATCTTGTCCCCCTGCATGTATATCAATCGTATCACCTAAATACTTTTTTGCCATAGCTGAGCACTCAATATGCCAGCCTGGTCTTCCTTTCCCCCATGGACTATCCCACGATATTTCACTTTCTTTCTCTGCTTTCCATAAAGCAAAATCAAGAGGATCTTGTTTCTTTTCTCCAACCTCAATTCGAGCACCTGATCTCAAGTCATCAATTGACTGATGGGAAAGCTTTCCGTACCCATCAAATGCACGTGTTTTATAATAGACATCACCATTTGATTCATAGGCGAATCCTTTTTCAATCAATTGTTCGATAAATTCAATAATAATGTCCATGCTTTCTGTTACGCGAGGGTGATGATCAGCACGCTGGCAGCCAAGGGCAGAAACATCCTCATGATAAGCTTCAATAAAACGCTCTGCTATAGTCGGGACATCTTCACCTAAATCATTTGCAGCCCTGATTAACTTATCATCCACGTCTGTAAAGTTCGTGACAAATTCCACTTTGTAACCCCTATACTCAAAGTAACGCCTTACAGTATCGAATACGATTGCTGGTCTAGCATTCCCAATGTGAATATAGTTGTAAACAGTCGGACCACACACGTACATCTTAATTTTACCTTCTTCAATGGGCTTAAACTCTTCTTTTTTTCTAGTAAGTGTATTATAAAGTTGGATGGCCACTTTCAATCTTCCTTTCCTTCAGTTGCTTAAGCTCATTTTGTAACTCCGCTAGCTCTCTCTCTAGTTCTTTAAATCGATCCGCTACCGGGTCCGGTAGGTTGCAATGATCTAAATCGTTTTTTATTTTTACCCCATCTTGAATGACGACTCTTCCTGGAATTCCTACTACTGTAGAATTAGGCGGAACATCATGCAAGACAACGGAACCCGCTCCTACTTTAGAATGTTCTCCAATTGTAATCGAACCTAATACCTTTGCACCAGTAGCAATAAGCGCATAGTCCTTAATCGTAGGATGCCGTTTGCCCTTTTCCTTTCCTGTACCACCAAGTGTAACACCTTGGAATATAGTCACATTGTTCCCAATCTCACATGTTTCACCAATCACCACACCCATGCCGTGATCGATAAAGAATCTGCGTCCAATCTTTGCACCAGGGTGTATTTCAATCCCTGTAAAGAAGCGACTGATTTGTGAAATCACTCTCGCAAGGAAAAACAGTCTTCGCTTAAAACAGTTATGTGCTAAGCGATGTGCCCATATTGCATGAAGTCCTGAATAGGTTAAAAATACTTCAATGGAGCTTCTTGCCGCAGGATCCTGATCAAATACAACCTGAATATCTTCCCTCATTGTTTTTACCCAGCGAAACATTCCTTCTCCCTCCCTATCAATTGAGTATTTATTTTAGCCAAATTTTTAAGCTTATGTTAAGAACAAAAGGCTCAGGCGGGCTGGGCGATGGAGCCGGATTACGCCGTACATCACTCAGTTATCCACAAATGATGAGCTTTTATAGGTTCCTAAACAATAAAAAAGCGTCTCTGTGTATATACACAGAGACGCTTGAATAAGCGCGGTTCCACTCTGTTTAGATAACATTGAATGTCATCTCAACTTTAACTCTTTAACGGTGAGTAGCCGCTTCTATCTACTAACGGTTCAATAGAAGACTCAGAGGTGCACTTCAGTATCATCGTTCTTGAACCACTTTCAGCCGGTGATGGTTCTCTCTGAAAAGAACGTCATGTACTTACTTTCCTCGTCAACATTTTTTGGATATACACTTACTATATTATAAAACGTCAAATTTGTTAATCAATAAGTTTCTTTACCCTTGCAACAATCTTTTCTTTGCCGAGTAACGAGATAGCTTGTGGTAAATCAGGACCATGCGTTTGTCCTGTTGTAGCCACACGGATTGGCATAAACAATTTTTTCCCCTTTTGACCAGTTGCTTTTTGAGTTGCTTTAATGGCACCCTGTACATCGTCAGAACTAAACGATTCTAGTCTGTTTAGCTGATCTAAAAAGGCTTTCATTACTTCTGGTACTTGTTCTTCAGCTAATACCTCTTTTGCTTCTTCCTCATATTCTATATCGTCTTTAAAGAATAATTCCGATAGTTCAACAATTTCTGCTCCAAAACTCATCTTTTCTTGATATAAGGCAACTAATTGATTTACCCATTCAGACTCCTGTTCAGAAGGATTGCTCTTGACCCTACCAGCCTTAATTAAATGTGGCATACATAGTTCAACAAGGGTATTCATATCAAGTTTTTTCAAGTATTGGTTATTCATCCATGTTAATTTATGGGTATCAAACACTGCCGGTGATTTTGATAAACGAGCAGGGTCAAAAATCTCTATAAACTGAGCTTTATTGAAGATTTCTTCCTCTCCTACTGGCGACCATCCTAATAAACCAATAAAATTAAATAGTGCTTCTGGCAAGTAACCTAACTCCTCATATTGTTCGATGAATTGAATGATGCTTTCATCACGCTTACTAAGCTTCTTACGTTGCTCATTCACAATAAGCGTCATATGACCAAAGGTAGGAATATCCCAATTAAATGCTTCATAAATCATCATCTGTTTTGGAGTGTTAGAAATATGGTCTTCTCCTCTTAAAACATGAGTAATTTTCATTAAGTGATCATCAACGGCAACTGCGAAATTATAAGTCGGTGTTCCGTCTTTTTTAACAATAACAAAATCCCCCATACCTTCCGATTCAAAGCTAATATCGCCTTTTACCATATCATGAAAGCGGTAGCTTTTTCCTTCAGGGACACGGAATCGAATGCTAGGTAATCGACCTTCTGCTTCAAAAGCTGCTCTTTCTTCCTCGGTTAAATTTCGATGCTTCCCTGAATACATGGGCATTTCATTTCTGGCAATTTGCTCTTCTCTTTCTTGCTCAAGCTCTTCTTCTGTACAATAGCATTTATAGGCTAAGCCCTTTTCAAGAAGTTCATTGTAGAACTTTTTATAGATCTCGTTTCGTTCTGATTGGCGATATGGTCCATACTCTCCTCCTACATCAGGTGCCTCATCCCAATCAACTCCAAGCCATTTTAAATACTCAAGCTGACTTTCTTCGCCACCTTCAATATTTCGTTTTTTATCTGTGTCTTCAATTCTAATGATAAATTTCCCATTTTGATTACGTGCAAATAAATAATTAAATAAAGCTGTTCTTGCATTTCCAATATGTAAATGACCTGTTGGACTAGGTGCATAACGAACACGTACTTCGTTTAACATCTTATACTCACGCTCCTGCTTATCTTGTTCCCTCTATACTACTAGTATGAGAATTTTAATTATTTTACCATGCTTATTCTATCACCACAAAAACATTCATGCATCTCAAATTTATTGATTGAATTTCTATTCCTTTTTTTGAATTAGGATTACAGCCTGAGTGGCAATTCCTTCTCCGCGACCGGTAAAGCCTAATTTTTCAGTTGTGGTTGCTTTCACATTTACCCGCTCTACTGTAGAATGCAAAATGGCAGCAATTCTTTCTCTCATTGCTGAAATATACGGAGCCATTTTAGGCTTCTGTGCAATGATTGTACAGTCCACATTCCCTAAAGTGTATCCTTTTTCTTCAACTAATGTCCAAACATGCTCTAATAATTTCGCAGAATCAGCCCCTTTAAAGGCTGGATCCGTATCAGGAAAATGTCTACCAATATCTCCTTCTCCGATAGCCCCTAAGCAGGCATCCGCAATAGTATGTAGCAAAACATCTGCATCGGAATGACCAATTAATCCCTTTTCGTACGGAATCGTGATTCCACCTATGATAAGTGGTACCCCTTCTCCTAGTTGATGAACATCAAAGCCTTGCCCAATTCGAAACATATGAATCCTCTCCTACTTTTGCCGTTTCATTAATATTGACTCTCCATACAATAGGTCTTCCTGTGTTGTTAATTTAATATTTTCATAATCTCCTGCAACGATAACAACAGGCCTGTCCAATCTTTCAACTAAACTTGCCTCATCCGTACCAATAAAATGATCAATATCCGCTTTCCTGAAAGCTTCTTCAAGTAGTTGCATATGAAAAGCTTGTGGGGTTTGAACTGCCCACAAGCTTGAACGCTCAACGGTTTCGTCTACTAAACCATTCGTTACTTTCTTGATTGTATCCTTAACAGGAACAGCTAATATGGCTGCGCCATTTTTTTCTGCAGCATCGATTAATTCATGGATTTTTTCTTGTGTGATGAAGGGTCTTGCTCCATCGTGAACGAGCACTAGCCCTGTTGAACTTGTCTTCTGTAAGCCATTCCATACACTATCCTGTCTCTCTTTCCCACCTAAAACTAGCTGGTCTACCTTTGAAATGTGATAGCTACTTAATAGCGCTTCAAATTCTTTCCTATCGTCACGGTTCACAACAAGAGAAATACCGATGCATTTTGGATCATTTTCAAAAACAGTCAATGTATGAATAATAACTGGCTTTCCATTTAACGTAATAAATTGTTTATTCATCCCAGCATTCATCCTCTTACCAAGTCCAGCTGCTGGTATTACGACTTTATAATTCATTTACATCACCATTATAGTGCCTTCTCAAGTAATTTAGGTTTAGCAAAGATCATTCGTCCTGCTGATGTTTGCAAAACACTTGTTACAAGAACATCGATTCTCTTTCCAATGTAATCTCGTCCATCCTCTACAACAATCATCGTCCCATCATCAAGATAAGCAATACCTTGGTTATGTTCTTTACCATCTTTTATTACTTGTACATTGAGCTCTTCGCCTGGAAGCACAACAGGCTTCACAGCATTAGCTAAATCATTAATGTTCAGAACAGCCACATTTTGCAATTCGCAAACCTTATTTAAATTGAAGTCATTTGTAACGACTACACCGTTTGTTAGCTTCGCTAATTTTACGAGTTTACTATCCACTTCTTGGATTTCTTCAAAATCACCTTCATAAATCTCGACCTTAATAGCGAGTTCTTTTTGAATACGATTCAAGATATCCAAACCACGACGCCCACGATTTCTCTTAAGGACGTCTGAGGAATCTGCTATATGTTGTAATTCCTCTAGAACAAACTGCGGGATAACCATAGTTCCTTCTAAGAACCCAGTTTGACATATATCTGCTACACGACCATCAATAATGACACTAGTATCTAAAATTTTGAGTGCACCCTTTTGGATTACCTCATCTTCTTCAATCTCTCTTTTCTTCCCTTTCCCCGCTAACGTAAATAAGCTAATCAGCTCATCTCGCTTTTTAAATCCAACTTGAAATCCTAAATATCCTAACAGTAACGTTAACAAAATAGGAATGACCGTATTAACTAATGGAAAATCAATTGTTTTTATGGGAATCGCAATTAAGAAAGCAACAATAAGGCCAAAGATTAATCCAAAGCTACCAAATAATACTTCAGCTACCGGTGCCTTGACTAATGCTTCTTCAAACCATTTAATAAAATCAACTACAAAATCCACTAACCAAAAAGTAAGGATGAAAAAAATAATAGCACCTAATCCCGCTCTTGTATACGGAGATTCTATCAATGGGATATTGCCCACATCCAGTAAGGAAACTAATGATGGAATAAAAAAGATTCCTAGTGTCCCACCTACTAGTAAAAAGCAGAGCTGCACAATTCTTTTTATCATGCTTTCACCTCCTATTTATTCATTATAAACACTTTCCCCTGTTTGAAACCTATTATTACAATATCTTTAAAAAATGTTAGATTTTTGACACAAACAACTTATTTTTTCACACATTTTAGGTGTCATTAGTATATACGATTAACAAGGGGAAATGGGTTCACTTTTGAGAGATTTGTCTATCATTTCCTTTTCAATTTTAATTTTCAGCTACTATAGCAATAAAGTAAAATAATGTCAAATAAAGTGCTACTTAATCTCGTATTAAGATTATTTCCCTCTATTGATGTTAAAATAAGCCTACAGACTTGGATAAGGGACTGTTTTAGTCGGAATTGTGATCTATTGGATGATAATGAGCCGAAAACCTATACATACATGAAGCAGCAATTATAGTTGATGAACAAGAAAATGTATTGAGTCATATTTCTATACCATTCGAATTTCCTTTTCACATTTGTCGGTCGATTAAAAGCTGTGCATAAATTCTCTTTAAGCCTTCTTTTATTTTCTTTGCTCGAACTTCTCCGATACCCTCTATATCATCAAGTTCTTCCGTTGATGCTCTAACAATATTCTTCATATTTGATAGTGTTGTCACAATGTTTTCAATAACAATAGGTGGGAGTCTTGGAATTTTATTAAGTATTCGGTACCCTCTTGGGATGACTATATCCTCTAAATTGGTACTCCCTGGGTAACCCAGTAGTTTTACAATGACAGCATCATCAAGTAATTCTGAGTTAGATAGTTTTTGCAATGTATGTAAAATCTTTATAGGATCTGTCCCCTGTACATAGGAATAGTCCTTGATGAGAAGAAGTGCCTCTTCTTCTATATGCGCTAGTAGCTCTGTCATTTGGAGTCTAATTAACCGTCCCTCTGTACCTAGTTCATCAATGTAGCTTAGAATTTCCGTCTTAATGCGTAGTACCATTTCAACACGATGTAAGACTTGCAAAACCTCTGATAAGTTTGCTAGGTCCTCAAATTCTAGAGCACCTAGGTTCGTTATACTCTGATCTAATACCATTTTGTATTTTTCTAATGTTTGAATAGCTTGATTAGCTTTTGTTAAAATTACACCTATTTCACGAAGTGCATATCTAAATTCACCCTGATAGAGCGTTATTACATTTCTTCTCTGTGAAATCGCTATGACAAGGCAGCCTGTCTGTTTCGCTACTCTCTCTGCTGTACGATGCCTCATTCCTGTCTCCGAGGAGCTAACATTTGAATCTGGAACTAATTGGGCATTCGCTAATATAATCTTGCTACCTGTTCCATTCAAGATAATGGCACCATCCATTTTGGCCAGTTCATATAAGTGAGCAGGTGAGAAGGAACAATCAATCGAAAATCCACCATCTACTACAGATTGGACTTGTTCATTATAACCTAGAACGATCAGACCACCTGTTTTTGCACGAAGGACATTGTCTATTCCTTCACGAATAGGCGTTCCAGGTGCAACAAACTGTAAGATCTCCGCGATGTTCTTTACACTCTGCTTATTCTCATCCATTCAAACTAGCCCCCTAAGGTGATCTGTAAAGCTTGACGAATATGCTCCACTCCTATAATTTGAATATCCTTCGGAACAGTCCAATTCCCAATATTTTTTTCGGGTATAATCGCGCGCTTAAAACCAAGCTTAGCTGCTTCCTGTACTCTTTGCTCTATTCTAGATACCCTCCTAACCTCACCTGTTAAACCTACCTCACCGATAAGGACATCTGTTGCAGAAGAAGGCTGATCTCGAAAGCTCGATGCAATACTCACGGCTACTGCCAAATCAATAGCAGGTTCATCTAACTTTACCCCCCCTGCTACTTTTAAATAAGCATCTTGATTTTGTAATAATAATCCGATTCTTTTCTCTAGTACCGCCATAAGTAGGGATACTCTATTAACGTCTAGGCCTGTTGCCATCCTTCTTGGGTTTCCAAAACTCGTCGGCGAAACCAATGCTTGTATTTCAACCAATACAGGTCTAGTCCCTTCCATTGAGGCTACGACTGTTGATCCAGCTGCTCCTTTAGACCGCTCCTCAAGGAAGATTTCAGAAGGGTTATGGACTTCTTCTAAACCTTCCTCCTTCATCTCAAATATTCCCATTTCATTCGTAGAACCAAAACGATTTTTTACCGCTCTTAAGATGCGATAAGAATGATGACGTTCTCCTTCAAAATAAAGTACAGTGTCTACCATATGTTCTAATAAACGAGGACCTGCAATTGCTCCTTCTTTTGTTACATGCCCCACAATAAAGATAGCAATCCCTTTTGATTTTCCAATTCTCATTAATTCTGACGTACACTCTCTTACTTGGGATACACTCCCTGGTGCTGATTGAATATCTGGATGATAGATTGTTTGGATGGAGTCGATGATAACAAATGACGGATTTGTCTGTTCGATGGCCTTTGTTATTAATTCTAAGTCCGTTTCAGCTAAAACATATAACGAACTGGAATCCACCCGAAGACGATCTGCGCGAATTTTTGTTTGTTTGACAGATTCTTCACCGGAGATATATAGTACACCATGATTTTTTGAAGATAATTGTGATGAAACCTGAAGGAGTAATGTGGATTTCCCAATACCAGGGTCTCCACCGATGAGCACGAGTGAACCTCTTACAATGCCCCCACCGAGGACACGATTAAACTCCCCATTATCTGTTTTCAATCTCGGCTCTTGAACCGTTTCTACATTCTGTAATTGTATAGGTTTAGATAATCCATCATGTAATGAAGCAGTGAAAGTCATTTTTCGGGAGGATTTTACAGGCTCTAATTCCTCTGTTAGTGTATTCCATGCCCCGCAGCCTGGACATTTCCCCATCCATTTTGGTGATTCATAACCACATGCTGAGCATGTGAACTTGGTTTTTCTTTTTGCCATATAAATACCCTCTCTTTTACCATACCGTTTGAATTCTAATTTTATGATATCATAATCTATTTTTTTCATATTGGACCAAGCATTAAATATTTCATTTCTTAGAAAAGTACTAAGAAAACAAGCAAGGTGGAGATCTTCAACGGAGGCTCTAATGACGTAGTAGGCTTTGAGGACGATACATGGAACAAAAGGCTCAGGGCGCCCCGTTTAGCCTAAGGCAGAGCAAATGTTCTGTCATGAAAAAAGGGTGGTTTTCTCTTTTATTCATGACAGGTTATTTGACCAAGGAAGATTTTTCTTTTTCCCTCGAGTAGGATGAAATGGCAAAAATCGTCACCATTTCATCTTGGCTGGGTGCTTGAGCTGGATTTAGTAATAACATTGTATAAACTAAACACCAGAAACTTTCTTAGCTTATAAAAAAGAGGGCTTGCTAGAGCCCTCTATTTTAACACTGATTTTTCTAATGAATTTACCAAAAATTCATTATCTACCACACTAAGTTCTACTCTTTGACCTTTTTCTATGTTACCTTTTAGAAGCTCCTCAGATAACCGGTCTTCTACATTCTTTTGAATCGATCTTCTTAAAGGACGAGCACCATATTCTAAATCTGAGCCTTCCTCTGCAATTTTCTCCAATGCTGCATCTGTAACAACAAGATCAATTTGTTGTTCCGATAGTCTCTTTGTCAGTTGTTCAATCATTAAAGTAACGATTTCTTTTAAATGCTTTTTCTCTAATGAATGGAAAACAATCATTTCATCTAAACGGTTAAGAAATTCTGGACGGAAAGCCTTTTTGAGCTCATCCATAACCTTGCCTTTCATATCCTTGTACTCTTGACCTTCGTCTTGGACATTAAATCCGACATACTTGTTTCGTTTTAATGTATCGGCTCCGACATTTGATGTCATAATCACAATGGTATTTCTGAAATCCACTGTACGTCCCTTTGAATCTGTCAATCGTCCGTCTTCTAAAACCTGCAGAAGGATATTAAATACGTCCGGATGTGCCTTTTCAATCTCATCTAGTAACACAACCGAATATGGTTTACGACGAACCTTCTCTGTTAATTGTCCTCCTTCATCATATCCAACATATCCTGGCGGTGATCCAACTAAACGTGAAGTCGAGTGCTTCTCCATATATTCCGACATATCAACTCGGATCATTGCATCCTCATCACCAAACATTGATTCAGCAAGTGCACGAGCTAATTCCGTTTTACCTACTCCAGTTGGTCCTAAGAAAATAAATGACCCTATTGGTCGTTTCGGATCTTTTAATCCTGCTCTTGCACGGCGAACTGCTTTCGAAACAGCTTTAACTGCTTCGTCTTGACCGATAACGCGAGAATGCAAGATTTCTTCAAGCTTTAATAGTTTTTCTGTTTCGGATTCAGCAAGTTTGGAAACAGGAATTCGAGTCCAGCTCGCCACGACAAGGGCTATATCCTCTGTTGTGACTTCTGTATTTTCTTGACCTTGCTTTTCCTTCCAGGATTTTTTCGTCTCTTCTAATTGTTCGCGTAATCGCTGCTCAGTATCTCTAAGTGATGCTGCTTTTTCAAATTCCTGACTTTGAACGGCTGCATCCTTTTCCTTACGTACCTCTTCTAGCTTTTGCTCCAATTCCTTTAAGTTTGGTGGAGCTGTATAAGAACGTAAACGAACCTTTGAAGCTGCTTCATCGATTAAATCGATAGCCTTATCAGGTAAAAAACGATCAGTAATATATCGATCTGATAATTTAACCGCCTCAGTAATAGCCTCATCCGTAATAGACACCCGGTGGTGTGCTTCATATCTGTCCCTAAGCCCTTTTAAGATTTGAATGGACTCACCCACCGTTGGTTCATCCACTTGAATTGGTTGGAATCGACGTTCAAGGGCAGCATCCTTTTCAATGTACTTTCTATACTCATCGAGTGTCGTTGCTCCAATACATTGTAATTCTCCACGTGCTAGCGAAGGCTTCAAAATGTTGGATGCATCGATTGCGCCCTCTGCACCCCCAGCCCCTATCAAAGTATGGAGCTCATCGATAAACAATATAATGTTCCCAGCTTGACGAATCTCGTCCATGACTTTCTTAAGGCGATCCTCGAATTCACCTCGATATTTTGTTCCTGCTACAACTGTACCCATATCTAGTGTCATCACACGCTTATCCCTTAGTGTTTCCGGAACTTCATTATTCACGATTTGCTGTGCAAGTCCCTCAGCAATCGCTGTTTTACCTACACCCGGTTCACCAATGAGCACTGGGTTATTTTTCGTTCGACGACTCAATACCTCGATCACACGTTGAATTTCTTTACTTCTCCCAATTACAGGGTCCAAACTACCTTCTCTTGCAATCGATGTCAAATCTCTCGCTAAACTATCTAATGTAGGTGTGTTCGCATTTACAGAGTTTCCACCTTGATGTGAGCTTGATGAGCCTTCATTACTCCCTAGCAGTTGAAGAACTTGCTGGCGAGCCTTATTTAAACTGACACCTAAATTGTTTAAAACTCTCGCTGCAACTCCTTCGCCTTCCCGGATGAGTCCTAGCAAAATGTGCTCTGTTCCCACATACGAATGACCTAATTTTCGAGCTTCATCCATAGATAGCTCAATCACTTTTTTTGCTCGTGGTGTATAGTGTATAGTCTGTGAAACATCCTGACCTCTACCAATTAATGTCTCTACTTCCTGTTGAATTTTTTCAGGGCTTAAACCTAGCGCTTGTAATGCTTTCGCAGCAATACCTTCCCCTTCTCTTACTAAACCTAATAATATATGCTCTGTTCCTATATTATTATGTCCTAATCGAACAGCCTCCTCTTGGGCTAAGGCCAATACCTTCTGAGCACGTTCAGTAAAGCGTCCAAACATCATATTATTTTGCCTCCTTTTCATCCGGTGAGTTACTATTTTCTAAAATCAATCGCTCTCTTATTAAAGTTGCTCTTCTAACATCACGTTCATTAGGTCTAAGTGCTCCACCTGCATACTTTTGTAAAAAACCCGGCTGAGTTAAAATCATTAGTTCATTCAGTATATTACGGGAAACATTTTTTATGAAACCTAAATCAATGCCTAAACGGACATCTGATAAGCATCTTGCAGCTTCTTTCGATTCAATGATCCGCGAGTGAGCAAGTACTCCAAAAGAACGGTAAACCCGATCCTCTAGTTGTATGGAGGAGGTTTTAAGTAACGTATCCCTTGCCGCTCGCTCCTGGACAATCAGTTGGTGTACAACACTCTTTAAATCTTCCACAATATCGTCTTCTGATTTTCCTAACGTCATCTGATTTGATATTTGAAAAATATTGCCGAGTGCTTCACTACCCTCACCATAAATCCCTCTAACCACTAAACCCAGTTGATTAATCGCAGGAATAATTCGATTCATCTGCTGAGTTAAAGTAAGAGCTGGAAGATGCATCATAACCGATGCCCTTAAACCAGTACCTACATTGGTAGGACAACTCGTTAAATATCCACGTTTTTCGTCAAATGCATAATCAATCGAGTCTTCAATCCAATCATCTAGTTCATTGGCTACGTGTAAAGCTTCACTTAACTGAAAACCTGGATATAAACACTGAATTCTTATATGATCTTCTTCATTAATCATAATACTAACTTCCTCATTCTCTGATAACAAACAAGCTCCAAAGTTTGCTTCTTCAGCCAAGTGAGGACTAATGAGGTGTTTCTCTACCAATACTCGTTTTTCAATTGGTTGAAGTTCACTCATCTTTAATAATTCAAAATTTCCAACTGGGTCAAACGACTGACTTTCAAATCGGTGTTCAAACAATTGGATTATTTCTTTACACTCTTCATTATTAGCCACTGTTGGAAACTGATAAACAGAAATATTTCTGGCAAGACGGATTCTGCTACTAAGTACTATATCTGAATCAGGTCCCTCTTGACTCATCCAAGGGCTAATAGCTTGTTCAATAAAGCGCTCAAGCGACATGGGCTATTTCTCCCCCTCTCTATTAGCACTTAACGTATTTTCTAATTCTCTAATTTGATCCCTTACCCGAGCAGCAGATTCAAACTCTTCCTTAGTAATCAACTCATTTAATTCGCTTCTCAGTTGTTTAATTTGTTGCTTAACGTGAATACTTCCACCGATTCGTCTCGGGATTTTCCCTGCATGAGTTGTATTACCACTATGCAAGCGTCTTAAAACAGGATCTAATTGATCTTGAAATGCTCGGTAGCAATTGCCGCAGCCAAATCTGCCAGACTTCACAAATTGTTGAAATGTTAATTGACACCTATCACAATGTATGACTTCGTTTTTCGGAAATGTACTTGGCGCTTTATCCTTTAAGGATTGTTCCATGTTTAACAGCCCTGCGAGTAAGTGGTTAAAAGAAAATCCTGAACCACCTGAGAACATTGATAATTCACCATTCTCCTTGGCGCAATGATCACAGATGTGAATTTCTGTCTTTTCTCCGTTTAATATCTTTGTAAAATGGAGTGTCGCGGGCCTTTGCTGACATTCCTGACAAATCATTTTTATCACCTCTCCCAAATAGAATCTACTTAGTTATACTTTAACGTACTTAACATTGATTTTAATAAACGAGAACGTAGCTCATCCCTTTCTGGAAGGCTCATAAATAAAACAGATCGGTCCATGACACTTAACATTATCTTCGCTTCTCGTTTAGAAATAATCTCTTCTTCCACTAACCTAATAATTATATCTTCAGAATTTGACTGTGATATTTCGTTGTCTATCAGGGCAAGTA
Organism: Bacillus salitolerans; assembly: GCF_042680805.1. Classification (NCBI taxonomy): domain Bacteria; kingdom Bacillati; phylum Bacillota; class Bacilli; order Caryophanales; family Bacillaceae; genus Bacillus; species Bacillus salitolerans. The sequence goes on along the minus strand of NZ_JBHUEM010000041.1, from coordinate 2,765 downwards.
TTTGGTCAATCAGATGTAATCGGTCATGAGATTTAACTTTGACAATCCGAATATAACCTCCACCACCTCGTTTACTTTCTACGATATATCCTCTTTCTAAAGTAAAACGGGTATTAATAACATAATTAATTTGAGAAGGAACACATTGAAATTTATCTGCTATCTCACTACGTTTAATCTCAATAGCATCCCGATTACTAACATTCAATACTTGCTTCAAGTATTGTTCTATTAGGTCGGATATATTTCTCACTCATCCTACCACCCTTCTGACTTTGACTATATTTGACTTTATAATCAATTATATAATGCCCTGAAAACTTTTTTCAACTATCAAGCACTTTTCAACCTACATCTATCCTAGCCAAAATTAGGAGGAAACATGATGAAAACATTATGAATTCGTAAAATTTTGTACCCCTTCTATTAGAAACAACTCCTCTAGTACTTCAGCCTGATAACGATACTTCATGGTAAAGATTAACTTTATGCCTGTCTTTTGCTCAGATAACGATACAATACTATTGATATTTCCCTCATACCTGTTAACTAGATGAATCACTTCTACTAATGATTTCTTTCCGTAAACCACAAGTTCAAACTTTTCATTCTTCCTTTTTTTCAGGAACAAACTTTCGAATTTATTAAGGGTGATAAGGATGATTAAAATGATGACAGTAGTTAAGATAGAAACAGAATATAGTCCTGCCCCGATGATTAGTCCTAACCCGGCTACGACCCAAATCGATGCCGCAGTTGTTAATCCTCTAACTGTCGAATCCTTAACTAGAATCGTCCCTGCTCCTAAAAATCCAATGCCACTTATCACATAGGAGGGAATTCTAGCTGGATCAAATCGAATATTTTCATTATGTATAAATGGCTCAAATCCATATAAAGAAAGAATCATCATTAAGCAGGAACCAACGCCTACTAGAAGATGAGTTCTAAACCCCGCTGGGTGCTGATTTACTTCCCGTTCTATTCCAATTAGCCCTGATAACAGGACTGCTAATAATAACCGCCCCATAATGATTGGAAGCTCCTGATCAATTAGTACCGACATTCCTTCTGTCCCCCCTGAAAAATCTGTATCTTATATCTTATTGTTGGGTGGGACAGAATATGACAATGGCGACTTTTGATTAGAAGGATGACACACAATCATTTGTAAATGTGATAAATAAGGGAGTTCCCGAGTCAATCAAAGAAGTTCGTAGATAGAAATAATTTACTTAATCCCACCGATGGAGTAAGCATACACGTACGAAATCAAACAAAACCAAATTAGTATTTAGTGCCCGTAAACACAAATAAAAAGCAAAAAGGGAGTTAGAATAAGTGTCTAACTCCCTTTTTGCTTTTTATGTACTGAGGTACGAAGGCAATGCTATTAGGTTATTGTAAGAGCATGTTGTGATACCTAGCTGACGCTAATAGACATATATTATAAACAATTTTGCATTGCCTAATTGGTGTGTTTATCTCTTTTAGCTTTTTCTTGGGTTTGTTTTCCGATTTTCTTTGTTTCATCGGCTTATATCTTATCTTGCCTCGTGTGGTAATTTTTCTCGCTTTGACATATACTTATTTCTTCTTCGATTTTACTTACCTCTGCCTCGCTTTACTTTCCTCGTTTTGTCTTTTACTTACCTCGTTTACCTTTTTACTTACCTCTTCTTCGATTTTACTTACCTCTAGCTTGCTTTACTTTCCTCGTTTTGTCTTTTACTTACCTCGTTTACCTTTTTACTTACCTCTTCTTCGATTTTACTTACCTCTGCCTCGCTTTACTTTCCTTGTTTTGTCTTTTACTTACCTCGTTTGCCTTTTTACTTACCTCTTCTTCGATTTTACTTACCTCTGCCTCGCTTTACTTTCCTCGTTTTGTCTTTTACTTACATCATTTGCTTTTTTACTTACCTCTTTTTCGATTTTACTTACCTCTGCCTCGCTTTACTTTCCTCGTTTTGTCTTATACTTACCTCATTTGCTTTTTTACTTACCTCTTTTTCGATTTTACTTACCTCTACTTATATTCAATTATTTTGAAATGACCCAATCATTGCTACAGCTAGTTTATGAATTCAGTCCAAACAAAAAAAGAGCAGCCTCATCAGCTGCTCTTTCTCATCTTGCATGGCGACGTCCTACTCTCACAGGGGCAATGCCCCAACTACCATCGGCGCTCGAGCTTTACTTCCGTGTTCGGGTTCGGACAAAAATGAGCGGCGAATCTCTTCGTCAGTTTCATTCGTTCAGATCCTCACGTACGGTCGTACGTTCCGGTCTTCTCTCATTTCACTTCCTCGACCTTCTTGCTCCTTTCCGCCCTCACAGTTTCGATTTTACTTAGGCGGATTCCTCCGTTTACTAGCTCTTACGAGCTTTCCTCAAACAAAAAAAGAGCAGCCTCATCAGCTGCTCTTTCTTTTCTTGCATGGCGACGTCCTACTCTCACAGGGGCAATGCCCCAACTACCATCGGCGCTGAAGAGCTTAACTTCCGTGTTCGGAATGGAAACGGGTGTGACCTCTTCGCCATCATCACCATACTAGTGAAGGTTTTGTTCCTTCAAAACTAGATAACAGATTTGTATTCATGAAAGTATTATTTCGGTTAAGTCCTCGACCGATTAGTATCTGTCAGCTCCACGTGTCACCACGCTTCCACCTCAGACCTATCAACCTGATCGTCTTTCAGGGGTCTTACTTCAAAGAATGGGAAATCTCATCTTGAGGGGGGCTTCATGCTTAGATGCTTTC
>NZ_JBHUEM010000040.1:0-50149 GCF_042680805.1 Bacillus salitolerans | reverse complement strand
GTAGATTTTAAAAATTATTGATGGTTATTTTCACTTGCGTGAAATAACCTCGTTGGTTTATAAAACCAACACGCTTGACGTTTTGTTTAGTTTTCAAAGAACTTGTCTTAATTTTGTTTCATCGCTCAAAGGCGACTTACATATAATATCATTTATCTTTAATCACTGTCAACATTTTTTAAAAGAAATTATTTTTTCTTTTTGAACCATGTCGTTAGCAGCGACTTTCTACATATTACATGGATTTTTCACCGAAGTCAACGCTATAATGCCTTGTAATAAATGGAAAGAGGATCTAGCCGATGAATATGTGGCTAGATCCTCTTTCCATTTGTTCTATTCTACTAAGAAAACAAAGTACAGTACGAAAATTACAAACATTCCATACATGATTGGATGAATTTCTTTTCTTCTTCCCTTCATGATCATTGTAATCGGATAGAAGATAAATCCAATCGCAATACCTGTTGCAATACTATAAGTTAATGGCATTGCAATGATTGTAAGGAAAGCTGGCACAGCAATTTCAAACTTATCCCAAGCAATTTTCCCTAACGCTGAAACCATTAAGATACCAACGATGATTAATGCTGGTGCCGTAACAGCTGATGTAATAATCCCTAATAATGGAGAGAAAAATAAGGCTAGTAAGAAGAATCCTGCTGTTACTACAGATGTAAAACCAGATCTTCCACCTGCTGCAACCCCTGCAGAGGATTCAATGTAAGAAGTTGTTGTTGAAGTCCCTAGCGTCGCTCCAACGACAGTAGCAGCTGAGTCAGCAAATAATGCTCTACCTGCACGTGGTAGTTTATTATCTTTCATTAATCCTGCTTGGTTTGCTACCGCTACCAATGTTCCTGCTGTATCAAAAAAGTCTACAAAAAGGAAAGTAAGAATAACAACTAACATTGGAATTGTAAAAATTTCACCAAAGTGTGTAAATGCTACACCAAATGTCGGTTCCAGACTCGGCACAGCTCCAACAACTTGTGTTGGTACTTGAATTAATCCTGCAATCATTCCAACAATAGCCGTGATTAACATTCCGTAGAAAATACCACCATTAATTCCTTTAACCATGAAAATCACGGTAATAAATACCCCAAAGATTGCAAGTAGCACTGGACCACTTGATAAATCACCTAAACCTACTAGAGTTGCATCATTATATACAATGATACCTGCATTTTGAAGTCCGATAAATGCGATAAATAATCCAATACCTGCAGCCACTGCAAACTTTAGTTCAGCAGGTATTGCATTTATTATTCTTTCTCTTAATCCAGTTAAAGTTAAAACAATAAAGAATAATCCTGAAACTAATACACCTGATAAGGCAGTTTGCCAAGGGATACCCATTCCTAATACAACTGTAAAAGCAAAAAATGCATTTAGACCCATACCTGGCGCAAGAGCAATTGGATATCTAGCGATAATCCCCATAAGTAAAGAACCGACTGCTGCTGCAATTGCAGTTGCTGTAAAGATTGCTTCTTTAGGCATTCTTAGATCATCTGGTAAATCTGTAATAACCGCTAAGCTTAATACATCTGGGTTCACAAACAAAATGTAAGCCATTGATAGGAAAGTTGTTAAGCCAGCGATAAACTCTTTTTTGTAGTTCGTATTAAGTTCATCAAACTTAAAATAACGTTTCATACTTTTACCCCTTTCTATTTTCCCCAAAATAAAAATAAACTCCGAGCTCAGCCAGGAGTTTCTACATATTACAAGGTAAATAGAAAAAGGTTTATCGTCCTTCTTCTCACCTCGTAGTCAAGCTATTTACGGCAGCTTGGTAGAAACTTTCGGGCCATATCCCCAATATTATACGAGTATCGACAAAATTTATGAGTACAATAGTAATTCTAACAGCGCACCACTAACTCGTCAATACAAAAAAACGAACATTTAACAAATGTTCGTTTTTAACGTTCGTATTTAGATGTTATTCCCACTCGATTGTTGCAGGTGGCTTACTTGTTATATCATAGACTACGCGATTAATATGATTTACCTCATTCACTAATCGTGTCGAAATTTTCTCAAGGACATCCCAAGGGATACGTGCCCAATCAGATGTCATACCATCAATAGAAGTTACAGCTCTTATGCCAATTGTATAATCATATGTTCTAGCATCTCCCATAACCCCTACACTACGGATATCCGGAAGCACAGTAAAGTATTGCCATATATCGCGATCAAGTCCCGCTTTTTTAATCTCTTCACGTAATATTGCATCTGATTCACGCACTATTTCAAGCTTTTCCTCGGAGATTTCCCCTAGGACACGAATTCCTAATCCTGGACCTGGGAACGGTTGTCTCCACACAATCTCATCCGGAATACCTAGCTCTGTACCAAGCGCTCTTACCTCATCTTTGAATAATGTATTTAATGGTTCAATGAGTGTAAATTCCATATCTTCAGGTAGACCACCTACATTGTGGTGAGATTTAATCGTTTGAGCTGTAAGTGTTCCACTCTCAATAATATCTGTATATAGAGTTCCTTGTGCTAAGAAATCAATACCTTCAAGTTTCGATGCTTCATCTCTAAACACATAGATGAATTCATTTCCGATAATCTTTCGCTTTTGTTCCGGGTCACTAACACCTTGAAGCTTATCTAAAAAGCGGTCTTTTGCATCTATTTTCATAACGTTCATATTAAAACCTTCACTAAATGTCTTCATTACACTTTCCGCTTCATCTTTACGAAGAAGACCGTGATCGACAAACATACATGTTAATTGATCACCTATCGCTTTATGAATTAAAACCGCAACTACAGATGAATCAACTCCGCCACTTAATGCACATAAAACCTTTTTATCCCCAACCGTTTGACGGATTTTTTCCATTTCTAACTCGATAAAGTTTTCCATTGTCCATTTTTCTTTACATTCACAAATCGTAAATACAAAGTTTTTTAGTAGATCATTACCATACTCGGAATGACGAACTTCTGGGTGGAACTGAACGCCGTAAAATTTTCGAGAAACATCACTCATACCAGCAATTGGACAAGATTCACTTGTTGCATCCACCATAAAGCCTTCCGGTGTTTGCTTGACTAAATCACCATGACTCATCCAAACAACCTGCGCATTTGGTAAATCCTGATATAGTAATGACTCTTGTTCAATCTTTAATGTAGCTTTACCGTATTCGCGATGTGACGCTTTTTCTACTTTTCCGCCAAATATATGAGTCATAAGCTGCATTCCATAACAAATACCAAGAACCGGCACACCTAGCTCAAAGATCTCCTTGTCACAATGAAACGCATTTTCCGCGTACACGCTATTTGGTCCGCCCGATAAAATGATCCCCTTAGGGTTCATCTCTTTTATTTCCTCAGCTGTTAACGTATGTGGATGGAGCTCACTATATACTCCAAATTCACGAATACGACGAGTAATCAACTGGTTATATTGGCTTCCAAAGTCTAAAACGACGATTTTCTCTTGTACCTTTAACATTCGTCTCACCCCTACCCCTTTTTATAAAATATCAAACAAAAAACTAGAATTCATACCCTCCAAATAATAGAAGGCAGAATCCTAGTTTACATAAAATCAATGTATGATTAATATAACAACTTGATTCCGCCTTCATAGTCAGATCATTCTCGGTGACCCGGTAGAGACTCTCGAACCCTATTATCGAGGATATATGAAGGAACTTTGTATAATTTGACCCTATTCTATCAATGGGCTTTCAATCGGTCAAGATGCTACATTTTTAATTAAATTTTCCCACAATTTACGTAAGTTCTCGATTTCCTTTTGTTCTAGTGTTGGATCTTTTCGATATTGGATACTTTCTAGCTTCACGGTTAATTTCCTCATATCCTTTGAATAGAAGAAGGCATCAACATAAGCAGCATACTCTCTTAGTGTTTGACTATCTTTCTTCTTAAGACCAAAGCGCTTTAATGCACCAATTAGTGCAAAGTAGGCTTTTACATAGGCACTTGGGTCTTTAAATCGACCATACCGAAGCATTAAATATTTTGGCATCCACTTTTTTCTCGTAAAGAACACAACTAGAGCGATTACTAAAAGAACACCAAGTGTTTTAAGAATATCAGTAAACGTTATATTTGTTACCCAAGAATTTGATCCAGTAAATTCATTTCCCTCTTCCTCTTCACCTAATAGATCTTCTTCTGGAGTTTCAGGTTGATCTTGCAGCTCTGGAATTGGTAGAGTTGCATCATCTTCTTGTTGTTCTGACACAAAACTATATGGATTTGAGAATCCTTTAGTTGGCTCAAATGCCACCCAGCCAGTCCCCGGGAAGAATACTTCCACCCATGAATGGGCATTGGCATTTTTTACTTCATATATACGATTATTATTACTTAAGGTTGAGATGTAATCTCCTCCTGTATATCCCTTTACCCATCGGGCAGGAATGCCTACAGAACGCAATAACACGATCATCGAAGTGGAGAAGTTATCGCAGTAACCCATTTGCGTTTCAAATAAGAATTGATCAACATAATCGTCATTCGCTCCAGGCACAGCAACCTGTTCCGTTTCATACACAAAGCCACTAGCTCTAAAATAGCGCTCAACGGCACGGACTTTATCATAACGATTTTCGTATGGCGTCGTAATTTCTATCGCTAGTTCTTTCACACGGTTTGGCAGTTCCTCAGGAAGCTGAGTATACCGATCTAAAAACGGTTGTACTTCATCATCCGAAGCAGCCATGAGAGCTTGCATACTATACTTTGGCTCATTAAATGTCACATCGTATCGATCTAAAGGAACAAGCTGACCACTTCGCTCTGTCATCACTTTTTCAGTCTCAGGATTTACTCGATACGTGATATCCATGTTCGATTCAACATTTTCGAGCTCAACAGGATAAACAATATGTGAATACCCAAGTTTTACAGATACTTTTGCAGTATACGTTTCTGTTTCTACATTAGCTTCTAAAAGTGGGATTGAAACACCGTCATCTTCCCTTATTGACTCGAACTCATTACTAGTTGCTTCCCATCCTTTTCCCGTATAAACATCCTTTGTTTCTACTCGCCAATATTGTTTATTTCTTACTTCTGCTGAGAATACGACTGTTTCATCACCAATAAATGGACCACCTAATGTTGAATCGTTTGATCCGTACCCTACACGCCTAATCCCATTTCCAAAGCCATCACCATCTCCAATTCCATATCCTTTTAGATAAGGAATTGGATCTGGCCATTGTGGGGCAGCTTTTGGAGCTAAATAGCCAACAGTCGTTGTAACGACTGTAAATATAATAAGCGGTACTAACCATTTTACCTTTGTTTTACTATTGATAGGTAGCGTTTCATGAAGGTTAATTCGGTCCAATTTTAGTAATCCTAACATAAGAAACCCTAACACAACCATTCTGACAATTGGACCCTTTGAATCATACGGTGTAAAAGTATCAATAACCGCTAAATAGGTAATTGTTAACAATAAAAATAATAAGATTTTCTTTAAGTGAACAATCCAATATTCAATTAAATAGGCTAATAACCACAATAGAATAAAAAATAATAGACTTCTAAATGAGTCGGTTAACTCCCACCACTCAGCAGACATCAAATACGAAATGTTCACTTTAAAGTCGTAAAAGAACTCTCCAATCCACGTCTTTCCAAAGAAACTTCCTTCAAAAAACAACCGGTGAATGGCATAAGCAATAACAAGAAGCTTAGCCGAAATCGAAACAAGCATTGGAGTTGAAAAAAAGGAGAGCAGGTAACAAAAACCAATAAAATATAAAAATATTGATAGATTACCAGTGTCTGTTACAACACCCAGTGGTCTAAGCCATTCCCACAAAACAAGAAAACCATAGATATAATAGATTGCTTTAAGAAGTTGTCCCTGTTTCATATTCATCGACTCACCTCATGAAAAGCATCTGCATATTGTCCTTCCTGAACAGCTTTAATAAATATATGCTTTTGCTTTAACTTTTCTATCTTTACAAGAGTTTCCCTCGCTGGGTTCAGTTTAGGAAGGACAACAAAGACGACAATTTGATATTGACGATGTGTTAAATATTCAATCGTCCGAATGAACGAGTCAGATAAGTCACTTGTAATAAAAATCATGGTTAAGCCGTGCTGCCATTTACTTACTTCCGACTCAACGGCAACTGAAAAATGCTGTTGGTCCGGCTGTACCTTGGCTAGGTGATAAAATATCTGCTGTTGATGCTGTTCTGTATTTTTCAACCCAGCAACATAACGATCTTTTCCAACTGAGACAAATCCAACCTGTGCACCATGGCGCAAAATCGATTTCACAATAGAAGCAGTAAAAATAATGACTTGCTCAAAGAGTGGACGGTTTTGTCCGTATGCACGGTCCATAAATACCACAACATCATGACTCTGCTGCTGTTCAAATTCTTTTGTCATAAATGAATTTTTTCTAGCACTAGCCTTCCAATCAATCCATGAAAACCGGTCTCCTGGTTGATATTCTCTAATTCCAACAGCCATAGCCGTATCCCTTACTAATCTTGTTCGCGAAGACGTATAACCTTGATCAAACCTGTTTTCTAGCTGTCGATACACTAAATCAACATACTGAGGATACACTAAAAATGTCTTTGGCAATTCATAGCTTCTTGCCTTTTCAATCAACCCAAACAGGTCTCCTGTTTTGATCGTAACGGATGTAAATAAATGTTCTCCCCGAGGGATGGCATCAATTACATAATCATACGTTAACTTCCCCTTAAACCAAGGGAAAAGAATGACCTTTGCTTTTTTTGATTGATTACAAAACCGTAAAGATTCTGGTACTTCCTCTGAAACAATAACGTAGAGAAGTGGAACAAATCGGAACTTTCTTTCAACCGTTATGGTTGCTTTTAGTTTTTCACCTGAAGTGAAATGAGTTTGGTTTACAGTTCTTGTCACGGTAAAAAAGCTCATACGATAAACACTCACTACTAGTGAATAAAGTCCAAATGGAAGAAAGCTATAAAAAATAAACCAACTGACGAAGCCACCTTGAAACATCGCATAAATAAATGTGATCGCAAGAAGCGTAAGTAGGAGCAGAACCCTTCCTGTTAAATTAACGTATGAGTTTGCTTTCATATTAATCAATACCTAACTAATGGAACCTTAATCTGATCGATGAGTTGCTTGACGAGTTGTTCTGCCGTAACTCCTTCAAATTTTGCCTCGGATTTTAAGATTATGCGATGTGATAATGTGTACGGAGCTAAATACTTTACATCGTCGGGAACTACGTAATCTCGGTTGTGAATAAAGGCAAAGGCTTGTGCAGCTCTCATTAATGAGATACCACCACGTGGACTTGCTCCTAAATAGATGCCATGATGGGTTCTAGTTTGATTCACGATATTAACGATATATTGTCTAATCGATACATCTACAGATACTTCTTTAACCTGCTTTTGGAATTCTACAAGCTCTTGTGTCGAGATCACCGGCTCTAATTCGTGAATCGGTTGACCCGCTTCCATTCTAGCCAGCATATCAAGCTCCTCATCCTGGCTAGGATACCCCATGCGCAATTTTAAAATAAAACGATCTAACTGTGCCTCTGGCAGGGGATACGTCCCCTCATATTCAATCGGGTTTTGGGTTGCCATAACAAAGAAAGGTTTTGAGAGTGGTCTCGTTACTCCATCAACTGTAACACTCGCTTCCTCCATCCCTTCAAGTAGTGCAGCTTGTGTCTTTGGAGATGTTCTATTAATCTCGTCCGCTAGCACAATATTTCCCATAATAGGACCTGGTCTGAATTCAAATTGAAGATCCTTCGGATTATATATAGATACACCCGTTACATCAGAAGGTAATAGGTCTGGAGTGAATTGAATTCGTTTAAAATCTGCACTCACTGATTTCGCTAATGCACGAACCATCATCGTCTTTCCTACACCAGGTACGTCCTCTAATAAAACGTGCCCTTCTGCCAAAAGCGCCACTAAACTAAGTGTCGCCACATCACGTTTACCGATCATAACCTTGTCTATATTATCTAGAACATTCCCTAATATTGGATGAAGCGTATCAATTTTTTGTACCATTACTGATCCCCCTCTTTTCTCTATTTTCAGGTAGGCACTAACAGCAGAAATGTAAGCTATACCCACATCCCCTACCATGCGAAAAATAGCATTTGAATTTTCATTTAGCTGAAAGCATTCCTAAAAATACAAAATTTTCTATCAATTTAAAATACATATATACTTATCTATTATACAATTCTAATAAAAATTGATATATCCTTTTTATTGGGAAATTTTTTTCTTTTTATGGAAATAATCACAAAATATTACTTTTATTAAGGTAGAGGAGAATACCAAACTGATTTAGTATACGCAACTTTTAAGCCAACCCTTTGTAAGTTTCGGAATGATGGAGTCCCGAATTCACATTGCGCCACAATTATGTGACTTAATCTCTCCTTTGCATCCATTAAACGCCTCTTTAACATCGCTAACTGTAAGCCATGTCCCCTGAAAGCTGGTAAAGTGCCTGCCATTCCTAAACAAGCTATACCATTTGCCCCTATATAAAGCATAGAGAAACCAGCAGGTATTTCATTTACATAGCCTATATAAAAAGACCACTCTGGATTATTATGAAGTATACTGAAGCTTTCGTTGTTCTCCGGAATATCGAACGGAATTTCTAATGATTGAGAAAATAATGAACTAAATAGACTCATTTCTTCCTTTCCTGCCTTTAAAATACGAATTGGCTTCATAGTATTGTGATTATCAATAGATGGTGCTCCGAAGAGAGTTGAATGAAAGCCATGTTGATAAAATCCCTTTTTGTTTAGCTCTTTTGCTAGTCTCCCCGTTAAAGTAACTGGCGTTATATCAATGGAAAATGGAAGATTTCGCTCTTTGTAATAGGCAACCATATCATCTAATCGAGAAATATCATCTTCGGAAAAAAACCACACCTTATTAAATTCTCTCGGCATATCATCAGCGGACAGGGCCATACATTTTCCAAAGCTCTTAATCTCAACATTATTTGGATTACCTTTTCTTAATTGAACCGCTTGCATTCGATCTCTTAAAACCTCAAAATCAATTCGCTCCATTCTGTTTGCTAATTCAACCGTTAAAATCGGAAGATCCATCATCATTACCTGCCTTCTCTTATTAAAAACATGATTACAGTCTTAAAGTTCTACTCTGCTTTTTCTAAATCCTCTAAAACAAAAAGACATCTCATTCAAAACATTTTGAGATGTCTTTGCTTTTGCATGGTACATGTATCAATGGTTTGGTACTGATTGTTTATCTTCGTTTATAGTATCTTTTTGCTTACTTTTTGGCTTGAATATTGATAAAGCCATCAAAGTTAACGAAACAAGTCCTATCCAACCAATGGTACCTATTCCCTCTTCATAAATACCTTTCTTAAAGAATAGAACATCCCTTAGCGTTTCTAGGCTAAATCGAAATGGAACCCACGAATAAAGAAAGTCATTTGTTACATTAGGCAGCATTTCTGGCGCAATAGTCAAGATTGGCATTGAAAAAAACAATAGAAGGATAAATAACGTCGCAGCCGCATAACCAATCCAGTTGAGAAAGGCATTTTGCAAAAAGAAAAAGCAAAGTCCTATATATAGCAATGTAAAAAACAATTGGCCTTGACTTGGTACATTAACTTCTAAAACATGAACAGCAAGAAGCAAAGTGATACTAGAGATTATGGTTACATAAAGTATTCCAATCAACATTTGGCTTACCAAACTATTGAATGTCCATTTACCTTCAGTAGATTTTTTTAATAGAGTAAACAGAATCATAGAGCTGATAAAAGTTGAGATCCAAAGAAGCTGAGTAAATAATGCTGGCGTATTTCCATTTGCATTGTTGACTGCTACCGTATTTATTTTTTCAGTTTCGATTGTAAAGGGACTCGATAGGGATCTTACTAATTCAGCCGTTAAAGGTACATTTAATCCTTCTAGTTGAGCTAGCAACTTCTCTTGTAGTTGTAAATTAAAATTAGATAAAACGCCGCTCGCTATCTGCGCGGCAACATTTACACCCGCTTGGTTCATACCTTCATTCAGTATGATGGTTGTCGTTGGTTGAACGGAGCTTCCTGTTAGTAATGAAAAAATTTGCTCGGATAATTTCTCTTGCAAAACAATAGTTGCATATAGTTTTTTCTCATTCATTACCTGGATTGCTTCTTCTTTATTATGAAAGAGTCTCCAGTTGACAGACGATGAATCTCTCTTTTGTATTTCTTCAACAAAGAAATTACTGAAATTGATTTGTTCACCATTTGGCAATGTGACCCCTTCATCTTCCATCACAATTGCTACAGGTAATTCTTTAGGGGTTGGATTAACAGTTGAACCCATAAAAGCGAAGGTAAAAATACTAGTAAAAAGAATGATAATCCCTGCACCCATCCAAAGTAGTTTGTTTTTAATAATCCCGCTCATCACATGCCCTCCTTTAATTGACACTTTGTTGATTAATTTACATCATGTTGTATATAATTCAATTATAGAAAATCCTTACTGACATTCAATGAGCAATATAAGTGGTTTCGTTTCATAAGCGACAAGGCCAAATAAATTGTTGTGTATTTTACAAAATTAGGGGAAGTGATGATTAGGTGAAAAAGACGGATTTACGAGTGGTACGAACTCAAAAATTAATAAAAGAAGCGTTGCTAAAACTTATTGATAAGAAGGGTTTTGACGCCATTACGATACAAGATATCGCTGATGAAGCCTTTATTAACAGGGCTACGTTTTATTTACATTACCAAGATAAATATGATTTACTAGACCAAATCAGCAACACTTATTTAAAAGAGTTAATGGATGTGATGAATATATCCTTCCACCTCAAAAATGGTGAGGTCAATGTAAAAAGGTTCAAAATAACTTTAAACAGAGTGTTTACTAATATTAATGAAAATCGTGAGTTTTACCGAGTCATGTTGGGACCAAACGGCATACCAGATTTTACTGGTAAAGTAGAAAAGTTTTTATTTGAAAAATTTAAGGGAAGCTTCTCGACCATAGTAGGGGATTTTAGTAAATTAGCATTACCAGCAGATTTTATCCTACATTTTATTAGCTCAGCATATATCGGAGTCTTGAAGTGGTGGCTCTATGCAGACGATCATTACTCTCCTGACTATATGGCTGAACATCTAGCCAATATCATAACAAAAGGGCCAATGAATGCACTTGGCCATAAGATCAATTTTAATGAGGATAACTCTTTAGAGTAGTTGATAAAGGCCATTAGCAAATAGTAGGACCATCTATTCAAAAAAAGTTTTGTATAAATGATCATCTCCATTTATACAAAACTTTTACTAATAAAACATTTTATAGCTTAATTCTCTAAGAATTGGAACAAACTTTTGACGTAAAAAAGTTATAAACCATTGTGTGAAAAATTCAGTATCTCATTTTCTCACCTGAACATTTATAAGAAACTGAAAATCACTCAGAGTTTACATTATATTTTAAAGCGTTTAGCAATTTCCTGTAACTCCTGTGCCATTTCGGCTTGAGTCTTCGTGGCATAGTTAATTTCCTCCATAGAAGCTGTTTGTTCTTCTGCTGCAGCTGCTACTTCTTGGGCATAACTAGTTGTCTGGTTTGTAATACTATTCGTGCTTTTCATTGAATCTACTAAGGAATCAGTACCTTTATTTATTTGTTCAATCGAAATTGAAACATCTTTCATACGATCAGATATCTCTTCAATTGCAGCTGAAATCCCTTTGAATGATTTTCCTGCTTCTCCGACTAATTCCACACCTTTATGTACAATGACTTCTCCATTTGACATAGAGTCTACAGCCTTTTGTGTATTTGTTTGTATATCTTGAATAAGTGCATAAATTTGATGTGTTGATTCACCAGACTGTTCAGCAAGCCTTCGTACCTCATCAGCAACAACTGCAAATCCTTTACCATGCTCTCCTGCTCTAGCTGCTTCAATAGCTGCATTTAAAGCAAGTAAATTAGTCTGGTCAGCTATATCAGTTATGAGTGAAACAATTTTTTCGATTTCAGAGGATTTTTCATTTAATAGTTTAATGACTTCCGTTGTTTCCTCAGTATTTGAAGTAATAATACTCATTTGTTCAATTGCATTTTTAACAATTTCTTCACCTTTTTTTGCTTGCTCAGAAGTGTGTGTAGTAGTTTCATCAACTTTTTCTGCACGTTCTGAGATCACATTAACATCTTTTGAGATCTTTGTGACTAGTTCTGTAGAGCTCTCTACTCTCTTCGACTGTTCTTCAGCACCCGATGAAACTGCTTGTATAGAGGAGGCAATTTGTTCTGATGCTTTTGCCGTTTCAATTGCATTGGCACTCAACTGTTCACTAGATGCGGCTACATGTTCAGAGGTATCAATAACCTTAACAATGATTTCTTTAAGGTTCAAAATCATTTTGTTAAAGCTCCTAACAAGAGTGCCTACCTCATCTTTGCTTTTCGAATCCATGACTTTAATCGATAAATCGCCCTCAGCAACTTTTGTCATTTTTTCAGAAACCGCTATTATTGGTTTTGTTATGTAATTTGTGAATAACCAAATAACTATAGCTCCTACTAATAAAGAAACACCCAAAGTAATCATTAAAATGTTCAAGATGCTTTTTGCACCTTTATTAAAGTCCATCATATAAGTCCCAGCGGATATCACCCATCCCCAGTGTGGATCTAATTCAGAATAACTGACCTTAGGTGCCATTACATCCTCATTTGATGGTAAGGGCCACTCGTAATAAGAAAACCCTCCACCATTTTGTCCTTGCTTCACAATTTCTTGTATAAACAAAACTCCGTTAGGGTCCTTCGCTTCCCAGAAGTTCTCCCCTTCCTTTTGAGGATGTAACATTGTTTGTCCATTTTCATTAACAGCAAATAAGTAACCGCTTTCACCTAAATCAACATTTTTATCTATTGTTCTAGAGCCATCATTGTTTTTTTCACCTAATATTAGTGTTTTTGCTCTTTCTTGCGCCTCATCTAAAGACAGAGTTCCTTTTTCAACCTCTGTATTTAGTGATTCTATTAACTTAAGTGACATCTTTACATTGTTTTTTAAATTTGTATTTCCTAAATCATCTAAACTAGATTTACTAGATTGATATCCAATTATCCCAATTAACAAAGCTGGAATCGCTAACAACAGTAAACATAGTGTTATAAGTTTGACTTTCAAAGATTTAACCATTTAAACAAACCCCTCTCTTATGATGATATAAATAAAATATTTAATTGATAGTGAAAATGAATTAGCTCTGCATCAAAAGTAATAACGAATTAGGCTATATTACGCATGACACAAGACCCACTATAAAGTTTTATCCGACAAATTTCAACTCATTTCTTGTTTTTTTTACCAAATTAAAGAATTGAATGGTTCAAAGATTTAAGAAGCCAACTGATGAAAGACGGCATGATGACCTTTTATTAGGTCACATGCACGCACAGGAGGAAGTATCAATCAATTTATGATACCGCAAGTAATAAGGTATGGGGATGACGTAAGTGAATTTGGAGTAAGCTCTTCATATTATAATAACCGTTTCATTCTGTTTTCTATTGTCTTAATTAATATTGAATAGTCTACCTTTTTGCAAAAATTAAGTCTTAATCATTATTGACATCAATCATGGTGTTAAAGGTGGAACTCATAGTGATATGGGGATACACATGGTTAGAATAAGATATGGATGAGCTTGGAACAAGAAATGTGTATCTTCACGTTAGTAAGGGAAGGGAAGGGAAGGGTGATTATTGTGGCTAAAGTATCAAGTAAAGGTCAGATTTGGCTCCCAGTGGATGTTAAAGAATTCTTAAAGATTAACGAGGGGGATCTTATTCATTTTAGAGTAGATGAAGGAAATCGAGTTGTTTGGTTACATAAAGATTTTCACTAATTTTGAGCACCAGCAAGTAAAAATCAATTAACCATCCCAGTTAAGATTAGAGAGTTGTAGAGTTGGCTCATATCAAGCCAGAAGATAACATTCTATTCGGCTATGACAATTCAAGTGAAAATGTTTATTTTAAGAAAGAGTTAGAAACTCTTAAATGTCCAGTATTAATGGTGCTGGAAAGCTCGACGAACACGTTTGCATAGTATATCGTGAACAAGGGTTTATTGAGAATGAGTTCGTGATGCATGAAATATCAAAAATTATGCTTCAATACAAAAAATATAATGTGGCAATTAACTTGTATTCAACAGAATCTGATGAAAGCAAAGGAATCCACATGGAACTCCTGTATCATAAGATTCAGGTAACCAGTAGATTATTTACGCAAGACATTCTTGATAAGTTCCAAGTTTATTACCAAGTTCGAATTATTGAAGATTTTTCTCCTAAATCGTTTTCCGTTCTTGAAAAATTCAAGAATCCTACTGATGTATTATTGGATATAATATTATCCTACCTTAAAAATAAAGAAGCAAAGGATAAGGTTTATAAATGGTTCAGATATGAACGAAATATATTTTTCTCATAAAATTTCCAGAAAACCTTCATACATTTGAGGGTTTTCTTTATATTAATTGAAATTTAGTTGAGAAATTTTTATCAAAATACCCTTTTTAAATCAGATACTTATATAGATTTTCTCAATACAAAAATAATACCTATTTATTTTTCTTGATGGTAAAATATTCAAGTGGGTATTTGGAAGATGACAACATTAGCTGATATCGGTTCTAGATTAAAACTTCACCGGATGCAAAATAAAATGACTCAATCTGCATTATCAGAAGTATTTGTTCTGTTTCTTATCTTAGTAAATTAGAGAACGGAACTCTTGGCCCTAATATACCCAGTAGAGAAATTCTCGATTTACTATGTAAAAGGCTAGGAATCACTTTCAATCAGATAGAGGAACAAGCGAATTCGTTAGATAACTTCAGGGATGAGATTAAACAATTTTTCAACGAAGTTAAATCCACCTGGTGTATTATCTGTTGGAGCAATCGATTCAACAAATAATATTCTGACTGAGAGTACAACAAACGAATTTGTAGACATATGGGCTCCAGGGGAGAATATTTACTCACTAGATGGTTCTAATATTAATAAATTTCATGGAACTTCAGTTGCAGCACCGTTTATTACTTCACTCGCGGTATTGATTCAAAATGAATGGTCTGATATTAATCCTGAATTAATTGAAAAGTTGATAAAAGAAGGAGCAACTAAATACAAGGGAAGATGGGGTACCCAAAACAAAAATATAAGACTCGTTAATTATAAAGATAGCTTAAAACTATGCAGTTCTACTAAAACGAGGTGATAATGATGAATATTTTCAATAAAAACACAGCGGAGATAGTTTTAATAATCGTTTTCTTACTCTCCCTATCAGCTTGTTCAAATGGTAATTCACTATTTGTAAGTGGTAAAGGTAATTCCTTTACAATTGAGAACAAGGAGCTAATCAATCAATCTCTTGAAGATTTGTTAGTAAAATCTCTA
Source organism: Bacillus salitolerans (assembly GCF_042680805.1). Taxonomy (NCBI): domain Bacteria; kingdom Bacillati; phylum Bacillota; class Bacilli; order Caryophanales; family Bacillaceae; genus Bacillus; species Bacillus salitolerans. The sequence goes on along the minus strand of NZ_JBHUEM010000040.1, from coordinate 34,627 downwards.
GATTTAGTTAATAAAGATAGTAAAATCGAAGATTTAAAATTAGAAGAAGTGAATACCGTTGATAACTTAAAGGTTGTTTCTTTCATTTATAACAAAGAACAAAATGTATATCATGGGTTCATGACTGCTTATAAAAAAAGTGAGAACGAATATGAATATAGCGACATTGATACAGCTCAAAGACAAAAGGATTTACCGTTAAGTATAATTAATTATAGTGGTGGTTTAGAAGGAGCAGTAGAGCGAGATTTACATATCGTTTCAGGATTTATTAATGATAGCGATATTGAAAAGATTTGTTTCTTATATTCAGATGGCCGAACTAATGTAATTGTATTAAATGATGATAAAAAAACATTTACTGAAGTAAATATCGGTAATGGTGCTAAGCTTGAGACCATTATCGGGGTGTCAGATAAAAACGAAATAATATACGAAAAAGATTATACAAAATAAATTAGTGAATTATGGTCCACTCAAATGAGCGGATTTTTTTTATTGTTCCATTTCTCAATAGTATATAGTTCTTATGTATTAATAAATATGATATTTATATATGTGACATGTTCAAGCTGTATTCTTTTGCTTCAATCTACATGTTTTAAGGAATTATAGTTGTGACATGATAGGGGAACCACGGCTTGTTATTAGAATATATTAAAATCAAAACACTAATTAAAGTTTTGACATCAAATTGTTGTATCCATCCTTTTGACCGGTATTGTAGTTGTGATATGAATACACTTCAATACTTCGTGAAATTACCTTTATAATTATGAACATCTTTTTCAATCCTATTGAAAAAGTCCAGTATGTTACCAACCTCATTCTTGGGCTTTTCTAAAAGTGACATAACTATCCCCTTGATACCTGTGGGAAGAGGAATGGATTTTCATTTTATATATGTTCCCTTCTTATTTTAACCACTGCCCGCGTAGGTTGTCTGAATGTAAATTGTTTATGGTATCTCTAGTAAATCTAATAAACTAGATTTCCCTGTGTTATTTCTTCCTATTATCACATTCATGGTTTTAATGTCCTGAAATCCAGATAAAATTCTCTTTCAGGTTGTTCTAATACCTCTTGAACAGATAATTCATCTTTTCCACAATGACGATATATTAATTCAACATACCCTTGTATTCGATTTTTTGATGATGAGGTAACAAAAAATGTTTACTTACATGTTACAACAACAAAAGGGAAAGAGGACCCTCAAAAGTTTAATAAACTCTTAAGAGACCTTGTTAAATAAATATTAAATATTTTCTAGGTTTGTACCACAAAGACCTTATCTATCAAAGGTTTTATGGGCAGATTACATCATGCCGCCCCTAGGGTGAGAGTGTGTAATATCTTTAACTTGGTGTGCGTAAAGTGCGATATATCAAGGTTTTGTTAAATTCTTACTGTAACATCTTTAACGGGATTTAACCGTTTTTCATTGGATTGCGTTAGCAAAATGTTAGCATTTTGTTAGTCCCAAATACTGAATACTGATTTAACTGAAAAGGAGCAGTTTTTAACTTAGAAGTGCTCCTTAAGTATTCTCGATGTTTCCGTACCTATAAAAAAGTTGAATAATGATCAAAGATTATTTCAATGTTAATAATTGCGAAACACATTCCACTTGTGTTTTGATAGCATGATGATACTGAAACGCATATATATAGATTTTATATAAAGATTTACCCCTTGCTTTTAGAGGGGGCTATTATTTACATAAAAACGTCTTGCTAAAACAATAGGGACCACACCACTATGTAATCCCTGTTTTTTTACGCAGTTATACGTTCAACAAACGTTCTTGTAAATACTCGCCAAAGCTATTTGCTATTTTTGGGGGATCGTTCACCCTAGAATTCCATTGTAGGACAATCCCCTCCATAACACCATGTTCGCTTGAGTTTGCAGAAGACACTACTGCATAGGAACCATCTCCTATGTTTTCAACAGGAATTAAATAATTGGGTAGGTCTCTCGTCTCTCGCAAATTCTTTATAACCCACTCCACATTTGGTACACTTTCCACATTTGGTCCTAATCCAAAAATTTCAATCGGTCCTATATTTCCACATCCATACTCTTCAAGAAATTCACGGTATTCTTTTGGAAACGTTAAATCAAGCTTTTCTTCAGCTTTTTTTATTGTTGTATCATCAACCGTACCGAAGAAATAAGAGGCATCACGTTTTTCCTGTATTAATTTACGAAGCTTTTCATGATTCATTATACCATTCCTCCTGCTTTAATCATTTCTGCCCGCGCTTTCCAATGTTCCGCACGAATCTTTGCAAATTCCCCACGATCAATAGCAGATGGACTCTCTAGATTTGGATGGAGCAATTCAAAATTACCTTCATGTTCAACACTTTTTAATTCAACAAGTGGACCTTCAGGACTTTGACGAATATGATGCAACTCAATTGATTGTCCTGTTTCATCTAATGGAGCTAATCCTTGTTCCATCCTTTCAAGGTTTGTTCTTCCTAGTGCATCAGTTTGATTAGGATCTATGTCATTGCGAACATACACATCCATTCCGTTGATATTCTCGTACTCAACTCCAATCTCATCATATAGTTGTTTTTCTGCCGGTGGAACCTCAATTACCGTTTCACCTAACTCGTTTTTTAAAGGAACAAAACTCTCGTTTACTTCTTGTTCTAATCCTTCATATACTCCTTGGGCTTGTTCGGATTCAATAGAAGACTCGACACTTTTAACCAAACCTTCGATAGACTTTTGTAATTCTACAGAAGCCTCTGTTACTTTTTCTAAAACTGCAGCTGATACTCCACCGTCCATTTTTCCATCTCCTTTTCAATGAAAGAATCCATCACATATTGTATTTCGTTTGCTTTTTTTGATCCCTGAATTAGAAGCGCCAAGACATTTGAGAGCAATTGAGCATCTTGTGGAGAACTCATAATTGGATGAATCATATAAGTTTGTAATTCCTGTTTTACTGATTGATATAAATGCTCCATTGCCGATTGATCCACATTTGTTTGAACTTTTTCAAAAATACCATTCTCCATCATGTTACTAGCTATTTTATAAGCTTGTCCGTTAATTGCGGAAGGCCTACTCCATAAACATTGAGCTGTCCTTTCCTCATATAGTTGCCTCCGCGTTGCTTCTTCTAGTAAAGGATAAATAAATTCCTTACGTCTTAGCTCTAACAATTGAATTTCTCTTTCAGACCAAATATAATTACGATCCTTTGTTAATAGTTTCAAGAAATAATGCACTTTTGTGCGAATACGATGTATTTTTGAAAAGTAAAGATCTGTCTCAATTAAGCGACCAATCATCAATTGAATTACTGACTGGAGGAAATGAACTTGATCTTCTTCATTTACATCAAAGCCATTTTGATACGCGATTGAAAGTAATTGTTTTTCCGTATATATTAAATATGATTGAATTGAGCTAAGTTCTCCAAAGAGTAGGCTATGATACAATTTCTTTCCTACTTCAACAATTTTTTTCATTGCGTATTGATCCTGCTCCATCATTAACTCTGCAAAAGGATGGATACCAGGACTGTTTGTGACAAAAGCATTATACTCCATCGCAGCTTTCATAATTTCATCTTCACGAACAAATGACTGAGTACTCTTGAAAGGAAACATTTTCACATGTGCTGGTTTATCCATTCCTTCTTGAAAGACAAAGGCTTCTCCTTTTTTAAGTCTAGTTAAAAATTCTGTTTGATCTGGCTTCATCGCTAAAGCTTGTGCCATATGTTCAGCATCATCAACACTTACAATACGATGTACAATTTTTAAGTTTGTATTCTTAATAGCGTCAGGAGCCAGCTTTGTTGGTACTTGGTCAATAATAACCATTCCTTCACCCATTGATCGAATTTCACTTAGCACATTTGAGAAATGCTCAACAGCCTTCCCTTTTATATTGGCTGTTTCTTGACTTTCTGATTTTCCCTCTTGGTTACTAAAAATCCGATGGGCTTCTTCTACAATGGTTATATGCTTAAGGTCATTATCAATTTTGCTATCTGTACGTGAGATTTTTAGTTGTTGGGCTAACCGAATAAATAATACACCCATAATAAGAGCTTTATCATCATCATCTGCTATCTCTTCAAGCTCTAGGACAGTGGGAGTGGAGAGTAATTCTGAAAAATCAATACACTCTGTTGTATTTAGCATTAGACCCTTACTTCCAACCATTAAACTTTTTAACCGGGTTAATAAAGCAGCACGGATATTAGATTTTTGTTCTTCTGCATAGCCTGATTTACTCAGATATTCATCAACTTCTTCGTATAAATCCTTAATTGTTGGGAAAAATTCTTTAGCTTCTTCATGCGTTTTTCCATATATATTCGTAGAATGATGTAGGCTCCATCCTTTTTTTAAATAAATATTGTACAAACATTGCTCTAAGATATTCGGCATCGAAGCATACATAGAAAATGATGACGTGAATACTGCTTTTAGTGAATCAATATGAGTTAATAGTGAGATACCTTCTGGAAAATAAAAAGGATTTAAACGAACCGGTGAAACCCTCTCATTCCCTAAAGTATACACCCTTAATGTTTCAAACTTATTGAGAAGATGACGATATTCCTGCTTTGTCGGCTCAATAATTAAAAACGGTAAATAAAAAGAGTCGAGCAAGGAATAGATTGTGTTAGTTTTGCCACTCCCGGTGATGCCCGTAATTAATGCATGTTTATTTAATTGTTCAGGTGTTATTCCAAAATTTTGATTGATTTCTTTACTACGGTGTAACACTCTTCCTAATGGGATTTCCCCTCCTGTTTGCGGGACATTCACCGTAGAATCATATACAGATGATATTTGATAGCCTGGTAGTTCCATAGATGGTAAGATAAATAAGCTTGCTAGTTCATCAGTAGTGATGACAGATGTTAATTTGCTCAGCTTTCCTCTAAGTAGATCTTCTGAAGAATCATCTCCCGGAATTTCACAGCGAGCTAAAAGATTCAAAACTTTTTCATTTTTAACAAATGTAAAAGGGTGCACCCCTTCTTCATTATGCAAGGAACTAGATATAGAAGCTGCCATTTTATCTAAGTTACCTTCTTCATTCGTTGCAAAATAAATAGCAGTTTGCCACATACCTATCGATTGGCCACTGTCATAACGATCCAGTTGTTGATCTAGTAAATCGAGGTAACGTGCCGTATCACTTGATTCGAATTCATAAGTGTCGTCTTTAGTCACCGTTTCAGACTTCGAATGATTGTAGCCCTTAGAGTCACCTGAGCTTTTAATTAGAACATTAAATCCACTATTATCATTGGTGTTTTCTCCTTCTTGAACCATGTTTGATGTTCCATTTGAGGTGGAAATTTTTTTATTAGTAAAGAAAGTATCTCTCTCTTGAGAAATCCTTTTTTTTCCTTCCAAGACTTCTTCTTGGTCAAGTGGTGCTGCACATATAACGAGTGAAAACTCATGTCCTTTCAAAGTAGAAAACAAATGATTCATCCACGAAGAAGATAATTCCTCATTATCCAACTTTGGAGGAATTCCAATTGCTGCTGCACTATAACTATAGGAGTTAACCAGTTCTCTGGTTGTTGAAATGTTTAGATTAGCTCCTGGAAAAGCCCCCTCGAAAATTCCAACTATTTCATTTTCTGAACGTTTAGGCCCACCAATTCCTACTTCAACACAAACAGTAAAATGTTCAGTATTTGATAACCGTAAATAAACATATTCACGTATACCTACTAAAGAATGCGTAAATTGTTTGCAACGGTTTTTAATCTCCTTTAGAATGTCATCATGTTCTACGTGATCCACTTTGATTTCTGCAATTTTCAACCAGTGAAAAGGGGGACGTTGAATTTTCGTCCGCCCAGAATGAATCTGTGGATTTATTGGAGATGCGAGTGCTTTTAAATGATTGTGAATTTTTTGTTTATCACTATTTGAAATCACCCTGGTCCCCCCTTATTCATTAGCAGTTGCTAAAAGTTTTTTATAATTTTGTTCCATATGATCAACAATCTCATTTAATTTTCTTCCTACTTGAATTTTTCTTTCTTGTAAGACTTTATTAATTGATTGTGTCTGTACATTAGTTTCTACAGTTGTAGCCACTTCTTTATAAGACTGAATTTCAGTTTTTGTCTGTACAGGTACTGCTTGTTTAGGTTTTTTATTATTTTCAATTTCAGGCAACAATTGTAGAGCAATATACCCACCTACTATTGCTCCTAAAAATAGTCCCGTCGGTGTTGTAATCATTTTAAACATTAATGGGTTTACTGCCTTAAATCCAATACCGGCTCCTAAAAGGCCTCCAACACTTGCTCCTATAATCATATTTTGTTCTTTATTTCTTTGAACTGAATGCTCTTTTCCTGTTTGAGCTTTTTCAGAATGTGCAGGACTCCGCTCAAAAACTGAATCTTTTTTTGGTATTGCACCAACTTTGTATTCCATTAAAGAGAAATTGTAAGGTTTGGTCATTGACTGATATTCTTCATATAATCTTCGTACTTCCTTAAAATCAAACTTGTCTTTTAAGTCATTACGCACTTTAAAGTTAATTTCATCAATAAGACTCCGAATATAATTATTTACTGTCAGCTGCTCTTTTTTTATTAAACTCTCATATTCTAATGCGTTTTTCTTTTGAAATTCATTTTCAAATTGACTATATTGGCTATCCAGCCAAACCGAGACATTAGTTTTGAAATTAGAAAAATTAATTGACATCTGCAGCCACCTCTTTTTCCGCTAATTCGAGTGTATTAACCATAAAATTTACTTCTTCTTCTCTTAGCATTACTTTCTTTTCTTGTAGTTCTTTTATTCTATCTTCGTATTGCAGAATTACTTCTTCTTTTGTTTGCTCTATTTCAGCTAAGTCTTTCTCTATTCCTTTAAGCATTCGCTTTCGCCAGCTGTTATACGAAGATATACGTTCAGCGATAGTATGTTGAAAGTTTTCAATTATCTCACGAATACTTTCATCTAAAATATATTGTGCAATTTCACTTGCTTCCTCTCTTAAAGTAGCTGCACCATCTTGAACCATTTGACTAACCTTTTTTGAGACATCCTTTCGAAAGCCAACTTCATCAAATATACGCTCTGTATCCTGTTTCCCAAACCATGATTTAAACCAGTTCCATACACCTGGCTTATCACGATAAGATACTCGATTTCTTCTAGCGCTAGCAATTTCATTTTCTAGTTTTTTAGAGATTTTAATTAATGTTTTTGAAAAATTCTTTTCAAGATCATAACGTAATTTCTCTAATAAAGCATTTACATCCAGAAATGATGTATGGTCTTTCTTTGATAAGTCCAGTTTGTCCTCAAAGGACTTATTAACTTCTACTTCAAATTGCTCAAAAAGATTTACAACTTTATTAGCAGCTTTCTTAACACGTTGTTCAATTTGATCAAAAGAATTTTTGGTTAATTGACGACGGAATATGTTGATTTTTGAATTTATTTTATCTGCGACTTCGTTCATCATTTCTACTGCATTGTCCTCATCTAGGAAAACAGATTTTGTATTCCAAAACTTCCCTGCATATTCTTCAAGATCTAAGGCGTATTTCTCAGCTTCTTCATCTTCAATTTTCTCTGATATTTCTTTTAATCCACCAGAAGATGATGAACTACCAAATAAATCAAAATGAATTGTTTCCTCAATATCATCTTGAATATTATGTAGCATCTCGCCAAAGGAATCTTTTAACTCAGCTAGTCGTTCAATATAATATTCACGCTTTTCATCGCCTGCATTATTTTGAATTTCAATGCTTTGCTTTAGCCCTTCTATCTCTCTATCAAATAAAATTTGTATAGTATTAAGTACGTCTGAAATAAGAAAATCATTCTTTTCAGATAAGTAATCCGATAGTGCTTTTTCTAAAGGTAAAAAATTACTAATATTTAAAATTTCCGGAATGTGTTCTTCTTGTATGCCTCTTCCTGCCACCGGAAATCCTTCTTCATCTGTGAAACGGATCTGTGTATCCTTTTGTATTTCATCTATACTTATTTCTTTATTTTGAAACATTCTTGCTTTTACGGCAAAGTATGAAGACACTTTAAATATATTTGGAACAGCTAAAATAGGCTTTAAGATATTTATAAGTTCTTTCTCGGCCTTTTCCACTTCTTCAGTTGGGTATTTATCGATTTTATTAATAATAAAGAAGATATGACGTCCTTCTTCTTCTAAGCGACTATTTTTGGCCTCTTCTACTCTATCTTGTATAACTTCCATGAAATGTTTCTGACCGACTTGGTGGGGTTCCACTACAAACAGAGCAGCATTAATAGTAGGAAGAATATTATTCGTCAATTGACTATGCTGATCATATGCAGAGAACAGTCCAGGTGTATCAACTAACTCTACTCCATCTTCACAGATTGGCAGATCCCAATACACTTCTACTTTATCGATTTTTTCTTCAAATATTTCTACTGTTTCCCCATCTTTACGCTGTACAGCAGTTTTCCTTTTTAAAAACTGCTTTAATTCTTCATCTGTTGGTTCAGATCCATCAGTAGGAAAGATATCCTTAGTACCATCTTTATAATGAATTTCAATACGTTTTTCCTCACTATATTTAATGACAGTAATTGCGGCTGTTTCAGCTAAGATATTTACTGAAAGTAAATCTTTCCCTATCAAGCCGTTAATAAATGTTGACTTCCCTGCTGAAAAAGGAGCAACAAGTGCAATGCGAAACAAGCCCTGTTCTAATCTATTTACCTTCTCCTTTAAACCAGATTCTTTTAACACTTCATTGACAATATTCTCATCATTAACTACCTTATTTGCTTGTTGCAATGTAAATTCTTTTTTAATTGCAAATTCTTTTAACAACCTTTTTTCCTCCTATCAATTCAAAGATGTATAGTTATTTCTTTAATTTTATGAAATAGCTTTAATAACATTTGGAATTCCACTTTCATTCAACAATGCTTCATCCCAGTCAGATATTTCAACTTTATAAATTGGAAATCCATGTTGGCCACGAATTACAATAAATGGATCGTCAATTAATTCTTCAGGAGTCTTTTTAACCTTTAAACACTCTACATAGTATGAACAAACTTCTATAAATCTAAGGTAAGGATGTTTAACAGTTAGTTGTGATGCCTCATCAGAGTGTATCTCCCAGACATTTCGTTGATTACCTCCATCTATTAAGACTGTGACAGAAGAAAAACTATTTAACTTTTCATAATCAAGCAACTCTACTTGTTCATGAGAAGTGAAAATCAAAATACAGTCATGCGGCATCGCTTCCTGTTCCAATTGGTTAAAATTCTCTACTTTATGTATAACCAAATTATCTTGTTCTGCAAGCGCATCTCTAATTAATCGGTTATCTCCTAGTAACAACACATGTTTTTTGCTGAGATCTCTCCTGTTTACTCTCTGTGGAAAGAGAAGCATCTGATTTTCAATAAACTCAGTTAATGCTGGAATACCAGAGTCTTCAATAACGAGTGACATCTCTTGGTTTTCCATCATATCTTTTAAAGTTAGAGGCTCTCCTTCAGTGTTCCAATAAGTATATCTCAGCTCTCTTTTTAACCCTTCATCTTCATGATTTTTTTTAAATGTTTGATACAAGTGATATCCATGGCTAGAAGTCCAAAGTATTTCTGGACTCAATATATATTTTTCTAGGGTCTTACATACTTCTGTAGTAATAACTTCTCTTTCCTCTAGGCTTACTTGGTCTTTGTCATTAATAATAAACAACATACTTTTTTCATGTGCTCCAGTTTCAATTAAAGCTTCTACTTTTTCTAATAAAGGCATTGATGCAGCTTGTTGCGGTGTTAATAGAAAAAAAGAAAAAAATGAATCCTCCATTTTATAATGGTCAAATAAGGAAGTGTATGTCACAGTAGTTGAATCCTGATCTACTAGACAATCCATAATACACTTCCATTTTTTAACATACATTTCATTATCGTAAAACAATACTATTTTCATAAACTCCCTCCTCTTTAAGCCACTTTCTTACTTTTTTATAAATGATTCTTTCTAGAGCACCAATATTGCTCATTTCTAACACCCTATCAATATGATGTGCTTCTAAGCGTTTCCCCGAGTATGAATCTTCTTTATAAAGTGCATATATTAAATAATCTTTTTGAAGGTCCACTAACTCAAGCTGTCCAGATTTATACTGTCTAGCCCTTAATGCAAAATACCCAGAGGCACTAACAATATCTCTTTCTTCCTGACTTTTCGGTAAATGTTGCCTTAATTCTTGTTCTATTAAATCTAACGAATCAACTACAGAATCTCGTTTTCCAATTGCAAATATTGTATTTTCTTCTCCAATAATTTCTGTGTACTCTTTTATTTTTTTAGTAAAAGGCTTTTCTCCAATTTTTGTGGGATCAAACACGTACACAACTAAATCTAAACCTTCAATTGCCTTATCAGTTACCTGATTATGATACTCATGTTTAGCAAACAATCCCGGTGTATCTATCCACTCAATTGAGGGATATCTTGTATCATAAGGTAAGGTTAAATATAAGTGCTGCAAAGTTTCATCAGCAGTATGGACACTTGTAATTTTCTCTACTTCTTTCTTAAACTGATCAATTGTATCAAAACGAGCAGCTATTATTTCTTCATTATTTACAAAGAATAGAGAATATTCATCTGCATATGTAACATGGGTTACAACAGCAGTTTCCGCTCGAATATCAGCCTTTAATAGAGACTTACCAAGAAGACCATTAATTAATGATGATTTGCCGTAAGAAAATGGACTGATAAACCCTACCTTATAAGTTGAAGACTTCCTCAGTAGAAAGATATTTCTTAACTTCTCTAAGTCATCGTCTGTAATTCCCGAATTCTTCAAAATGACACTTTTTAATTGTTCGAGAACAAATTCTTGGTCCTTTATGGCAACTTTATTAAACGAATAAATAATACTAGAAAATAAATTTTTATACTTTTCATTTGGTAATCTTTCTATTAAATGATTTGCAAGCATTTTAAGGTCGTATTGCAATTCATTCATTTCATATGATCCTGTATCGTCATTAAAGTCACTTAAATTGAATGTGAAAGTAAAATCCTCACTTTTCTGTTCCAAAATAGATAGATAAGGAAATTTTTTCGTTAATTCATTTCCAGTTTTGATATACAACTTAACACTACTTGATTGTTGAACTTGTTTATGTAGATGTTCTATTACTTTATTCAGGATAATAATTTGATTCGATGGCTTAACATAAATCTCAGAAATTATTTTTAATTCTCCTTCTGGCTTCACCTCTGACAATACTCCCTCGATTCCTTCAAGCCCTTGGTATATATGAATCGTATAAGTATTGCTCTCCTTTTTAACATTTTTAGTAATTTTTGAGTAGAACATCCCGAAACCTTGCAAAAGAACCCGATCAGAAAATTCATCTATAATTTCTTTTTGTTCGTTCTCAATAATCTCAATGATATCTCTAGGCATTATGAAAACATGGCGATCAGTACCATCGATGTTCTGATTAAGAAAATTTCTTACTAATTGATTTCTTTCCTCTAATGTTGATGCTTGTCTAATTGCTTTATTAAAATGCATTCTTATCAAATTAGGCCACACACGGTGAAGTTCACTGGCCTTTTCTCCAAAATAATAGCGACTATTGATATTTTTTAAACAATAATTTTCATATACTTTTTCTTTGTTACCTTCATTAACTACTATTTTCTCTTCATAACAAAATATAAATCTCGTCACAGAATAACACCTGTCGAGTATAAGTAAATAATAAGTCCAACTAACACTCCTAAGACTAAAGTACTAACAACATTACCAAACCTTACTTTTTTACTCAGACCCTCTAAGTGATTGTTTATCTCATTAAAATCTTGATTAACCTTCTTAAGATTCTGATCCAGTTTTGTCATTACTGCTTTTTGATTAATATCAATTTTCCGGACAATTTCTTGATGATAATGAGTATTCAAACTAGAAATTTTTCGTTCAACTTGTTCAATCTGAGTATATAGTTGACTCCTCATTTCCTTTAATTCTTCTATCTGTTTGGAGGCACTATTTAAGATTTTTCCCTCAGCAGAAGAAAGTTTTGTGTTCGTATGCTTTCCAACTTGTCCAATTGATTTTTCTAATTCACTTAATTGTTGCAGAACCTCATGTTCCAATTTCTGTAATTCATTTCGAACTACGTCGTCTTCTAAATAGTGCATTTTTTCTATTAAACTTTTATGTATATTGTTTATTTTAACAGCATGATCCGCTGCATATTCTCCTAAACTAGCTATATAATCAATAATCGTATCATTAGTTTGACTACTCATCTCAGCACCTCAAATCTCATATATATCATTTAGGATAATTGTACCATTTTTAAACACAGTTATTGAATAAATTGGAATAAAAATAAAAAAGCAAGGTAAAATAGACTGACAAAATGAAACAAAGGCATAGTCCAATTTAAAATTTAAATGTTATTGTTCAATTCAAAATATAAACGTTAAAAGGCTCCTCAAAAGTTAATCTAATGAGAAGCCTTAATTTTCTTTATACTATGTTAGCATTTTGTTAGCAAATCGCCCAAAAAACCTTATATATTAAGGATTTGGTGGCTATCACTTCATGCCGCCCCTAAGGTGAGAGTGTGTAATATCTTTAACTGGATGTTCTTAAAGTGCGTTATATCAAGGTTTTGCTAAATTCTGTCTGTAACATCTTTAACGGAATTTTACCGTTTTTCACTGGATTGCGTTAGCAAAATGTTAGCATGCTGTTTTACAGAGAGTAGGTATTCCTGAATCCACCTATCACTATCATATTAAAATGATAAAGAAAGAGAATCCAAACCAAGAACTCGAAGAGCTTATTCAAGTCATCTTTAATGAAAACAATGGAAACTATGGTTACCGTCGAATTTATCTGGATTTGAGAAAGCGTGGTTATAAAGTTAATCACAAAAAGGTACAACGTATCATGAAAAAACTCGGGCTTAAGGCAGAAAAATTCGGACGAAAATCACGAAAATATAGTTCTTACAAGGGGACTGTTGGAACGATTGCCAAGAACCTCATTAATCGTCGTTTTTATACTAGTGTATGTCATCAGAAACTAACAACTGATATTACTGAATTTAAGTGTTTAGATGGTGTTAAACTTTATTTAAATCCAATCATGGATCTGTTTAACGGAGAAATTCTTACATATGGAGTAAGCACGCGACCAACTTTAGAGTTAGTTCTCCTACCACTCAAGGAAGCTCTTGAAATTGTTAAAGATTCAAAGTACAGAACCACTATCCATTCTGATCAGGGTTGGCATTATCAACATAATAAATGGGTCAAAACATTAAAAGAAAACAAAGTATTCCAGAGCATGTCCCGTAAAGGAAACTGTATAGATAATTCACCTATTGAGAACTTTTTTGGTTTGATGAAGCAAGAGATGTATTATGGTGAGGCAATATGCTCATTTGAAGATTTAAAGCAAAGAATTGAAGAATATATAGGTTATTATAATAACAAGCGCATAAAGAAAAAATTAGCAGGTATGAGTCCGGTTGAATACCGTAATCATACCTGCCAATTAGCTGCTTAATATATAACTCTACTTTTAGGGGTCACATCAAAGTCCATCTCTTATTTCTTCTTTACAAACCTTAACCAGTTGTCATAACGCGTTGTTTTCTCTTTCCTTCTACTGTATCCTTTCACAGAGGCTCTTCTACATTCTACTTAAACTCTTCGAAAAATAATTATCCTGATTCAAAAATATCGATATACCATTACAAGAATTCTTCCCTTATTTAACATTCTAAACCCGCTTGGTTATGTCTTTTTATTGAATAGTATATTTGTACTGTGCAGCAAAATGACTCCGTTGTTTTTCATCTTTGAAATTCTATATTTTGCTCCTGTTAATGTAGTGAAGAATTCACAACCTATTATGGAGTTGATAATTAGGATTTGCTATTCTCTAAAAGTAGAATTGTTTATATGTTTATTGACAAAAGATTTCTTAATAATTTACTAACTCACTACAAACCTACTGCTTCCCATACACTATTGTCAAACAGCTTTCTAATTATGTTCAACCGTGATAACAACATTACCCTTTTTGTGTCCTCTCTCTACATATCTGTGTGCGTCTACAACCTGTTCTAATGTATACTCCCTATCAATAATGGGTTTTAGTTTCTCTTCCTTTAGCAACATTTTAAGGAACAACAAGTCTTCTAGTTTTTCCTTTGTGGGTGATTTTACAGAGATATAACTTCCATTCTTCACTAAGATATCTTTACATTGGGACTTTGATATCTTTCCTACAGCATCAAAAATAATATCATAATCATTTGTTCTTCTTTCTGTAAATACTTCCTTAGTATAATCTATCACTTCATCTGCTCCTATAGATCTTACTAAATCTAAATTATTTGTACTACATACAGCCGTTATTTTAGCTCCATAAAACTTAGCAAGTTGAACTGCATATGAACCTACCGCCCCCGATGCGCCGTAGATAAGAATCTTCTGATTTTTTCTTATGTTTCCTTTTCGTAATAGATACATTGCTGTCATACCCCCAACTGGAATGACAGTAGCATCGGAGTAAGTAACGTTCTCAGGCTTTTTGGTGACAACCCCTGTCTTAGATTTTTCCGGAACACATATATATTGGGCATTACCACCAAATCTTAATCCGGTCGCAGTGCCAAATACTTGATCGCCCTTTTTAAAATCCCTAACATTTTCTCCAACATCTTCAACCTCGCCAGCAAACTCAACACCAGGTATGTGCATGGCTTTAAATCCAAACATTAATCCAATAGGGAATAGAATAAAGCGCGGCATCTTACGTAATATTACATCTCCTCTTGTAACAGAAGAGGCATACACTTTGACACAAATTTCATCCGGTTTGGGATTAGGTTTATTAATTTCTTCATAATTCAGTACATCCGGTGAACCAGATTTTTTGCATACAATCGCTTTCATGTTATTCCTCCCTTTACTATGGGTAACACATTAAATAATCAGCTAAAATTCAAATAATTAGTAAAGTGTTCGTCGATATAAACTGTTATTTCATTATTCATCATCTCTTTATAATGATCAATGCTTGAGGGATGACTAGCCAAAAGCCGGATGCTGGTAAGAAGAAAGCCCCCACAATAGACAACCACAATAAATGCCAGCCGAGGAAAGGTGGAATTTCTTTGTTTAAGTCATTTTCCAGCCAATGCATAAAATTCCCAAGGATAAAGATCAGTGCACCTGATAATAGAAACCAAAAGACAGTGGCTCTATCATACTGACTAGCAACAGAGTTAAATAATCCTGCTTGAAACATATCAACCAAAGGCTCCCAAAATATAACAATCCCAATAAGATTATGAATAACAGAAGTTAGCATTAGTAATAGGCCACTACGTTTTTTCCAGTTCATCATTCTTCCTCCTCATTGATCGGATATTTTAATTTTCTTCACCGCTTGATGGTTGGATTGCGCCATGGTTGTTTCTTTTTCAGCACGTTGTTCCAATTCCACAATGTGATGATCAATCCAAGCACCGATGCCAATCAGTAACTCTTTATTGGCATTCCTGAAATGTATCTGTGATTCTTTAGGAATCGTATTTTTTAAGAACTGCTCATGTGATTCTAATAGGGACAGAAAAACATGTGAAGTCGTTCCTCTCTTCATTTTGCTCACCCCTTCCTAAAACTGATTGATACTCTCTGAAAAATGAAGATTCAAGACATGTTCAGTTATGCGAGCACTTTCAATCGCTCTCCCCACAAGACTACGAGGCAAAACTAGTTTTCTCTTATAAGATCCAATTTGAACGATTAGCTCATCACCTTTTTGCGAAAGTTCAATTTCATCCTTACTCACGAAGGGTAGCGAAATTTCTAAAATATATTGACCATTCTCTTTGCGAACTTGTTCTGTTTGGCCTGAGAATAAGATGTTGGACATATCTGTGTCACCAAACCCTACTTGAGAAAGCTGCTCTAAGTGTAATCTCCCTGAAACCTCAGAAGGCATTAAAGGAATTCGAAAAATAGGGAGAGGCTCGAAGCAGGTCTTAATTTCTTCATCATAGCGCTGATGAATATGATGCCAATTTGCTAAAAAGCCTTCTCTTGCTTCCTCTGGAATGACTCGATTAACGAGAATGGCATCGGTATTAAATCCAAATAAATTCAAGTAAGTGAAAGCTCTTCTTGATTCGGCGATGACCATCTTTTCGGGATTTAAAACGATTCTGACAGATGTTACATCGCGATCTAAAAGTATTTTATTCATTTCTTCTAATTCTCGGACAAAGCGTTCAATACTGTTTAGTACATCATCATTCGGTAACTCCAATCCCCCCATGACAACTTTACTTACTGGACGGACAACCTTGATGAGACGTCGCTCAAATGGAAAGATCTTTTCAAGCCACCATTTCATAAGATTGGGATAGCTTAAGAGTCTTAATGTTTCACCAGTTGGAGCACAATCCACTATAATGACATCATATTTTCCACTTTGAGCATGAGTCTTAATTTGCATCAAACTAAATATTTCCTCCATACCTGGAAATATCATGATTTCCTCTGAACTGATATCCTCTAGCTCTGCCCATTTCATCATGCCACTCAACCATTGTTGGACTGCTCCCCAGTTCCGTTCTGTTTCTCGTAAACTATTAACCTCAATTCCCCATAAACAATCATGAAGCTCTTTAGGTTGATCACTTAATGGTTGGTCAAAAGCATCAGATAAGCTGTGTGCTGCATCTGTACTCATCACAAGCGTTCTCAATCCTTGCTGTGCTAATTGTACGGCTGTTGCAGCAGCAATACTTGTTTTCCCTACTCCACCTTTTCCCGTATAAATAATAATCCTCATGTTTTTCACCTCGTATAGTTGGGTATGTTTTTAATACGATATCGTACTAATCAGCTAAAAAAATATAGTTGGGTAGTGTTGGACTTCACTTAACTCACTAGGTGTTATACTACGACATCGTACTATTTATTTATAATAAAGATGAACAACGTTTTAATAACTTGTTCATCCCTATATAATGCTTGGAAGGTAACCATTATTCATCAATGGAGATTTTTCGGATAGTAGGCTTCTTTTTAATGGATGTGTTGTACTCATCCTCAGGCTGTTGCAACGATTTTACTACCTTTAACACAAGGTACACAAATTGCTCTAGTTCCTGTTCTGTTAAGGCAGTTTCAACACGTCTCAATGCCTGATTCATGATTTCATTAGCCTGCCTAGCCAGAATTTTTCCTTCTTCAGTTAAATAAACTATAATCACCCGCTGATCCTTGGGTGAGCTTGTTCTTTGAATCCACCCCTTTTTTTCAAGGCGTTTGGCCATACTTGTGATCGTACTTAGAGGTGCACCTAGGTCAGAAGCTAATTCTGACATAGTTAGTTGTTCTTTCATTAGCAAAAACACTAAGGCTGATAAATCTGTGTGGGAGATTTTTTTTTCTAACTCAACTGCTTTCGGAAAGTAGCTGAAGGGTTTAATTCCGTTTTTAAGTAAAAGATCAACCAAATGTTCCATGTCCCACACCTTTTAGATTTAAATTTCTAACTTAAATATACTACGATATCGTACCAATCACAAGAGCAATGATTGATAATTTTAATTTTTTTATATCACCTATTAAACTCTAAGGCATTCGAGGTTTAATACTTAAGATTAACTCCGGAAATGAATTCTATATAACAACTATGGTAGCCGTTTATCTTTTTCAGTAATTGGGACTAGACTTTTTTTATCATGATCTTTCCCTTTCGATGCCCCATCAATTCCAAGTAATAATAGATACTCACCTACATGCTCAGCAAATGGAATCATTATTTTGGCAAACGATTTGCATATCGATTAATGTTTAAGTGAAATTTTCATCCTTAAACCACAGGAAGATAGTAAATTTAAAGTCTATCTCCCCAAATTGTAAAATCTCGAAATTTAGCATGAAGTAATAATCTTCTATAGGTACTTCTATATTTAAGATAGATCCAATTCTATATTATAATTGTATACTTAGCTAAATTCATGATTAATTATGTTTTCTCAATTAAATCTACTTACTCATTTTTATGAATAGCTCTCAGTTATCTCACTCTTCTTAAACTAACACTCGACCTTATAGTTTTAGTGAAATCTTTCACAAAGTCATCTGAAGTTGATCCTCTTTGCTACGCAGTATGTAGTCTACTACCCATAAAACTCCCCCTTATCAATTACTTCCTCCACTATAAAATCTCTCTTATTATGTAGCGAATAAATGGAATGAATTAATGGAATTACACTTGGTAATAATGTATTTTTAGCAACAAAATATTTTTTAGAAAGTGAGGTTACAAATGAAAGGACATCTATATCGAAGGAACTATACTTGCAAAAAGAAAAAATGTACTTGCGGTGCAAAATGGGCATATGTCGTTGATGTCGGAATAGACCCAATCTCTGGAAAAAGAAAACAGAAGTCTAAAAGTGGTTTTCTGACCCAACAAGAAGCAGAAGCGGCAGCTAATACTCTCATTTACGAGTTAAATCAAGGGACATATTTAGAGGATACAGACAAAACTTTCAGCGACTTTGCTAAAGAATGGCTGCATATCTACAGTGAATCAAAGGACGTTAAGCCCGGAACTATTCGTGTTCGACTTCATGAAATTGGGAGGTTATTACCCTACTTTGCTCAATTAAAATTAAAGGACATCACAAGAAAGATGTACCAAGATGCTCTCAATGACTTAAAAGATCAAGGGTTAGCTGATAGCACAAGGGAGGGAATCAATCGAACCGGGAGGATGATCTTTCGAAAGGCACTAGAATTGGAGCTATTAAAGAAGGATCCTACAGAATTCGCTTACGTTAAGAAAGACAAAAAAACGATTGAACAACTGGAAGAAGAGGAAGTACCAAATTACTTAGAAAAAGAAGAGCTGGCCTTGTTTTTAGAAACAGCAAAACAAAATGGCCTTGAACATGATTACTTAGTGTTTTTAATACTCGCCTATACTGGAATGAGGGTTGGAGAGTTAGTTGCTCTCAAGTGGAAGGATATAGACTTCCTAAACCATACGATAAGTATTACCAAGACGTATTATAATCCAAATAACAATACCGTGGAGTATCAGTTAGTCACACCCAAAACCCGAAAATCAAGGCGGAAAATTGTAGTAGATGAAGATGTTATTCAAGCTTTAAAGGATCACAAGGAAGCTCAAAATCAAGTAAGAATGCGATTAGGTGACGATTATTACAATAGGTATTTTATCTTTGCTAAGATGGAGAGACAATTCGGTTATCCCATCGTGATTAAAAATGTGAGAGACCGAATGAAAAGGCTGCTTAGAATAGCTGGCCTAAATGAAGAATTAACACCACATAGCTTAAGGCATACACATACCTCCCTACTTGCCGAAGCTAATGTGTCACTCGAACAAATCATGGATCGGCTCGGCCATACTGATGACCAAATTACAAAGAATGTGTATCTCCACGTTACGAAAGAAATGAAAAAAGAAGCTTCCCAAAAGTTCAGTGAACTAATGAGAAGCCTCCGATAATTTACCTCAATGTTAGCAAAATGTTAGCAAGCCACTCTCACCTTACCAACAAACCCAGTCATATCAAGGGTTCAAGGGGCAGATTACATCATGCCGCCCATTCCACCCATTCCGCCCATGTCAGGCATTCCGCCACCAGCGTTTTCTTCTTTAATATCAGCCACAACTGCTTCTGTCGTTAAGAACATTGCAGATACAGATGCAGCGTTTTGAAGGGCTGAACGAGTTACTTTAGTAGGATCCACGATACCAGCTTCGATCATGTTTACCCACTCACCAGTTGCTGCGTTGTAACCAACACCAACTTCTTCTTTCTTTAAGCGCTCAACGATAACTGACCCTTCAAGACCAGCATTGTGTGCGATTTGACGAACTGGCTCTTCTAGTGCACGAAGAACGATGTTGATACCAGTTCTCTCGTCACCAGTAGCTTCTAATGCAGCAACTTTGTTGTATACGTTCACTAGTGCAGTACCACCACCAGAAACGATACCTTCTTCAACTGCAGCACGAGTTGAGTTTAATGCGTCTTCGATACGTAACTTACGCTCTTTAAGCTCAGTTTCAGTAGCAGCTCCAACCTTAACAACTGCAACTCCACCTGCAAGCTTAGCAAGACGCTCTTGTAATTTTTCTTTATCAAATTCTGAAGTCGTTTCTTCCATTTGAGTACGGATTTGCTTCACGCGAGCTGCGATGTTAGCAGATTCTCCATTACCTTCAACGATTGTTGTATTTTCTTTTGTGACAACAACTTTGGAAGCGCGACCTAATTGATTGATGTTAGCAGATTTAAGATCTAATCCTAAATCTTCAGTGATTACTTCACCGCCAGTTAACACAGCGATATCTTCTAGCATAGCCTTACGACGGTCACCAAATCCAGGAGCCTTAACAGCTACTGCATTGAATGTTCCACGTAGCTTGTTTACTACTAGAGTAGCAAGAGCTTCCCCTTCAACATCTTCAGCAACTAGTAATAGTGGCTTTCCTTGTTGAACAACTTGCTCAAGTACCGGTAAGATTTCTTGAATGCTAGTGATCTTCTTATCAGTGATTAAGATATATGGGTTTTCAAGAACAGCTTCCATCTTATCAGAATCAGTTACCATGTATGGTGAAGCATATCCACGGTCAAATTGCATACCTTCTACTACTTCTAGTTCAGTCGTGAATCCTTTTGATTCTTCGATTGTGATAACCCCGTCGTTACCAACGCGCTCCATTGCTTCAGCGATTAATTGACCTACTTCTTCATCAGCAGCAGAAATCGCAGCTACTTGAGCGATTGAAGATCTACCTTCGATTGGCTTTGAGATAGCAGCAAGCTCTCCAACTGCTGTAGTAACCGCCTTTTCGATACCTTTACGTACTCCAACAGGGTTAGCTCCAGCTGTTACGTTCTTTAAGCCTTCACGAATCATCGCTTGTGCAAGAACTGTAGCAGTAGTCGTACCGTCACCAGCAATATCATTAGTCTTAGAAGCAACTTCTGCAACTAACTTTGCACCCATGTTCTCGAATGCATCTTCTAATTCAATTTCTTTCGCGATTGTAACACCATCATTTGTAATAAGTGGTGAACCAAACTTCTTCTCAAGAACCACGTTACGTCCTTTTGGTCCTAACGTTACCTTTACTGCATTTGCAAGAGTATCAACACCACGAAGCATTGCGCGACGTGCATCTTCACTAAATTTAATTTCTTTAGCCATGTTTGTGTACCTCCTCTAATTATCTGTTATAAGTATAAACTATGCATGACAACCACCGTTGTCTTTTATTCTAAGTATGTGTATTAACCGATTACAGCTAAAATATCGCTCTCACGAAGAATTAAGTATTCGCTACCTTCATACTTCACTTCAGTACCAGCATATTTTGAGAAGATGATACGGTCCCCAGCAGATACTTCTAGAGCAACACGCTCACCGTTATCAAGAACACGACCTGTACCAACAGCTACTACTTTACCTTCTTGAGGCTTTTCCTTTGCTGAATCTGGTAAAACAATTCCGCTAGCAGTCTTTTCTTCAGATTCAACTAGCTCGATAATAACGCGATCTCCTAATGGCTTTAACATGTGAGACAACCTCCTCAATATTATTATAATCTTATTATTAGCACTCATTAGTCTCGAGTGCTAACACAACTATTATATTAAATAATCTCTTCTAGTATTGCAAGTCAAAACTAACGATTTTGATGAAAATTTTTAACGTCTTAATCCGACAATTTCTAACAAACTTATTTTACTTAATCCATACTTATAGGTAACTGAGCATTCTTATAAATCTTACCTCTTACATTTTATCCTGCCTAGTCTATGACTAAACCCTCTACCTTTTTACTAAATATGTGAAGGAGATTCGCTAGAATTTTACCCGGTCTTTCTACTATATAGTAAGCATTATACATACAATATGTTTGTATGGACCATTTTCATTTTGGTGAAGCTTTCAGTGCTCAATCAAAACTTAACTATGGTACAATACTAAAGACTGTTTTTCAATTAGTTTCAAAAGTTTTTGGAAAAAGGAGATTGTGGCTATTGGAAACGAACTATAAAGGCCAGAACCAAACGGCAAAGAGATACTGGCTCGTGATCATTACCTATTTTTTAATGCAAATCTCAGGGTTGTTAGGAGTCCCATTGTTACTAAAGCTAGGAATTGGTGGTTCCCTTCAAGATGAAGCTGCTACATTAAAGCTCGCCTATACATATTGGATGCTGTTTAGTTTCCTCTTGGCACTAATTATTATCATACTTTTAATTAGAAAACAGCCACCACTATCAAGAATGAATCAGCCAAGCTCCATTCCCGTATCTATTATTTGGGCTTTTGTCGGTATCATTTTAGGGCTTGTATCGCAAGCAATGGCAGGGTACATTACCCAAGAGGTATTTGGGGCTGAACCTGGATCTGAAAATACGGAGTTTCTTTTAGAACTTGCAAAAGCGACCCCTCTCTTCATAGTAGTAACATCTATTCTTGGACCTATCTTAGAAGAAATTGTTTTTCGTAAAATTATATTCGGCACGCTCTATCAGCGTTTCAACTTTTGGATAGCGGCCCTATTAAGCTCGGCTATCTTCGGTATTATTCATATGGACTTTGTAAACATCCTTGTCTACACAGCTACTGGTTTGACGTTTGCTTATCTTTATGTAAAAACGAAACGAATTCTTGTTCCGATATTTGCTCATGTTTCTTTAAATACTTTTGTTGTTTTAGTACAACTTATATTTAAAGATGAAATCGAGAGATACCAACAGGAACTGGAAACACTGCAGGCATTCATATCGCTTTTCCATTAAATCAGCACATAACGATATATTTATCGAAGTATTTATCAACTGGAGGCTTTTTCAACATGCGATCACCTTTTTTAATGGGCTTATTATATTTTGGAATGGGTATTATTTTTGTCGTATTGGCGATCCAAAGTAAGACCGATAATATATGGAGCTTTCCAACCATCATTTTAATGGTAGTTGCAACATTTGATTTTGGAGTTGGAATTAGAATGATGCTAATTGCAAATAAAATAAAACAAACGAAGTCAAAAAAATAAACATAAAAAAACCTCCATTTAATCTTGAAATGGAGGTTTTTATTCTTGTTCTTGTTCTGCTCTGAGCTTCTTTTTATAGGCACCCTTTGAAATAAGAATACTAATTTCATACAGAAAAAATAATGGAATCGTAACCATCATATGTGAGATCAATTCTGGAGGGGTAATCATCGCCCCTATCACTAATAACACAAAATAAGCGTACTTTCGAACTTTTGCCAAGAAGGCTGGCGTTACAATCCCTAATCTTGTTAAAAACATAATAACAACAGGCAATTGAAACAAAATACCAAATGGAAGAGTTAACTGAAACAAAAATTGAAAATACTCATTGATTCCAATGACCTGCTGTATATCTAACCTCGATGCAAGCCTTGACATAAAGTCAACGACAAATGGAAATAAAACAAAATAAGAAAATGCAATTCCAAGTAAAAATAGAAAAACTGAAATCGGTATATAGCTTAATGTGACTTTCCGTTCTCTAGAATATAAACCAGGGCTAATAAACGCCCACAATTGATATAAGGCAATCGGAGACGTAATGACAAAAGCCACTATAAACGCAAATTGCATATATATTTTTATAGGGTCTGTTAATCGGAATGCATTCATTGTTAGCTCACTCGCTTCATCTGCTTTTTGCAGATACACAATCAGCGGTTCAGCTATGAAGAAGCTTCCAACTACTGCTAGAAAGAAGAAAACGACTACGATAATGAGTCGTTTTCTCAATTCCCCAATATGATCATAAATGGACATTTCATTTTGATTCATTGGATATCATCCTAACTTACATGTTCAGCAAATAAAAACATTTTTTAAGTACAT
Organism: Bacillus salitolerans; assembly: GCF_042680805.1. NCBI lineage: Bacteria > Bacillati > Bacillota > Bacilli > Caryophanales > Bacillaceae > Bacillus > Bacillus salitolerans. The sequence continues at coordinate 10,611 of NZ_JBHUEM010000040.1, read as the reverse complement.
TGGCTTGTTGAAAGCACTTCTGTTCGAGGCGCGAAGGCTTGTAAGCACCAGAAAAATCGTCCAGCTTACTTGTTAGCGTCTTTTTTCTTTTCATCGTCCTCATCATCCGCTAACCCTTTTGTAGCGTTTTTGAATTCACGAAGAGTATTTCCAGCTGCCTTTCCTAACTCAGGTAGCTTTCTAGGTCCAAAAATCAATAAAGCAACGAAAACAATTAATAAGAGGCTTCCTAATCCGATGTTTGGCATAACCAATCACCTCCTTTAATCTAATGGATAGTTTTTCAAAAAGTACACTAACGACTGTAATTCAACGGCGAGATCTATATGGTGAATTCGAACTGTATCCGGAACATTGATTCTAGCAGGAGTGAAATTCAGAATCCCCTTTATACCTAACGAAATTAATCGGTCGGTTATAGGTTGGGCAACCGATGCAGGTACTGTTAATATCGCAATTGATACATCATTTGCTAGTCGATTCTCCAATTCATCAAAATGGTATATTGGAACATCCCCAATCAACGTTCCTACCTTATTTATATCTACGTCAAAGGCCATTTCGATTTTAGTATTATTATTTTTTATAAAATTGTAGTTTAAAAATGCAGTACCAAGGTTTCCAACCCCAATCAAGGTAACCTTTGTTAGCTCATCTTGATCAAGAGTTTTCCTGAAAAAGGATAACAAATATTGAATATTATATCCATACCCCTTTTTCCCAAGTGCACCAAAATATGAGAAATCTCTGCGAATAGTAGCCGAATCAACCTTTACAGCCTCACTTAGTTCAGCAGAGGAGACTCTCGTTTTTCCTGACAAATATAAATTTTTTAAGAAACGATAATACAATGGTAATCGCTTCGCTGTTGCTTGGGGTATTTTAGACTGTTCTTGACTCAACCTTATCACCTATCATTTTCTACTCTCGGTGGTAATCCCCGCTCTTTCCGCCAGTCTTTTCAACTAAGTATGTCGGACCAATTACCATTCCTTTATCCACTGCTTTACACATGTCATATACTGTTAGAGCACACGCGGAAACTGCAGTTAACGCTTCCATCTCAACACCTGTACTGCCCTTTGTCTTCACTATACAGTCAATCTCGAGCTCATACATACTTTCTTTTTGCTTCCAATTAAATGTGATGTCGACTCCCTTTATTGGAATCGGATGACACATAGGAATAATCTCAGATGTCTTTTTAGCTGCCATTATTCCCGCGACTTGGGCAACAGCAAGGACATCTCCTTTTTGGATTTGAGAGGAAACAATTTTCTGGTAGATTTCGTTTGAGACCTCAACACTTGTTCTTGCTAAGGCTGTTCTAGTAGTATCTCCTTTAGAGGTAATATCTACCATTTTCGCATGACCTTGCGTATTGAAATGAGTAAATTCTGCCATAAACTAATCCCTCCTATGGCTAGACTTCTCTACATTGACTATACACTATTTAAACGAAAATGTCGCATATCCTTTTGTGAACATTTTACGACGAAACATACTCATGTTGTATACTCATCTATTGCCCAGCGATATAAAAATATATACACTTATAGATAGGAAACTTGAGGTGAAAAACATGATCTTACTGCAACTCAACCAAATAACAAAACACTATGGGTCTGACCTTATTTTATCGAATATAAAATTAGAAGTACAATCAAGAGACCGTATTGCACTAGTTGGTCGAAATGGAGCCGGAAAATCTACTTTATTAAAGATAATTGCTGGACATATTTCACATGATGGTGGAGAAATCATTAAACCTAAGGATGTCATGATGGGGTATTTAGCTCAACACACCGGACTTGAAACATCATTATCTATTTGGGATGAAATGCTCTCTGTATTTCAACATTTAAAAATAAAAGAAAGAGAATTACGTTCCCTTGAAGAAAAAATGGGAGATCCTAGTATATTTAGTAATTCAACTCAATACGATCGCATTCTTAAAGAATATGATCTTTTACAAGAAAGCTTTAAACTTGAAGGTGGCTATCAGTACGAGTCAGAGATTCGCTCTGTACTTCACGGTTTAGGTTTCGGTGATTTTAACTACTCTACAGCTATTTCCACACTAAGTGGGGGACAAAAAACACGATTAGCCCTCGGGAAGTTGTTATTAACAAAACCCGATTTACTAATATTAGACGAGCCTACCAACCATCTTGATATGAGTACATTAGCTTGGTTAGAACAATATTTAAGCTCATATCCTGGTGCAATCTTAATTGTTTCCCATGACCGATACTTTCTAGATAAATTAGTCACACAGGTTTATGAAATTTCTAGAACTTCCATTCAGAAATATCTCGGTAACTACAGTCACTATCTTGTGAAAAAGGCTGAGAATTATGAACGAGATCTTAAACAATTTGAAAAACAACAGGATGAAGTAGCCAAGTTAAAGGATTTCATTCAAAAGAATATTGCTAGAGCATCCACTACTAAAAGAGCCCAAAGTAGGAGAAAACAGTTAGACCGCATAGAATTGGTGGACAAGCCGTCTGGGGATGAGAAATCAGCATCCTTCCAATTTCAAATTGAACGACAAAGTGGAAATGATGTATTAAAAGTACAAAATCTAGCTATCTCCTATGAGGAAAATAAACCTACCATTGAAAATATTACCTTTACCTTAAATAGAGGAGAAAGCGTTGCTTTAATTGGTCCAAATGGAATCGGTAAGTCAAGTTTATTAAAAGGAATTTTACAGAAAATAAAGCCTAGCAATGGGACAATCCAGTTTGGATCAGGAGTTTCTATTGGATATTATGATCAAGAGCAAGCAAACTTAAAATCAAATAAACGAGTCTTAAATGAGCTCTGGGATGAATATCCTCTTGTTCCTGAAAAAGACATCCGAACCATTCTCGGTAATTTTCTTTTTTCAGGAGATGACGTGTTAAAAGAAGTATCTACCTTAAGCGGTGGCGAGAAAGCCCGATTGGCATTAGCGAAATTAATGATGCAAAAAGCGAACTTTCTTATATTAGACGAACCTACAAACCATCTTGATTTAGATAGTAAAGAGATACTTGAAAATGCATTAATCGATTATCCTGGAACGATACTGTTTGTTTCTCATGATCGATACTTTATTAACCGAATCTCAACAAAAGTACTCGAGCTAGGTCGAAGAAATGTTACGGAGTTTTTGGGCGATTATGATTATTATCTTGAAAAAAAGGCTAATCTTATTGAATTAGAGCAGTTCGAAAAGAAAACCGTTTCTATAGAAATAAATCCAAAAAAACCAGAAGTAAAATTAAGCTACGAAGAGGAAAAAGAATTAAAACGGGTAGAAAGACAACGAAAGAGACGTCTCGACGAAATTGAAACAGAGATTTCAGCTCTGGAGGCTTCAATCGCTAAAAATGAAGAGTTACTTTGTGATCCAGAAATTTATCAGGATCACGAAAAAGTACAAATGCTAAACAATGAAACGAGTCATACCAATGAAAAATTAGAGCAGTTAATGGAGGAATGGGAAGAATTAATTGAGAAAGGTGAATAAACAGTTTGTGGATAACCTAACAATAATTCTTTGCTTTCACTAAAAACACCAACAATATTAGCGTTGGTGTTTTTTTTACCCACATATACACATTGTTATCCACAATACCAACATGAAAATACGTGGTTTTTGACTAGTTTTCCACAAAACACACAATTAGTAATTCACATATCCACAGGTTATCCACAGATTGATTATTCACTACTATTATCGCAAAATAAAAAAGGCTACTCATGATAGCCTTTTTAGATACTGCTTTTGTTAAAAGATGTTAATTCTAACCCAGGATTTGCATTTAAGTCGAATCCTGAGCGTTTCCCTTTTTCATACGCAATACTTCCAGCCGCTGCAATCATCGCTGCGTTATCCGTACATAAGGACAAAGGAGGTATGACTAGTTCGACATTAGGTATCTCTTGAAACACTCTCTCTAGCTCGGCTCTTAATCCTTTATTAGCAGCAACTCCGCCCGCTAAAAGCACTTGCTTCACTCCATACTCCTTTGTAGCCTTCACAGTTTTCGTTACGAGTACATCTATTACACTATCTTGGAAGCTAGCTGCTACATTTTCAGGAGCTAACACCTCTCCTCTTTGGCTTGCGTTGTGAAGTGCATTTATGACAGCAGATTTTAGCCCACTGAAGCTAAAATCATAAGAGCCTGGCTCTAACCACGCTCTTGGCAGGTTTAATGTTGGCTGTCCTGAATGTGCTAAACGGTCAATATGTGGACCGCCTGGATAAGGCAACTCTAAAGTTCTTGCCACTTTATCATACGCTTCCCCCACTGCATCATCACGTGTTTCACCAATAACCTCAAACGAGCCATGCTCCTTCATTAAAACGAGTTCTGTATGCCCACCTGAAACAACCAATGATAATAGCGGGAACGTAAATTCCTTCATAAATCGATTTGCATATATATGCCCTGCTATATGATGTACCCCAACAAGTGGGATGCCATGTGCAAAGGCAAGTGCCTTTGCTGCGTTTACACCTATTAAAAGGGCACCCACCAATCCTGGACCCTCTGTTACAGCTATCGCATCAATATCCTCATACGAGACATTCGCTTCTTTTAATGCCTCTTCAAAAACAAGGGTCAGTTGCTCAACATGATGTCTTGAGGCAATTTCGGGAACTACCCCACCAAATCGTTTATGACTTTCAATTTGAGAAGCCACGACATTCGAAAGGATTTCTTGTCCATTTTTTACGATTGAAACCGCTGTTTCATCACAGCTTGTTTCAATTCCTAATATGATCTGATGTTTCATGAATATTCACCCACATAACTAAGGCATCCTCACCATTATCTGTGTAATAATTTTTTCGGATACCTCCATTTTGAAAACCTAATTTACGGTACAGTGATTGTGCCACATGATTCGAAACACGGACTTCCAAGGACAGCCTCTCTGAACCTAGTGCTTTTGCCAATTCAATTGCTTGATTAAGTAGCGCTTCTCCCAATTTTCTACCTCTGTAACTTGGCAAAACCGCAATATTGGTGATATGAGCATCTTCCATGACTACCCATAATCCACAATATCCTATAATCGTATTACCCTCTTGCAAAATAATATAGCTTGCATAAGGATTATTTACCATCTCATTATAAAATGCCTCATGGCTCCATGGCACTGTAAAAGACGCATGCTCAATCATTAAAACTTGATCAATATCAGCTACTGTCATTAACCGAAAGGAAATGGAATTGTTCATAAAGACCCCCTATTTGGAAGTTTCTTTGGAAGCCAACCAGTTCGCTTCAGCTTCAGCTAATCGCAAATAGCTTGGTACAAAAGAATGTGTATGTTCTGGATCTCTCATTGCTCCAATAAATGCTAACATAGACGGTTTAGGATTCCAATCCAGTTTTTCTGCAAAAACTGTTTGATTTCCAAGTTTCTGATGTAATGTCTCTTGGTGGATAGGTACATCATTCCCAATAAATAATACATTCTTATCGAGCTCTATTAGTTTTAAAACCCACTCATCGATTTGAATATTTTGATCCTCAATAATGGCTTCCATCGAGCCGTTTTTATATTCATAAAGACCTGTAAACAAATGCTGTCTCCTAGCATCTATTAACGGACAAATATAACCATCAAAATTTTTTCCATTCCATGCTAGCTGCTCTAGGCTTGAGACACTCACGATAGGAATATTTAAGGTCCATGCTAATGTTTTGGCAACGGTTACGCCGATACGTACACCTGTATATGACCCAGGTCCTTTTGCTACGACAATCTTATGTAGCATTTTTGGGGACACATCACACTCCTTCATTAAACTATCAATCGCTGGCATTAAGCGAATGGAATGGTTTTTCTTTGTATTGGTTAAAATCTCACCAACAATTTGTCCATCCCTCATGATGGCAACTCCCATTACATAGGACGACGTATCTATAGATAATATATTCATTTCTTTTCTAACTCCTCGCACAATTGTTCATATCTAACACCAACTGCTTCAAAGGTAATTTTCCTTTTTATATCGTCCATTCGTTCAATAACGATTTTTCCATACTCATTAGGCAGCTGATCCTCGATTAGATGTGCCCATTCTACGACGGTTACACCTTCTCCGTAAAAATATTCATCAAACCCCAGGTCTTCGTATGAATCCTCGACCCTATATACATCCATATGATAAAGAGGTAGTCTACCTGCATACTCTTTTATAATCGTGAAGGTAGGGCTGTTTACGTTCCGAGAGACCTCTAAACCTTTAGCGAGTCCCTTTGTAAAGGTTGTTTTTCCAGCACCAAGATCTCCCTCTAGAAGAAAAACATCACCTGGACTTGCTTGTCGGCCAAGCTTTGTAGCAATTGCCTTTGTTTCGTCCTCGTTATGTGTTATCCATTCTACAATTTTCATAGTATCACCGTGTTCCAAAATGATTATATCCTTGCTTTAATAATTGTTCTCGTCTTTTTTCAGATTGTAAAAAAACTTTTCCGGAGCCTTCTACAACTTCTCCTACTTTGGTAATCTTTATCTTTATTTTTGCGAATTCAGCCATCACTTTCTCCCATGAATTTTGTGATATCGTACCAATCAATTCATAGTCCTCTCCACCGAACAATCCCCAATTTAGTGCTCGATCAAAACCAAAAGTAAGAATATCATTAGAAAACGGGAGCTGGCTCTTATATAGAATGATATCGACATGGCTTGCTTCAGCAATTTCGATAGCCTCACTAGCTGCTCCGTCACTGATATCATTGAGGGAGACCCTATCTTGTTTGACTAACAGTTGTCCGGCTTGTACATTTGGTAATGGCATTTGATGTTTTAATACCAGGGGTGATAATTGATTCTTATTAGCCTTCTCATTTAAAAGAATATGTAAACCTGCAGCAGAGTCACCAATGTTTCCTGTAATAAACACCACGTCACCAGGCTTTGCACTACTGCGCTTTATTCCTCTATCATTCTCAACGCTTCCAATTACTGTAACATTCAAAACCAATGGTCCAAAGGTCGAGACCGTATCTCCACCAATAAGATCCATATTATACTTTTCAGCTAGATGCTCCATTCCTTTATAAATCTCCATTAGGGACTCTTCAGACCATTTTTCCGGAATAGCAATGGAGACAAGATAATACTGCGGAATCCCCCCCATCGCTGCTACATCACTGATATTCGCAGCAAGCGCCTTAAATCCAATATGAAAAGGCTCCATTGTTTCTTGTTTAAAATGAATGTCTTCCACCATTGTATCTGTACATGCAATTGTATCACTATTTTTTTCTGTCCTAAAAATTGCGGCATCATCACCAATACTCACAATTACATCTTCTCTTCGTTTCTCCTTTGGAGTAATCGCCTTTATAAATGAAAATTCATCATGAATACCCAATATGAACACCACTTTTTGAGATAATTTATTCAACAAAAATACCTTAGGAGTTTATATCCTAAGGTGCCTATTGTCATTTTCTTATTTTCCCCATAAAAATGCAAATAAAAAAACGAAAGCATACTTTCGTTAAGATGGCGGTCCCGACGGGAATCGAACCCGCGATCTCCTGCGTGACAGGCAGGCATGTTAACCGCTACACCACGGGACCGTATTATTATGTATAATGACTAAAGGTAAATAGGTTGGTTGCGGGGGCAGGATTTGAACCTACGACCTTCGGGTTATGAGCCCGACGAGCTACCAGACTGCTCCACCCCGCGATAATAAAAATAAATTTAGTTGTGTATACACATAGTTAAGTGTATTTTGACTGTCCCTTCCTCTTCAAGACTATTCAGAGATGAATGTGCGTCGTGACAACTCGAAGCTTATTCATTGAAGTGCTGCTTGTTGCTGCACCACACGATAATTAAAAAGATGACAATATTTATAGTAACACAAATTCTTTATTAAATAAAGGAAAAAGTCACTTTTTTAAATAAGTGACTTTATAATAGCTTCTTTAAATGCTTTGATGATGTCTTGATCGTGCTCAATACCTGCTGAGATCCTTACCATTCCACGAGTAATTCCTAGTTTTTTAAGGTCGTCTTCTGACAGAGCTCGGTGAGATGTAGCAATTGGATAAGAAACCGTTGTTTCTACCCCTGCCAATGTAGGTACAATCTTAATCCACTCTAATGACTCAAAGAAGCTTTCCATCCTGCATAATTCCGTATCAAGTTCAATTGTAACAATAGCACCGTTTCCTAAACTAGATAAGGTCGAGGGATAGAACAACTGCTTAACACCTTTTACTCCAACTAATGCTTCAGCTAATGCCTTTGCATTTTGGGCCTGTTTCTCCATTCGAATACTAAGTGTCTTGATTCCCCTGCACGCTAACCAGCTCTCAAATGGACTTAAATTAGTCCCTAAGTTTACAACCTTTTGATTAACCTTCTCCATTAGAGATTTGTTCCCTACTACTACACCGGCAGTAACATCACTGTGTCCTCCAATGTATTTAGTAGCACTATGTATGATCAAATCTACTCCTTTATTAATTGGTTTGCAAAGTAAGGGGGTAGCAAAAGTATTATCAATAATTGAAATTAATTTATATTCTTTAGCAACCTCTACAAGTTGGTCAATATTTTCAACTCTAAGGAGTGGGTTAGTTACAGATTCACTATAGATTACTCTTGTATTAGGCTTTATTGCCTCTAGAATAGTATGCTTGGATTCAAATGGTACAAAAGTAGATTCTATTCCTACATCCTTAAGCTCTTTTGCGATTAGCTGATATGTTCCACCATAAAGGTCAACTGGAGCGATAACATGGTCACCAGTAGAAGCTACAGCTAAAATCGATACCAATATTGCTGAAAGACCTGATGAAGTTGCAACACCTTGTTCAGCACCTTCTAAAGCAGCGACAGCTTGACCCAATTCATCAGTATTCGGATTACCTACTCTTGAATATAAAAAGTTTCCCTTCCCTTCATAAAATCCTTCTAACTCTTGTAGAGACGCAAATGTAAAGGCCGAAGATTGGTAAATAGGAGTTACTTTGCTTTTTATTGGTGTAGCCACTTTTTTTCCGTAGTGAACATTCTTCGTATAGAATTCCATACTAACTCCTTAACATGACATTTTATTTTGACTTTACTCCTCTGATGAGTGAAAGTCAATCAATCTTTTTTAGATTTGGGAGCAATCGTGTATAGGATTAATTAGTCGTATTTATCCTTGATAACACAAGACTCGTATTGTCATGTCATTGTTAAAGTTTGTTTCTAGTAGCTCATTTACTTGATTTGTTTACGTATTATTTATTCCGATAAGTTTTTTACTTTACTCATTTCCCTTTTACATGTCTATTCTTCGATTTTACATGCTTTTCTGCTCTTTACTTGCTTCGTTTCTCTTTTACTTACCCCACTTGATGTTTTACTTAACTCGTTTCTCTTTTTACTTACCCCGTTTGGCGTTTTACTTTCCTCGTTTCTCTTTTACTTACCCCATTTGGCATTTTACTTAACTCGTTTCTCTTTTTACTTACCCCGTTTGGCGTTTTACTTTCCTCGTTTCTCTTTTTACTTACCCCGTTTGACGTTTTGCTTAACTCGTTTCTCTTTTACTTACCCCGTTTGGTGTTTTACTTTCCTCGTTTCCCTTTTTACTTACCCCGTTTGGCATTTTACTTTCCTCGCTTCTCTTTTACTTACCCCGTTTGGCGTTTTACTTAACTCGTTTCTCTTTTTACTTACCCCGTTTGGCATTTTACTTTCCTCGTTTCTCTTTTACTTACCCCATTTGGTGTTTTACTTTCCTCGTTTCCCATTTTACTTACCCCATTTGACGTTTTACTTTCCTCGTTTCTCTTTTACTTACCCCGTTTGGCGTTTTACTTAACTCGTTTCTCTTTTTACTTACCCCGTTTGACGTTTTACTTTCCTCGCTTCTCTTTTACTTACCCCGTTTGGCGTTTTACTTTCCTCTTTTTCGATTTTAATTACCTCTGCCTCGCTTTACTTTCCTCGTTTTGTCTTTTACTTACCTCATTTCCTTTTTACTTACCTCTGCTTATATTCAATTATTTTGAAATGACCCAATCTTTGCTACTGCAACTATTTCTATATCGTATTAAAAAACTCGTACCGCTAGTTTATGAATTCAGTCCAAACAAAAAAAGAGCAGCCTCATCAGCTGCACTTTCTCTTCTTTCATGGCGACGTCCTACTCTCACAGGACTTCCACAGGATGTGGTGACTTCTGCGTTGTGCACAGGACGTGCACGCCTTTAGCAGAAGCTCCTTTTTTTACTACCATCGGCGCTCGAGCTTTACTTCCGGGTTCGGGTTCGGACAAAAATGAGCGGCGAATCTCTTCGTCAGTTTCATTCGTTCAGATCCTCACGTACGGTCGTACGTTCCGGTCTTCTCTCATTTCACTTCCTCGACCTTCTTGCTCCTTTCCGCCCCCACAGTTTCGATTTTACTTAGGCGGATTCCTCCGTTTACTAGCTCTTACGAGCTTTCCTCAAACAAAAAAAGAGCAGCCTCTTCAGCTGCTCTTTCTCTTCTTGCATGGCGATGTCCTACTCTCACAGGGGCAATGCCCCAACTACCATCGGCGCTGAAGAGCTTAACTTCCGTGTTCGGAATGGG
>NZ_JBHUEM010000039.1:13431-63770 GCF_042680805.1 Bacillus salitolerans | reverse complement strand
AGTTAAGCTTAATCCCACTCGTCCTGTAAATGCGGATTAGTACGTTAATAAAATTTGTACGTTATGCCAGAATGCATCAATGCAGATTAAGAAGCGAGTGAATAGCCCATTTCTGAATCAAGAAAGTGGTACCTATATCATAGATAACTTGGTTAATTGTTACTTGTAAAAAAAGGATATTACAGTAAGTGTATTTGAGTTACCCTAAAACTTAAAAAAAGTATTTGACATTGTACGCTTAACTTATAAAAAAAGCTCAAATTTGTATAGGAACAAATTTGAGCTAATAAATTATCCAATAGGTACACCAGGGTCTAAGGTAGAAGTAAATGTAGACAAGCCTTATCCAGAGAATAGTAGAGCAACAAACATGAAACTAACGATTAATTTTTCATGTAAACTCTCCCTTTTTATACTATATACTTTTTAATATATGAATAAAAAATCTATCCTTATTGGAAGTGAAAATTTGTTTTGCTTGCTTAAAACAGTCCATATTATTGGTAGCAAGGCCATAATAGTACCATTGAAAGGCGGTTAAATGATTTCCTTGTTTAGTTCGAATCTCATCAAGAATATCAATGCCCATATCTATATTCCCTCTAACGATATGTCGGTGAGCGAGTTCTGCTAATGAATCTGGATTGGAGTCTAGCTCACGCTTCCAATAGCTCCGAAGAAACTCTTTTGTGTTATTTATATCTTTCGATTTTTGTACCTTCTTTTTATCTGGAAGTATGGAGATGATCTCTTCTGCTCTTTTAATATATTTCATACTTTCTTCAAATGATTCAAACATATAAGATTGAGCTAATACGTGATATGCATTTGAAGCGACTATAGGATATCTCAAGTAGTGTGTTTGTGTCACAATACATGTAGCAATGTGTCTGCACTCTTCCACTTTATTTGCCAAGAGATGGCTAAAGCAAAAAAGGTTATATAAATGAAGTTCGTAGGATGTCTTAATATATTCATTTTCAAAGTGCTGCACTTCTGGCAATATGGCATTACTCACTTTGAAAAATGCCTCATATTCTCCAATGTCATATACACCAAACATATGTAAAATACAGAGAAGTAGATGAAGCTCTTTCGATTGACTGTTCCTACTAAGTACGATCTGATTTAGCTTTTCTCCGAATAGTTCGCCTTTATATCGTTGAACAACGATTTCATAGACCTCTGCCCACTCTCGATTAAGTGGATCTTTTGAACTTTTTTCTCTATTAACAAGTTCTTCTAGTAATTCTATCTCCCCATGCATCGTATAGAACTCCATCGCAACCCTAAGATTTTCTGCTAAGGTTGTGTGATTCATTAACAGCGTTAATTGTTGTCTTTGCATTGGTATATCATTCTTATAGAGCTTTTCTACAAGAGTATACATATCCTGAAAAGGTATGTTTTGTACTCCATCAGCTAAAATTTCTGGGAATAGGTGCTCGAGTTTATTATTCATCACATGTTCTTTTAATGTTGATACTACGTCGTTCATACTATCCCCTCCCTGTTTTTGGCTAGGTATCATGGTATGTTTTCAATATTATATCAATCTATTGTAAAAAATTGCAAACTATTAGTGAACAAATTAATAATAGTACAATGTATAATTTATTTATATAGGATAAATTTACGATTTTTCAGAATTGGCGTGATAGGGTTGAATATATTAACACATTATATACAGTTGTTTAATGGAATTGCTCCTTCTATTAACAAAAAAATAGAAATATCAATAAAAGAAATCTCGCAGCTATTATATTGTACAGATCGAAATAGTAATCTCGTTATTGCAAAATTAGTAGAGCAAGGCTGGATAGACTGGTTACCAGGCAGAGGGAGAGGGAACCGCTCCCGTATTGTTTTCCGAAAAAATCCGACGAATCTCGTTATTCAAAGATGTAAGGAGTTCGTAAAAGCAGGAGAGATAAAGGAAGCTAGGAAGATGATCTCTGAGCATGAGGGTGATGTTGATTCATTAAGAAAGCAATTTGATCAATGGTTTGAATCATTATTTGGCTTTCATGTCGAATCAGTTGAAGAGGAAAAGGTAGATTTATTACGTCTAAAGGTTCAATTCAATTTGTTAGCATCGCTAGACCCCTTACATGCCCACCTTCGTTCAGAATGTCATATAGTGAAACAGGTATGTGATACTCTCGTTCGTTACAACAAACAGACAAGGGAAATTGAACCGCACTTAGCTTTTTACTGGGAGCATGATCAAGAATGTAAAAATTGGAGTTTTTTTCTGAGAAAAGGTATTCGATTTCATAATGGAGAAACGTTAACAGCTCATGATGTGGTGTATTCTCTTATTAGGGTAAAAAGGACGGATAATGCTTATAAGTGGATGATGAAAACAATGTCATCCATTAAGGCTATTAATGAAGGAGAGGTAGCCATTTCTTTTTCTAAGCCCTATCCCTTTCTCCTACAGATTCTATGTGATGAAAGATTATCTATTGTTCCGGATGGTTTTGACATAGAAACGCTACTAATTGGGACGGGTCCTTTCTATCTATCACAATTGAATGAATTTGTAATTCAATTAAACGCACATTCTCATTATTTTAAGGGCAGGCCCTATCTAGATGTTGTGGAGCTCTGGAATGTTGAGGAGGGAAGGCAGGATGATGATAAACCTCACGATGTTAGATTTGGGTTGTTACAAAAGGAAGAAGAAACATCTGATAGAAAACAAAGTAGGGTGCTAGAATGGAATGTACAGTATCTCACTCTCAATTGTAAAAAAACAGGGCCTCTCCAAAGCATAAAGCTGCGGCAAGCTCTTACAATCATGTTGGACCGTCAAAAACTAATAAGCGAACTTGGTGGCCCAAGAGAAGAGATTGCCCATGGTTTTCTTCGAGATTCTCTCAAGTTCGAAATAGTAAGTCAATCAGTTCAACAGCTTTTGGCTGAGAGTGGATATAATGGTGAAGTACTTCACTTGTATACGTTTACCGACGAGGATCATCAAGAAGATGTAACATGGATTCAGCAGCAGTGCGGAAAATATGGAGTACATATTGAATCTCATTATGTTGAGGCGACTGAGTTGTTACAGGCAGAAACACTTGAAAAAGCAGATATCCTTCATGATAGTGCAAGTCTTGATGAAGAAATAGAGAGAAATTTCCTGCACATAATACTTGCACGTAATAGCTTTATTTTTTGTCATATGAGAGAAGAGATGAAATTATATATGGAAAAATCATTAGATCACCTATTTGAGGCGGATAGCGAAGAGGTACGTCTCACAATCTTAAAGGAAATTGAAAAGAAACTTTTGGATGTGTGCCAAGTGATTCCTCTTTATCGAAATCAGGCAAGGGTGCATTCAGATTCAATGGTCCAAGAAGCAACGCTCAATGCTCAGGGATGGTTAGATTTTTATCACATATGGTTTCGAAGAGACAGAGGTGTAAAAAGTTGAAAAGATTTACAAAGGTGGTGTAAATCATGGCATGGATATTATTAATTGTGACGATTCTTCTCGAGGTAGCTGGAACCATTTCTATGAAGCTTTCGAATGGACTTACAAATCCTATCCCCAGTGTCCTGCTATTTGTGTTTTATGGTGCATGTTTTGCCTTATTTGCAATTGCTGTAAAAACAATTGACCTTAGCATTGCCTATGCTATTTGGTCAGGAGCTGGGACAATGCTTGTCTTTATCATTGGTGTATTTGTATTCCAAGAAAATCTCACATGGATGAAAACGGGCTGTATCATTTTAATTATTATTGGAGTCGTCGGGCTGAAATGGTCACACTAAAGGGTCATAAGACAAGTGAAAGATACAGTTGGAGGAATTAAGTATTGGATGACCCTAGTGCTTTCGTTTGTTGTAATTGTCTTTTTCATTCGGAGTGGTGAAAACAATACGCCTTACACCTTTATCCGGAGAATGTATGTAAGTTTGTACATCTTGGGAAGATTCACATGGATTTCAATAGTGATGGGTAGCTTTATTATTGTTGTAATTTCATCCTGTAATGGGAATGTAAAAGGTTATTTATTCCGAGAGCAAGGAGATACATTTTATCATGAAATGAGGTTTTAAGTGCTCCTTTTTTTTCCATAATGGAAGTGGGAGGTGCAAGCTTGAACCACTATTTATCTATTGCACTAGAAATTACTATCGGTTTAGGTTTATTGTTTATCGTGACGAAGGTCCAGGGGAAAACTCAATTTTCTCAAATTACACCCTTTGACTTTATCTCAGCGTTAATTTTAGGAGAATTATTAGGAAATGCCATTTATGACCATGAAGTAAAAATTACGGAAATCCTATTTGCAGTAACTCTTTGGGGAGTACTGATTTATTTTATAGAGTTTCTCACCCAAAAATTTAAAGGATCACGAAAGATACTTGAAGGAGAGCCTAACATTGTAATTCATAAAGGACAAATAAAATATAATGCCTTAAAAAAGGCAAGGCTCGATATTAATCAATTACAAAGCTTAATTCGACAGCAAGGATATTTTTCATTCCAAGAAGTGGAGTTTGCCATTATTGAGACGAACGGATTAGTAAGTGTTTTACCAAAGCCAGCTTTTGATACACCTAAAAACCAGGACTTAAACGTCCCTCTCAGTTCAGTCTCTTTGCCCATTAATCTGATCTTAGATGGTGAAGTCGTTCAAAAAAATTTAAAAGAAGTAGGGTTTGACGAACAATGGCTGAAGAGTGAGCTAGAACAGCAAGATATATCTGATTACCGGGATGTGCTTTTTGCTGAATGGGTGCAAGACAAGCCATTATTTGTATTAAAATATGAGAGTGCCACGAGTTGACTAGCGAGCTCTAGTTATGGAAAAAAGTGTTGTTTGCCATTAAGACGGCTCTTTTATAAGAATATACTTTGTTCATATAAAAAAGAAGAAATCACCAGTTTCATATGGAATTTGGCGATTTCTTCTTTTTTCTACTATTTAATTACCTCATCGATAATCCCATATTCCTTTGCTTCCTCAGCACTCATAAAGAAATCTCGGTCTGTATCATTTGCTACTTTCTCTACTGATTGTCCAGTTCGATCCGCAATAATTTGGTTAATATGCTCTCTTAGTTTAAGAATTCGTTTCGCTGAAATCTCTATCTCAGTCGCTTGGCCTCTTGCACCGCCTAGTGGTTGATGAATCATTATTTCACTGTTCGGCAAAGCGAACCGCTTTCCTTTTGTTCCAGCTATGAGAAGCATAGCACCGAATGATGCAGCCATTCCCGTACAAATGGTTCTTACATCTGGCTTAATATATTGCATCGTATCAAATATTGCAAATCCAGCTGTTGTCGAACCACCAGGGCTGTTAATGTATAGAGAGATATCTTTGTCCGGGTCATCCGCTGCGAGGAATAACAGCTGTGCAACGACACTGTTTGCCACTGCATCATTTATTTCATCACCAATCATAATAATCCGGTCTTTTAAAAGCCTTGAGTAAATATCGTACGAGCGTTCTCCACGACTAGATTGTTCCACAACATAAGGAATCGTATTCATATTTAATTGCCTCCCTCGTTTTATTGAGCTAGTAAACATGTAATTTTTACTAGGCTGCCATTCGAGCGAAACTTGAAGGAGAAGTAAAGTGACGCAATTTGTGCATCGAGAAGATTGGATTTGTATGTTCCTTCTTTAGAGAATGGATAGAAGGAATGCTCTTTATAATGATCGTAGGATCTTGGCGGGTCAAGGCTTCATGTACAACGGTTTCGATTCTACCTCTCTCTTCATTATCCCAGTATTGGTCGACGAGTGGATTCCGGTTTAGTGATTCACGCTTTTCGAGTTTTTGTTTAGCTCGGTGAATGGTCGCTTTTACAGCTGTCTCCGTTGTTTGAAGAAGGTCCGCAATTTCCGAAAGCTGGTACTGAAATCCTTCTTTTAACGTAAACATGATGACCTGTTTTGGTGTTAGAATATTTAACAGCAATTGTATGGTTTCATCCCGGTTATCCACTTGAATCATTTCATCTAACGCTTTTTCTGGCACGCGCTCTACGGTTTCCTTGCCACGTTTGCGGAGTGTGTCAACCCAATGATTATGAGCAACTTTATTGAGTAATGATGAAGTAACGTCCTCGTTGCTACCATATTTTTTCCATACCTTTAATAAGGCTTCTTGAGCAAGGTCCTCACCATCCCAGCTACTCTGCGTTAGAAAATGACAATACTGACGAAGTCTTGGATAGAATTCTACTAGTACTTCCTCTGAAACATGACTTTTCTTTTCTTTATGATCCATAGACCCCTCTCTAAGCTCGTTATACACTGTGATCACTCCTTCAGTAACGTCTCTACCCTTTAAAACGATTAGCACGCATGAAAAGATATGGGGGAGACTTCTTTTTTTTATTTTATCCGAATAATGCAGTTTCGTACCAGTAAATGTCATTGAAAAGAAAAGTTTCGACAAACTTCGGGAAGTGACTGTCACTTCGTTCTAAAGTTGTAGAGATTATTCCATCTTTCACATGATTCGGGTAGGTGTTGTTCTTCTTATAATGAAAGTAAGAAGACGGTTGAAGGAGAGATGAAGGATGAAGGGAAATCAAAAGGTTGCGATGATTACGGGGGCTTCAAAAGGGCTGGGGAAGGCATTAGCTATTGCGTTTGCGAAGGAAGGGTATCGTCTTGCAATCTGTTCAAGAGGCGAAGAAGCTTTGCAACAGGTGAAAAAAGAGCTAGAAAGCATGGGAGCAGAAGTAATTGCTGTGATTGCAGATGTCGCCAAAATACGGGATGTCGATCGGTTTGTATCCGTAGTCGAAAATGTTTATGGGCAAATAGATGTTCTTGTTAATAATGCTTCAATATTTGGGCATGGCCCGAAGTTGTTGTTAGATTACTCAGCTGAAAAGTTTGAAGAGGTACTCAGCGTGAATGTCATGAACCCGTTTCTACTTACGAAACGAGTATTGCCAGGGATGCTGTCTAGAAATGAAGGATCTGTTATTAATGTAACGTCAGAGGCTGGGAGAACAGGATTTGCTGAGTGGGGCGCATATGGGATATCAAAGTTTGCGGTAGAAGGTTTAACTCAAACATGGGCAGAAGAACTGGAAGAAACAGGTGTAAGAATAAATATGGTAGATCCCGGTGAAATGAACACGGAGATGCATGACATTGCTGTTCCTAGTTGTGACTATGAGCTTGCTGAACCAAACGAAGTTGTAGGTGTCTTTCTATATTTAGGTTCAGACCAATCAATAGCAGTAAATGGTCAAAGATTTGAAGCACAAAGCTTCTTAGAATCGAAAGGAAGTGGTGAGAAATGACATTAGCGAATGAGCAATTTGAAATTCCAACGACTCAGAGTGCGAATATACCAATTGAATTAACGGGTAAAAGTAGAGATTCAGTCAGGATGATGGTGCTTGATCGTAAGACAGGACAATTTTCTAATCACCATTTTAATGAATTAGATTCATTCTTACAACCTGGCGATGTCGTTGTACTCAATAATAGCCGGACCATCCCTGCCGTATTAAAGGGCAAGCAAGGAAAAAGAGAAGTAGAAATTCGTTTATCACGAAGGGTTTCAGCTCAAACATGGGAAGCACTTATTGTAGGAGGGATCTATTCCAATACTAAATGTATTGAATTTTCGAATGAGGTTACGGCAACAATTGAAGGACAAGGTAGTGAACGACCGTTAGTAGTACTTTCATTTTCAGTAGGTGGAGCTGATTTCTATCAATTTATTTACAAATATGGTGAGCCCATCCGTTACGAATATATTGAGCATCCATGGCCGCTTGAAGCGTACCAGACAGTTTACGCTTCTGTCCCTGGATCAGTAGAAATGCCATCTGCCGGACGTGCCTTTACGTGGCAACTTTTAAATCGATTAAAGAAAAAGGGAATTGAGGTCGTCATCCTGCAGCTACATGCTGGTCTCAGCTATTACGGGAATGATCGCTGGCCAAATCCAACGAATCACCCAGAGGCATTTCATATTCCTTTGCATACTGCAAAGGTTATTAATCAGGCGAAAAAAGATCGACGAAGAATTATAGCTGTCGGAACAACCGTTGTACGTGCGATTGAGACCGTGGCAGACGATAACGGACATGTTCGTAGTGGAGAAGGAACGACAAGATTATATATTAAAGCAGGTATGAAACTGAAAGCTATAGATGGTCTAATTACAGGATTACATGAACCTGAAGCGAGTCATTTAGATCTTCTCACGTCTCTTATTGAGAAAAAGAAACTTATCCATGCTTATGAAGCAGCGTTAAAACAAGGATACCTTTGGCACGAATTTGGAGATATGAACCTGATCTTACCAATCGAGGTATAATATGAAGCATCATCATGTGGGTTTATATGTGACTAATTTAGCGAAATCAGCACAATTCTACGAATATTACTTTGAGTTTAAACCGGTGAAGCGATTGACGCTACTAGGGGAAGAAATCATTTTTATCGCTCGTGAACGAGTAATAATAGAACTCATTCAATCAGAGGAACAACAAGGACCGTTCCATCATACCTTTCATTTTGCACTAGAGGTATCAAATTTAGATAAATGGATTCAAAACTTAACCAGTAAAGGTTTAGAAATAGCCGAAGGACCATACGATCTTGAAACCGGCTGGAAAATCGCTTTCTATCAGGCACTAGACGGCGAGGTCATTGAGTTAATTGAGCGATTCGACCAGGATCGATTCGACAAGTGACAGTCACTTGTCGAAATTTCTTTGTAGACTTTCATTTGATGCATGTGAGCCCAAGAGCTAAATGATCCCAAAGTGTGTGTTCAACTTTTTCTTTTTGGTAGTCCTCACAGCGTATCATTAAGACAATCTCAGAGGTGATTTTCCGGGTGCTTCCTTTGTTTTTATTTAGTAATAACAGCTTTATAAGTATACCTAATAAAATGCCTGAAACCGCTCCAATAATTCCCCAAATAATAGGGCCCCATGCCAGTACATACCCGTATATGGAACCGAGAAGCATGAGGCATGTCCCTAGGATTGCTCCCAAGTCGAATAGACTATAGCCGTCAGCCTGATAGATGGAATCAAAGACCCTTCTTGGTTCTGTTCGCTTATCAAGAGGAGCTGCAAAAATCCGTTCCTTGGGAATGCCGATTTGTTCGAGAGAGCTAACGGCGAGCTCAATATATATTGTGTTTTCAAAAGTCGCTATGATCATCAAAGGGGCTCAACTCCTAATGCTTAACGGGAAACTCGAAAAGAGGGTCTTGGTAGCGCTGTCTCAAGAATTTAGACATTTCTTTTTCAAAAAGCTTGTTGTATTCAACAGCAGATGAATAAGCATCGTAAATAATAAATAAGTAGATAGAAGGTAGATATAGTACCCATTGTATATCTGTTATTTCTTTTGCTTTTTCAAAATGACCTACTAAGGTGTATTTAATTCCAAGTGGTATTTCTCCGAAATATAAAATTGCAATTGTATAGCCGAAGATAAAGAAACCCGTTAACACTTTATGTATGTAAAGGTGACCAAGACCAGGAATCAAGGCGGACCATGCAGCAGCAACCAAAGGTAAACGCTTGTCCATAAAATTCATTCCCCAAGGACCAAGAAGAAGAGGCTTAAGAGGGGCATCTTCCCGGTCAGCTAAAATATATTGTTTATTTATATCGACGGTGGTTCGGTAACTATCCCAAATCCCTAGCATGTAAATCCCAACATAGAGCATTAACCATCGTTCATTAACGACTTCCTTTGCTGTATCAAAATCCCCAATCATACTGTAGTAGATACACAGGTTTACTTGGGCTAATTGATTAATAAACAGTTCCCATATAATGAGGATAAATCCAGCCATATAACGGTGCTGCAGTAAATGACCAAATCCAGGATAAGCAAACGAGAAAAATGCGACCACAAAAGGGTTACGAAGGTGAAGTTGAGTAAGGGTAAACTGGGAAATATGAGCTCGTTGACGTCTAGATGGTTGGATATGATTCAAAAGGGACACTCCTAAATGGTTGGATATGAATGGCTTACTAGTTTTATTATTTTCCAACTTTTGAAATCCATACGATTTAATATCCTTAATTGGAAACTTTTTAGCGAATAGGAGAAGATAAACCATATATCTTAGAAGCGTAGCGTATAGGAAACGGCCAAAGAATTGACCCTAGTCAGTATTCCTAAAACAAGCAACAGGGTGTGAACTGCATTTTAAGCTTGGATATGTTAGAATGGTTTTCAGTGTCAAAAAGGAGGCAACGAAGAAATGAAGAAAAGAATACTAATGGGCTTTTTAGTGTTAGGGTTAAGTGTAATGATCCTTGGAGCATGTAATAATTCAAGTTCAACCGACAATGATCCAGTTGCAACTGTGGATGGCGAGGAGATTACCCGTACGGATTACGAAACGCTATTACAGAGCGTGAAAGAAAATTATACCGCCCGGGGAATTGACACTGAAAATCTTGATGATGAAACGAAAAAACAACTAGAAGAACAGGTGATCAATCAGCTAGTCAACACGAAAATATTGCTACAAGCTGCTAAAGCGGAAGGTATAACTGTTGAACAAGAAGAAATAGACCAAAGTTTAGCAGACATGAAGGCGAATTTTGAGGGAGACCAAGCCTATCAAGATGCTTTAGAAAAAAATAAACTAACTGAAGAAAGCTTAAAAGGAAAAATCCAAGAAGAATTATATATCACGAAATACATCGATCAACGTGTAGGCGAAGTCGAAGTCAGCGAAGACGAAGTGAAGAAGCTTTACGATGAATATAAACTAAGTGCTGTAACAAACCAACAGGAAGTTCAAGAGTATGAAGAAATAAAAGAGATATTAGAACAACAAGCAGTCTCACAAAAGAAGCAAGAAAAAGTCAGTGAAATGATTGAGACGCTACGCGAAGAACATGATATCAAAGTATTATTATAAAAAATGCTAGCTGCCTCTTATTGAGGGAGCTTTTTTTATTATTTCGTAAGTATAAAAGTTTTCAGCAAGAGAATGGGTGAGTGACTTGGAATCCAGCTTAAGTACCTAGCTAAGATGAAATGGCGACGATTTTTACCATTTCATCCTATTCGAGGGAAAAAATAATCACTTTTTCCTTGGTCAAATAACCTGTCATGAATAAAAGGAAAAACCACCCTTGTTTTCATGCCAGAACATTTGCTCTGCCTAAGGCTAAACGTGGCGCTCTGAGCCTTTTGTTCAAATGTCCAATGTAAAAAATTTGAAGATGGAAAGGAAATCAGCTTTCTTTGAGCATCATAAAAATTTGAAGGTTGTCAGTTTAAAGGAACCTTCTAGGAGCTTCGCCCATATGATAGTGAGACGAAAAAGGGCAGGGGTGACACAAGATGGAGCAAAGAGAACGTAATCTTTTTACAGCTTCACTGAAAACGGTAAAAGGAACAAAATACGGATTTATCAATAAACAAGGAGAATTTGTCATTAAACCGGTATTTGACTATGCGTTAGACTTTCAGGAAAATGGTCTTGCTATCGTAGAAGAACAGAATCGATATGGTGTGATTAATCATGCAGGGAGGTATGTGTTAAAACCAACCTTTCAATCGATTAACCCGTATTCAGAGGGAAGAGCTGTTGCGATGGATGATAATGGCTCACACGTTATTAATGAAAAAGGACAGATTATAACGAAGAAGCCATATTCATTTATTGGGTCATTTCAGGAAGGTAGGGCTGTTTACTCAACAAAAACCGATTCAGACTATCTTTATGGCTATTTAAATCTACTAGGAAGTGAGGTAATCCGTGCAAAATATAGATTTGCCAATGATTTTCAAGATGGAGTCGCTCTCGTTCAAAAAATGGATGGAACGTATGCACTTATTAACATAGAAGGAAAGGAACTCCACCAGTATACCAAGCCTTTTATTTCCTACTTAGGAAATGGCTTATTGGCCTTTAAGGAAGCAGACGATTTTGAAGCGAAAGCAGGTATTATGGATACCGTTGAAAACATATTAGTCACACCGACTTACTCCTGGATTCAACCATTCCAAGATGGTAGAGCAGCTGTGAATATTTCAGATGATTATAAAAATCAAGTGGGTCTCATTGATAGAACGGGTAAGTACTATATAAAACCAAAATATATGGACATCATGATGCTAGGACATAATCGTGTAGCTGTTTCTAAAGCTATAAGTGAAGAAGAACCTTTCCTCGGAGCGAATTATGCCATTGCTACCACAAACGGTGAATTTTTGACTGATTTCAATTTTACACAAGTCTCCCCTTATGAAAACGGTTATGCATCTGTAAGTGATGGGAAAGAAACCTATTTTGTTGATAAGGCAGGAGTGAAATCGAGACGATATCCTACTGTGAATGGAGAAGGAACACTAACATTTGAAGGTGAATTAATTCAGAGCCTTGTAGACCAGCGTGTCACGTATTTTACAAGAGACGGGAAGCTAGTCTGGAGTCAAAATAAAGTGATTCCGCTGAATAAACAATATAAAGTAGTAGAAAAGAAATATCAACCATCTAACCATTATTTGGTTTACTATCCAGCTGTCGAAGGAATGATGGATGAAAAGGCGGAACAAAAATTAAACGAAACATTATTAAACTTATCAAAGGCTGAACCAACCTCTGAAAAACAGGACTATACGTACTCAGCTGATTTCAATGTCGAATTTTATAAAGAACAATTGCTCGTTCTAGAGATTGATGGGTATTTTTATCCACTGGGGGCAGCCCATGGAATGCCATCGAAAGAGACTCCATCCATTCATTTAACGAACGGTACGATTTATGAATTAAAAGATTTGTTTAATCCAGGTAGTGAATATGTAAAAGTTTTGAGTGATATCATTGAAAAGCAAATAAAAACGGATGACACGTATTCATATGTTTTCCAAGATCAATACAAGGGAATTAAACCGAATCAACCTTTTTATGTAAATAACGATGCATTATTTATATACTTTGCACCATATGAAATTGGCCCTTACGCAGCGGGTTTTCCAACGTTCAAAATTCCGTTTGCTGAGATTATGAATATGATCAATAAGAAGGGTGAATTTTGGCAGGCGTTTCACTAAACAATTATCGGTTCGATATATATTTTGTTTCAAAAAAACTGGGTCAACAAAAGCTGGCTCAGTTTTTATTTAAGAATAAGGAATTATAAGTTGTTGATTGTATCTTATTACGATGTGCTTAGTAATCCGGCTCCAGCGCCCAGCCAAGATGAAATGACGACGATCTTAACCATTTCATCCTACTCGAGGTTGGATACAGTTGAAACTTCCATCAGTGAGTATTTCTGATGGTTAGTTGAACCAATCGGACTCCAACTGGTGATTTTGTTTTTACCGCCAGTTGGAGTGGGATAAAATAAGGGAAAACCACCTTTTTTTCATGCCAGAACATTTGCTCTTCCTTAGGCAATACGGGGCGCCCTGAGCCTTTTGTTCCGTTCGATGTGTAACTTTTCCTTATCTTGTTCGTATAGTAAGTAACATAGGATATGGAGGGAATCTTCATGTTAACTTTAGCTGAGAAATTTTTATTATTAATGATCGATGATGAGACTGGAAAAATGGCGCCTGGTTCATCCACTGTACTTCCATATGGGTTGGCAGGTGCCATTATCATTGATCTTTCACTGAAAGGCTGCTTAGACTATAAGGATAAGAAAGTGTTTTTCTTAGACAAGGAAAATGCGGGCGATCCAATTTTAACTAACATGCTTGGATATTTAAAAAGCAAGGGGACTTCTAGGAAGCTAAATTATTTAGTCCAAAAATTGGGATACGAGATCTCTCGGAAAAAAATAAGTGAGTCGTTTATAAACAGGCTTGTTGAAAAGGAAATCCTCCAAATGGACGAAGTTCAATATTTATTCTTTTTTACAAAAAAAGTATATCCATCTAATAATACGGGGACTGAGAATGAAATACGTTCAAACATAAGACAACTTATTTTAGAAGAGAATAGCCAGCATGATGAGGAAAGTATTGCGCTTATTGGATTATTAAAGGCATGTAACCTTGATAAAAGTTTGTTTTCAAAGGAAGAGTATAAGCTAGCAAAGAAAAAGATTACGAAAATAATGAAGGAGATTCCATATGGGAAAGCAGTGAATGAAGCCATTATGGCGATGCAGTCAGCGGTCATGGCGAGTATAATCGCTGCAACAGCTGCAACCACATCAACTTCAGGAGGTTAACGTATGAGAGAACTTGGCATGTAACAAGTTCCTTCATTCACGCGTATTGAAAAAACACCGATATTATCGGTGTTTTCAAGTATCTTGTAAGATTTTTCTGTTTTTTTGTTCGGTTATATCAATGCTGGATCCAATGATCTCACTAATTTTTCCGCTACGGATAATAGGGGTTAACGTCGTGATGTAGAAAGTATCTCCTATCTGACCTTCAAAAGAAACTTTATCTTCACCGTTCCACACTTTATCATAATAGATCTGCTTCAAAGCTGCATCATCATCAGGGAAAATATCGAATATATCCTTTCCCACTATATTTTCAGGGCTTAGCCCCATTCTATATAGAAGGTCTCCATCACAGAGTGTATAGATAAAGCGCCCATTTTGTTTCTTGCATTTAAAGATCATCCCATTATGAAGGCGAATTGCCTCAGAAAGCTCACATTGTGCTCTTTTGACCATATTTTCATCCCATAATTGCTGCGAAACTTCTTGAGGTAAAGCGCTAAATTGTAATAGATGCTCTAGCTCTTCTAACATGGAAGGAACCATATCTGCTGGTATCGGCTTACTAAAGAAGTAACCTTGTGCTTCATGACAGAGATGCTTTTGCAGGAACAATAGGTGTTCCTTTGTTTCTACACCCTCTGCGATTACTTGCAGTTGAAGGCTATGGGCCATGGCAATAATTGTTTTCACAATCGTTGCATCACTTAAGTCTTGCAGTAATTCTCTTACAAAGCTTTGATCAATTTTTAGCTTATCAATAGGAAAACGTTTTAAGTAAGCTAAGGAGCTATAGCCTTTACCAAAGTCATCCATGCTAACCTTTACACCAAGCTTTTTTAACTCTTGAAGAATGGAGATGGTGTAGGTTGTATCCATTAGCATACTCTCTGTAATTTCAAGCTCTAGTAAAGATGGTTCAAGTTTGGTTTCAGTTAGAATCGTTTTCACTTTTTGTACAAAGTGAATGTCATAGAATTGCCTTGCTGATATGTTGACCGCCATTACAAAAGGAGGAAATCCCTCTTGTTGCCACTTTTTATTCTGAAGGCAAGCTTCTTTTAATACCCACTCACCAATTGGGATAATTATTCCAGTTTCTTCTGCAAGTGATATGAAGGAATGGGGAGAAATAATCCCTTTTGTAGGGTGGTTCCACCGGATAAGAGCCTCCATCCCAATTACTCGATTGTCAATTATATTTATTTGTGGCTGATAATGCAGGATAAATTGATAGTTTTCAATCGCCCTTCTAAGGTCAGTTTCAAGCTCTAGCCTTTCAGTGTATCGCTTTTCTAGTTCAGCATAATAGAACTGATAGTTATTTTTACCTTTATTTTTTGCTAGATACATAGCTGAAACAGCATTTTGTACAAGAATGTATGGAGCGATATTCTCATTTGAATAGATGCTAATTCCTATACTCGGAGTGATAAAAATCTCTCTTTCTTCAATGATAAAAGGGTGTTTGAAAGAACCTAGAATCGAATCGGCCAAATGCTCAACCTCAGTTTGATTTTCCAATTGTTCTAGTAAGATAGTAAACTCATCTCCACCTTGTCTTGAAAGGGTTGCCCTGTGATCGAGCTTTTCTTTCAATCTTGTTGCAACTTCTATTAATACGAGGTCCCCTGTTTGGTGACCCAAGGATTCGTTTATGATTTTAAAACGGTCTAAGTCGATACATAAAATAGCGATTAATTCAGTGTTTAATTTAATCTGTATGGATTGTTCGAGCTGTTTTGTAAGGAGTTGGCAATTTGGAAGACCTGTAAGTGAATCGTGGTAAGCAAGCTGATGGTTATATTCTGAGAGTGACCGGTACCTCTCTTCACTTTCCATTAATTTTTGGATTAGTTTGCGATCTTTTTTTTCTTTTTGATATAAATGAAAAAAAAGAAACAGAATGATCAAAAAATGCAAGAGATGAATCACCCATTTTTCCCACAAATGGTTGGATTGATCAATGGAGAGAAGTGTCTCCATGATAAGAATGAAGAATAAAGCGTATATAAGCTTATTAGACAGAAAAGACATTCTCATCGTAGACCTCCCGTAGCAACTACTTTTATGAAAATTAGGTTAAAATTAACTAATTTATATAAACGTAACGTATCCATACATACAGGTCAATGTCATAAAGTTCCAAAAGACGACATTTTCCGACATTTTTCGTAAAAATTTTTATTCGTTCAATCGCTTGCGAAAAGTGTCGTCTTTTGCATTATGAATTCAATAGATTATAGACATTCATTTTGGTTGAGGCAGAAGCAGTTTTTGCCATAGTAGAAGTCCGGTAACATTAAATCAAAATAGTTTTATCCAAGACGAAAATCAATTCCTTTGCATTGAATGGGATTCAATGGTGTAAGTAAATGCAAAAAGGTAAGCTTTTTAGTTTGAGCTTACCGGTATCATAAATCCATATTTTTTAAAAATCGAAAGGGACGTTTCACTTGATAAATAGTGGTAAAAAATTTCCGCTTCATCATGATGATTGGTTGAAGATATAACCCCTACTGGATATATGATGGGGCTATGTGCCGTGTCTTCAATTGTCCTTATAATCTCTACTTTGGATGAAATATAGGCGTCTGTTTGATAAACAAAGCCGAAATCAACATTTCCAGTTTCTACGTATGTTAAAACTTGGCGTACATCTTTTGTATAAATCAATGTAGGCTTTAGCTGTTCCCAAACTCCTGCCTTCTCCAATGCTTCTTTCGAATAGCTACCAGCAGGTACTGTTTCAGGTGAACCTATGGCAATTCTCCAATCTTTCTTCGTTAATTCTTCTAAATCGGATATTGTCCTATTATTAGTCTTTGAAGCGATAAGTACAATGGCATTACTGATTAAATTTGAAGTGTAGCGTTGATCCACAACATTGCTATGAAGTAAGGTGTTAAACGGCTCTTTTGAAGCCGAAATAAATACATCTACAGGGGCACCTTGGGATATTTGATGCTGCAAGGAACCAGAACTTCCAAAATTGTATGTAATTGTAATCGATGGGTTTTCTTTTTCAAAGTTCGTTTTGATTTCATTTAATGAGTCTTTCAAGCTAGAGGCGGCTGAAACAGTTAATTCTGTTTTGTTGTGATTAGGACTGCAACCTACAAATATGCTAATAAGGAAACATATTACTAAAGATATATAGATCATTTTTTTCAATGTTAAAATCCCTTCTTTCCAATGTCTATTATAACCTTTTTTAAAAAAAGGATTGAATAAGGAAATATTTAGGGAGGAACTGAATGTATTTTAAAGAATTAGTAAAAATCATGTGACTCTATTCTTATGGTGGATAAAATGACTTTAAAGATGATAATGATTTACGTTTTGGTCATTGTGTTAACAGACATAGGGAAAACATAAAGAATATAACTGTGTAACCATATATTGATTTTACAAAACATTAAAAAAGTAATCGCTGACAATATGATACGATTTGAATGGAACGATGATATAGGAGGTATATATGGAATTGGTATTTCAATTTTTCAAAATCATTCATATTATTGGTGGATTTGTCGCTTTATTCACCTTTTGGATACCGGTAGTGACAAAAAAAGGTGGGAAAATTCATAATCGTGCAGGGTGGATTTATGTGTACGGAATGATAATTGTAGCGATTTCTGCCTTTTTCATGGGAGCATACCGAATCTTAAATGGTGAAAGTTCAAGCGAGCAAGTATCCTTTTCATGGTTCTTGCTCTTTATCGCAATCTTAAGCTCTTCTGCTGCCTATTACGGGCTTCGAGTGTTAAAATTTAAAAAGCGAAAAGTACGGCATACTCACCCAGTTGATCTCGGATTTCCTTTAGTTTTATTATTTTCAGGAATCGGTATTAGCATATATGGTGTTACTCAAAATTTCCCTTTATTAATTTGGTTTCCAATCGTAGGTATTCTGCTTGGAATCGTCCAATTAAAATACTGGCTGCAAAAGCCCTCAAAGAAAATGCATTGGTGGTATGAACATTTCTCTGGTATGCTAGGCTGCTCGATATCCACGATTACAGCCTTTACCGTTTTTGGAGCACCTAGATTATTACATATAGAATCGGTCAGTATCTGGTTATGGTTCATACCGACAATTATCATTACACCGATGATTATAGGATTTGGTATCTATTATGACCGTAAGTTTTCTGGAAAGAAGGCAAAGGTGGCAGAAGAATTGTAAATAAGTGAGGGAACTGTAATGGAAATATCTCTTAAAGGAAAGAAAGCAATCGTAACTGGCTCGTCTAGAGGAGTTGGTTTTTCTATTGCTGAAAAGCTAGCATTATCAGGGGCTACTGTTTTACTAAATGGACGGTCAGAACAAGGGGTCCAAGAGGCAATTATGCAATTAAAACAGAGCAATCCACTTGCTGAAGTGACAGGCTGTGCTGCAGATATAAGTACAAAAGAGGGGTTTCAAGCTATAGTAAATACATGGAATAAGGCAGATATCCTTATTCATAATGCTGGTGTTTACGAACCGAAACCCTTTCTTGAAATTAATGATGATGAGTGGGAATATTATGTAGAGTTACATATTTTAGGGGCAGTTAGGCTATCTCGACATTACATCAAGGGAATGACACAAAATAATTGGGGAAGAGTTCTATTTAATGGAAGTGTGACTGGTGGCTTTTTCTCAGGAGAAATGGTTCACTATGGAACAACGAAGGCTGCTTTATTAGGGCTTTCACGAGGAATTGCGGAAAGTGTTTCCGGAAGTGGCGTAACAGTCAATACATTTCTGCCTGGACCGACGAAAACTGAAAAGGTACAGCGTTTTATTGAGAATGAGGCAAGTAGGTTGAATCAGTCAGAAGGTGAGTTTGAAAAGAAGCTATTTCATGACTCATTACCGACTTCTATTATTAACCGGTTTGTTACACCTGAAGAAGTGGCAAACTTAGTTGTGTTTTTGGCTTCCAATCAAGCATCAGCTATTACGGGGGCAACTCTTAAGGTGGATGGTGGTATTGTTAGATCTATATTATAGTAGAAATGAGACTACAAATATGATTAGTATTATTGATTTTACGAATGATCGTTTAGTTCAAGAGCTATATCAATTACAGAGGGCATCCTATCTTATAGAAGCAAAGATAATCAATTTTGATGATATTCCTCCATTACTTGAAACGTTAGAAGACTTTCGTAACTGCAAGGAGATGTTTTTAGGCTATTTTGAAGAAGGGGTGTTAGCTGGAGCCATTTCGTTCGAAAAAGAAAATCGAGCGTTAACCATTTGCAGATTGGTCGTACATCCGAATCATTTTCGTAAAGGAATTGCACAAAGCTTGCTACATGCTCTTGAGGCATTAGAGCCAAAAGGATCCATTCAAGTATCAACTGGCCGAGATAATGAACCAGCAATAAAGCTTTATAGCAAAAACGGCTATACATTGGAAAGGGATATAGAGGTTGTTCCAGGACTGGTTATTAGTTCATTTATTAAAAGAAAAGAAATGATAAGTTTTTAAGGTGTCTTATTACGAGATGTTTAAGTAATTCAGCTCCATCGCCCAGCCAAGATGAAATGGCGACGATCATTGCCATTTCATCCTACTCGAGGGAAAAAGAAAAATCACTTTTTCCTTGGACAAATAACCTGTCATGAATAAATGGAAAAAGCACCCTTTCTCATTTAAGAACATTTGCTTTGTCATAGGATAAACGGGGCACCCTGAGCCTTTTGTTCAAAATAGGTAGGGTGAATGGTGTGGGAAAAAGTAACACACCAAACTCTTTCTATCATTTGTCGAAATATGTTAGAATAGGCAAGAAGGGAAGGTGGATGTAAATGAATTATGATGTAATTGTCACACTTGGTGCTATTTTCATGGCGTTTGGTTTTATTGGCTTAATTTGGTCTGATTTGAAGAATGCCGAATATCTTAAGGGTAAAACATACCTACCATTTTTCCCTGGGATCTTCACTATCGGTGGGATTATGATGATTTTAGTTGGGTTTATAAGTCCATTATTATTACAATCGCATTAAAATAAATACAGTCTGAAAAACTCTTATTCTGTTTGATAGAATAAGAGTTTTTTTTGTAAGGATTAAAAGAAGACAGAGTAATGGTAGTAATCATTATCATCGAAGGCAAAAACATGCAATAGTATGACCCCTTTTTGCTAATTACCTTCTATATAAATAACAAAGGAGGTGATAGTACATGGCACAAGCGATTATAACGGACTCACAGCTTCGCTTAACGTTTGACATGGGTGTTGGTGAGGATGGAAAACCAGTTTTTAAGAATAAAAACTTTAATAATGTAAAAACGGATTCCACAACAGATGCCTTATATGCCGTTGCTCAAGCACTAGTAGGTCTTCAGCAAAAGACGTTACATGAAATTGAGCGCAATGACAGCCACTTCCTAGGGGAGTAATCATGAATAAAATGGAGAAAGGAGGTGTATAGAACATGGCAAAGGTACTTCAATTACAGTTTCTTAATCAGGAGGATAAAACGGTTACTCTTACGATTGAGGATCCAATTGAACCAGTTGATCCAGCGGCAGTTAATGCAGCAATGGATGTAATCATTGCTTCAAATGTGTTTATCTCTTCTGGTGGAGAGTATACATCAAAAAAGGGCGCACGAGTCGTTGAGCGAAACATTGAAGAAGTAATCTTATAGTTCAGGATCTCCCAGGTTACACATGTAACCTGGTTTCTTTTTAACTAACAATACAGAAGGGAGTTGACGTGTATTGGAACAGCTATTGCCTTTCATTAGTGAAGTGGGGTTTCCAATTGTCGTAACCATTTATTTGCTACACAGGATAGAAACAAAGCTTACTGTACTAAATGAATCGATTCAAAAGCTTCCAATCGAGCTAAAAGACCAACTATTTCCATTGAAAAGACCCGTGTGAAACACGGGTTTTTATGTTGAAAACGATGTGTTTAGCTCAAAAACTAGTAAAAATAATATAAAAAGTAGTAAAAAAATTGGTATTTACTTCTAAGTAAAGAAGTAGGGAAATTGAATTTGTTATGTGTATAAAGATTGATGTATCAGGGGTTTAAGCTTCACGAAATATGTTAAAGACAAATTATTGGAATTAACAGTTGGTTACAAATATTAAAAAAATATTAAATTTTCTAAAAAAAATGATGCAAAATAGTTTGAAAACTTATATAATACAAATTGTAGATGGAAACATCGAAGATAAAAAATTAATCTTTAGGGGAGGTTACCTATCCATGAGAAAGTCAAAATGGATGATGCTACTAGTTCTATCACTAGTACTAAGCTTGTTCCTTGCAGCTTGTGGTGGCGGCGACAAAGAAGAAGCTACACAAGGTACTGATGGAAAAGACAGTGGCAAAGATACTACTAAGCAACAAGAAGAAACACCTGCAGCTCCACAAGTATTAAATGTACTTGAAGGTGCTGAAATTCCAACAATGGACTCTGTACAAGGTACAGATGCTGTTGCATTTAACGTAATGAACCAAGTTTTTGAAGGTCTTTACAGACTTGGAGAAAACAATCAACCAGTTCCTGGTATGGCTGAAAGCCACACTGTAAGCGATGATGGATTAGTTTATACGTTCAAGCTTCGCGATGCTCAGTGGTCAAATGGTACTCCAGTTACTGCGAAAGATTTCGTTTATTCATGGCAAAAAGCTGTTGATCCTGCAAGTGCTTCTCAATACGCTTTCATCTTAGGTGATGTGAAGAACGCTAACAAGATCAATGCTGGTGAAATCACTGACTTAAACGAATTAGGAGTTAAGGCTCTTGACGATAAGACTCTAGAAGTTACTTTAGAGCAACCTGTTCCTTATTTCTTATCACTAACTACATTCGCTACATTCTTACCACAAAACCAAGAGTTCCGTGAGTCGCAAGGTGAGAACTATGGTTTAGAAGTTGAAAACCTAATCTACAATGGTCCATTCACATTAACAGAGTGGAAGCATGAAGAAGGTTGGGTAATGACTAAGAATCCTAACTATTGGGAAGCTGACGTTGTTAAGTTAGAAACAATCAATGTTAAAGTTGTTAAAGATACAGCTACTGCTGTAAGTTTATATGAAACTGGTCAAATCGACCGTGTAGGTTTATCTGCTGAATTCGTTGATAAGTATAAAGGAGATCCTAACTTTTCAACATTAGGAGAGCCAGTATTATTCTACTTCAAGTTTAACCAATCAAGAGGTGGAGCTTTAGCAAATGTCGATGTTCGTAAAGCACTTTCTATGGCAATCGACAAGCAAGGTCTAGTTGATGTTATCCTAAACAACGGTTCTCAAGTTGCGAACTTCGCAGTACCAGCTGATTTCGTAACACACCCAGAAACTGGTGAAGATTTCCGTGCGAAGCATGGTGACTTCAACACGTATGATGTGGCAAAAGCTCAGGAACACTGGCAAGCAGGTCTTGCTGCTCTTGGAACTGACTCTGTTGAGTTAGAAATCCTTGGTGGTGACACTGAAACTGCTGTTAAAATGCAAGAATACTTTAAGAATCAATTAGAAACTAACCTTTCAGGTTTAAAAATCAATCTATTAAACGTACCATTTAAGCAACGTTTAGAGCTAGATGAAAAAATGGAATACGATTTACAATTCGCAGGTTGGGGTCCTGATTACCTAGATGCGATGACATTCGCTGATCTATGGGTAACGGATGGTGGCCACAACATGATGGGCTACTCAAACCCTGCATATGACAAGTTAATTCAAGATGCTAAGACAACTCTTAGTGGTGATCCAGTAGCACGTTTTGAAGCAATGCAAGAAGCTGAGCGCATCCTTCTTGAAGAAGATGCAGCACTTTCACCACTTTACCAACGTGGATCTGCAAGGTTAATCCAACCTTATATCAAGAATGTGTTAGAACACTCATTTGGACCTGACTTCAGCTACAAGTGGGCTTCTATCGAAAAATAAAAATAGCCAATCGGTGTATTTTAACCCTTTAAAGCGTAATAGCTTTAAGGGGTTTTTTATTGTTTTATATTCCGAATCCGCACCAAATAGTAATTATATTTACTTTATAGAGTATATAAGATAATGTGAAACCAGATGAACTAAAAAGGAGAGGTGCACATGTCGAAGATTTTTGAGTTAAAACCAAGTAGTGATACACTTCACGGATTTTTTAGCCGAGAATTAAAGCCTGCTCTTGACATATCTACTGGAGACACTGTTATTTTCCAAACCTTAGATTCGGCTTGGGGGATTGAGGAAAGGCCAGGTATAGGGAAACCGAGAAGGAAGTTTACGGGATTAAGTGAAGAGAGAATCCATAACCAGTTTGGTCATGCACTTGTTGGACCTATATATGTGAAAGGTGCTCAAGTGGGTCAGACACTTGAAGTGAAAATTAATGAGGTAATTCCAGGAAAGTATGGGTGGATATCGGCTGGTGGTTTTCCAAGCTATTGGATAAAGAGATGAAGCTAGATGATGTAGAAGAGGTTATGCTGGACTTTGAGCTAGATACAAAGACGAACCTTGGTAAGAGTAAATTCAACAATTTTGACTTCGAAGTTAAACTTCGTCCGTTTATGGGCGTTATGGGTATGCCTCCTAATGAAGAGGGGCGCTATTCAACTGTTGTGCCGAGGTATTGCGGGGGGAATATAGACTGTAAAGAGCTTGTAGCTGGAAGTACTCTTTACCTGCCTATTCCAGTCGATGGGGCTCTATTTTCAGTAGGAGATGGTCATGCACTTTAAGGGGATGGAGAGGTAGGTGGACCTGCACTTGAATGTCCGATGGAACGGGTTAGTTTAACCTTTTCGATACGCGATGATATACCTATTAAGATGCCAATGGCACATACAAAATCTGGCTGGTTAACGATGGGAATCGATGAAGACTTGGATAAGGCTATGTGGATAGCTCTAGATGGCATGTTAGATTTAATGTCTGGCCTCTATTCTATTTCTCGTACAGAAGCCTATGCCTATGCATCAATGGTTGTTGACATGAGAATTACGCAGATAGTCAATTATTCAAAAGGAGTTCATGCTTTTTTACCACATGAAGCCTTATCAAAGAATGGAAGGGACTTTATAACTAGGACAAATTAATGAAATTTCCTTTAATTCACACTCACTATAATTAGAAATATACTTTATAGTAGAAGTAATACATTTTATTAATATGGTGAGAAATTTGAGGAGAATAATAATATTTAGGCGTGAAAATTTAAAGGAAATAATGATTAATATAGTGTTAGGGTTTTTACTGATACTTATTACCTTAACCGGAACTTCCATCTATATGGGGTATAAAGTAATGAGTCCTATTAAACTCGGTATTCTACAATTGCCGTCCGACTATGAATTAGCATATGAGGACGTATCGTTTGAGAATATTTATGATGGTGTTGAATTAAAGGGATGGTGGATCCCTAGTTCACGCTATGATTACTTGTATCATAAAGCCGTCATTTTTTCACATAGCTATGGTGATAATCGAGAGAGAATGCCAATTGAAACACTTAAACTGGCAAAACGTTTGTCGAGCCAAGGCTATCACGTCTTTATGTATGATTTTAGAGCAAGTGGTGAATCAGGTGGTCGGTTTACGACAATAGGTAGGAAGGAGAAAACAGATCTCCTTTCAGCGATTCATTATGTAAAGGAGGACAAGGGAATACACGAGATTGCGTTAATAGGATGGTCAATGGGAGCAGCTACCTCTATTATCGTGGGCAGTGAATCAGATGATGTAAAGGCGGTCATCGCAGATAGTCCCTTTGCCGACTTAGAATCGTACACTTCTGAAGCTTTTGCCTATTGGACAGGTCTTCCGAATTCTGTAGGTAAATATATGATTAGAGTCGCAGATAACATTTTTATAGACATGAATCTTTCAGAGGTAAAGCCATATATTGCTGCTCAGCGATACGAAAATAAAGGATTAATGCTCATTCATAGTACGAAGGATGGAGCAATTTCCTATAAACAAAGTGAACTTATATTTAGCCATGCTCCTAGTGCAGAATTATGGATTACAAAAAAGGGTGGGCATATTCGAAACTATAAGCACCAAAAGGAAATTTACGAAGATCGAATCATCGAATTTTTAAACAAATATATTGAGCAGGATTATATGTTTCAGCCTCTTTAAAGGGATTCGTAAGGTCATATCGAATATATTATAGATGAAAAATAGCCTATATTAAGGGTGTGTAGTTAGATGATACTAGAAGAAGTGCATAAGTTAGAAGCTTTTGAATTGGAGTTAACGAAATTTAATTCGAAAAGAGCCTTATCAGAAGAAGTAAAACAACTTGAAGTGCTTGAAGTAGGAAATTGTAAGGTTTTAATTGATACTAAATCCCCTAAATCTATGTACTACAATCGCGTAAAGGGGTTTAGCTTAGAAGACAAGGATCAATTACACAAAATACTTGCTATATACGAAAAGGAGAATATCTCGCCTTGTTTTGATATGTCACCTCTACATGTAAATAACGAAATCGCGAATATATTAACGGAAAACGGATTTATGCTATCAGATCAGCTCGTATTTTTAAAATGGAGTCAAGATCAACCGTACTTTTCTAACTATAATCAAAAAGCACTTACTATAAGTGAAATTACGAAGGACAATGTAAAAGAGTTGATTCAACTAATAGTTAATTCCAATGATTTGAAGCTAAGTGATGATGTCATTCATAGACAATCACATTATTTTTATCAACCAAATTTTAAGAATTATATTGCTTACGTTGATAACAATCCAGCGGCATTAGCATCGATTTTTATTCATCAAAATAAGGCTTATTTTGCAAATGCCTATACGTTTCCAGAATTCAGGGGTAAAGGGTGTCAACATGCATTACTTCACCACAGACTAATGGTTACAAAACAACTAGGAATTAGCATGGTCTATTCTGACGTTGAATTCGGTTCAATCAGTCATAATAACCTGAGGAAGTTCGCCTTTCAACAATTGTATATGAATTCATTTTGGATCAGAAAAGCTTAAATATATGTTGAAAACATCTATTATCGAGTTGTGAGCTGCTGTTAATTCCTGAATGACGAAGACAATCATTGGTTGATTATTCAAAATAGAGGAATTTAAATTACTAAGTACTGAGAAGCATAAACAGAAAAAGGCTACTTTTCGTTCATTGAAAAGTAGCCTTTTTCCATTTGTATACATTTGTAAGTATATGTGGAATATCACGGTTGAATTGGTAAACTTTGCGCATAATAAGTGAAAATTGATTCGAGGTGACTGTATGGGTAATCCATTTGAAGCTTTGTGGAACACGATTAAAACGTTCGTTGATGTTGAAGAAAAATCACCACTTAACATTATTGAGGTAGGTGACTGCTGGCAGTATTTAACGACTGTACAAGAATTTATTCGATATGAGGAGATTGGCCTCAATACGACGAAGGATGATGAAGTAAAAGAAATGTTACACGATGCATTGAAGCTATGTAAATCTCAGTCAAAACGATTGTCAGATTTTATGATAAAGGAAGGCATTCCACTCTCAGTCGTTGCTTCCCCTAAGCCTGATTCCGATAATAATGATATTCCCTTAGGAGTTAAATTAACAGATGACGAGATCGTAAATGGGGTAGCATTCAAATTTGTTACAATCTCTCAGCTATCATCAAAGGGGCAGGTGGATGCGATTCGAAATGATGTGGCCATGATGTGGCTGGAATACTACTCAGAGATTGTGACATTTGGAGCAACTCTTCGTGTCCTAATGAGAAAGAGGGGATGGCTGAAGGTCCCACCTTACTATGTTCCACCAGGAAACCCGATTAAGTAGCGTTTGTTAAGAAATGACTATTAAAATTTATATAAGTGAAATGAGAGTATCGAAGAAAAATATGGGTAAACTTATGTGTGAGTACATAGTGAAGGAGAATTTAAGATGACAAATGTAAAAGTAGCAATTATTTATTATAGCTCAACAGGAACGAATTATCAGTTAGCTAGATGGGCGGAGACAGCAGCTAAGGAAGCTGGGGCTGATGTGAAAGTATTACGAATTCCTGAAACGGCACCAGATAGTGCGATTGATACAAATCCTGCTTGGAGGGGCCATATGGATGAAACCAAAGATGTTCCAGTCGTGACACTTGATGATCTTGAGTGGGCAGACGCTATGATCTTTAGTGTTCCAACTCGTTACGGGAATGTTGCCTCTCAGTTTAAGCAATTTATTGATACAACTGGTGGTTTATGGTTTAATGGAAAGCTGGCGAATAAAGTAGTCAGTGCAATGACCTCTGCTGCAAATCCACATGGAGGCCAAGAGCAAACGATTTTACAGTTATACACTTCTATGTATCACTGGGGAGCGATTATTGCTGCACCAGGCTATACAGATCCAACCATCTTTGCGGCAGGAGGCAATCCATACGGAACTTCAGTAACGGTTAACCAAGAAGGTAAAATGGTAGAGAATGTAGAAGATGCTGTTAAACACCAAGCAAAGCGGACGGTGACAGTGGCTTCTTGGGTGAAAGCAGGATTACAATGAACATAAAACTCGGGAAAGAGCTACTTTCCCGAGTTTTATTTGATGGTATAAGGCCCACCTTCTATCATGAGAACTTCAATTGATACTTTTGCGGATGACTATAGTGATTTAGGCGATTATATTTGTACATTTCTTTTGATAGCTTATCTAGTCCTTTTACCTTTTGGACGGCATCTAGTACAATGTCATTGATCGTTTTCATTTGATTTATTGATGCACCCATAAGTTCTTTACGTTGGTATGTAATTCGAATTACATCAGTTGTTGATTCATCAATGAATTTACCATTTTGACTTGCTTGGTTAATTCGACTTGATAACAAATCCATTTGTTCGGAAAGTTGACCGGTGGACTGGGCTTGCAGTTCAGCCCCTTCTGAAAGCTCTTGCATTGTGATTGCTACTTGATTACTTCCTTGATTTACCTCTTCAAATGATTGTTTCATTTGTAAAGAATGGCCCTTGACAGTAGAGGAAAGGTCCGTAATATTTTGAATAATGCTTTTTAGATTAGATTGTGTTTCAATAATAGATTTGGAAAGTTGACCAAATTCATCTTCTCGATGTCTATCATCTATTTTGTTTGCTAGATTACCAAGAGAGATTTGTTTCATCACTTCATTAATTCTTACGAGTGGATTTGTGAATCCTTTGCTACCAAACCAAGCGATTACAATAACGATAAGAAGTGTTGCAAGACCAACAGCTACTAAATAGACTAAAATACTTTTATTTAAACTCTTAATAGTTGTTACGTCTTGTTGAATTTGGATGACACCAATTACTTCAGTCTTAGTGGGGTCATAAAGTGGCATGTTTAATTCTACGAGAGTTTCTCGAGTATGGATTACTTCTTCTCCTGATGTTACATCTGAAATCATAGATTTAGCATTAGCTTCAAGAGTATTACCTAAATTCTCCTCCAAAGAAGAAACGAGAATTTCTCCATTTAAATTTATAATGTTAAGTAAAACACCTTTTTGTGATTGAGTAATTTCATTAACGACACTACCATTTAGACCAGTTTGGAGTGTACCGATTATTTTATTGTTATATTTTAAGGGTACAAATGCTCGAACTGCTAAACCACTGCTTCCAAACTCAAATCCAGAAGATTGAGCATCCTTTAAAGCTTCTTGTATAGCAACCTTATCACTTTTGTTATCCCCGAATTTTTCTGGGTTGTGCCCTCTGAAAACGTCATCCCTGCAGCGCAAGTAGGCGGGGTGATAAGTTTTCAATCTGTTATATTACGCTAAAAATAAATTGTAAACAAAAAGCAGAAGATGCCTATCACCTTTTGCTTTTTTTTTGCAATTTACTTGCTCATTCGTAAGTGGAAATGTAAAGTCCTGAATAGAGGAAACCTTTCTCGATTCTTATTGATAACTTACCTTGCATATAAATGGAAGAAGGTTTGATGGGGGAGGTTTATTCATGAGTAAGAACTGGAGAGATATTAGAAAGGGTGGAAGAAAACAGTTTGTACTTATATATAGCCTAACTTTATCGTTACCACTAGTGATGGATTACTATATCATTAAGTTTTTTCTTCGTTCGTATAAACTGGAAACTTCATTCATGGAGCTGTTGGGAGTTTGGGTCATTTGTCTGTTCTTGGGGAGCTTATTCTCTCTTTACGCATGGAGAAAAATGGAGAGTTGGGTTGAGCAAGGATCGGGACGTGTTTAAACATTAAAATTTACTGGGAGATAGAATCAGTCATGGTTCAAAAATGAGAATGTAGTCCTTTTATATCTTCCATTTATTCTAATTGAAGTAAAAGATGGATTTTAAAAATTTGTATATGTTCACTTAACATTATGATTTCCCCATTTCTGCTCATAAAAAATACACCTATCACATGATAGGTGTACAGTGTACAAGCATCTTAATAATAGATAGTTGTTTTCTACAAAATAGAGCACCCTGTGATGATCGAATCTTTATGTGAATGTCTAAAAAAGGGCAGACTACTCCCTTTGAAAGAGAACGTATCAAAAATTTGATTCAAATCACTTGTGAATACATACCTATTCTTCACGGGTTTTCTCCTTATTATGGATTTTATTAAGATCAACTAACAATCAGTTAAGGTTTTCCTCATCCCCACTTAAACTTATTTGAATCTTCTAAAGTTTTGAAGTGGGGGTCTTAGCCCCAGTTAGAGCGGGATAAATTTCATTATAACATGACAATCCAATATTAAACAGAACTGTAAAATGTATTAAGGAAGTACCTTTGGTTTCTAATGAAAAACATGAACACTGTACAATATTTAGATTAGTAACATCATAAATAAGCAAAGTTTCTTAAAAAAATGATGCTTCGTGAAAACTTTTTATGAAGTAGCGAGGTAATGATAGTGAAGAGGTTACAAAGGAAGGGGGATGAACAGTGGAACATGAACTGATTCAAAGAATAAAAGGCGGCGACCAAAAAGCCTTTAAACAAC
This sequence comes from Bacillus salitolerans, assembly GCF_042680805.1. Taxonomy (NCBI): domain Bacteria; kingdom Bacillati; phylum Bacillota; class Bacilli; order Caryophanales; family Bacillaceae; genus Bacillus; species Bacillus salitolerans. The sequence goes on along the minus strand of NZ_JBHUEM010000039.1, from coordinate 33,634 downwards.
TATATGAACAATATGCAGATTATGCGATCCGAATTGCGACAGCCGTTACTAGAAATCAAGCAAATGCTAAAGATGTGGTTCAAGAAACCTTCATACGTGTGTATCGAAATATTCATTCCTTTGATAATCATCAATCGTTTCAGCCATGGTTGTACAGAATTTTACTAAATGAATGTAACCGATTCTTAAAGAAAAATAGCCAAACGATTCCGATAGACATTAATGAGGAACTCAATCTTCCGCCAGAAGTTGACCATTATGAATTTGAAGAGTATGAAGAGCTTTACGAAGCCATTGGGGAGCTTGAAGATATACACCGAGTCCCATTAGTGTTGAAATATTTGAGTGATTTTAAAGAACGAGAAATAGCACAAATTCTAGAATTAAATCTGAATACGGTGAAATCAAGGTTATTTAAAGGAAGGCAGAAATTAAAAGAGCTCTTATTAAAAGTGAGGGAGGGATAATGATGGCGAAAGAACCTATTGATCAGCAGTTAAAGAAAAGCTTGCTCAAGGGTACAGAGCATTCAGGAAGTTTGAAGGACGATATTTGGAACCAAATTGAAAAGCGTATTCAAGAAGAAGCTCCTGTTAAGGAGCATGCACCTAGAAGATATACAGAGCCAAAACCAAAGAAACAATGGGGGCGAATCAGTTTTATTTCCTCCATTGCTGCGGCCATTATAATGGTCCTGTTAGCAACGACAACAGAAACGGGGATGGCTCTCGTAAGTCAAATGAAGGAATGGTTTGTCCCTGAAAAGACAATTGAAATAGAGCTAGAAGGAATGAAAGAAGACTCAAATGTAACGGTTCATGAGGGTACATCCAACTATGTCATTTACTTTGATGAAGAGCGTTACAAATTGATTCAAGTTGAAGGAAATGACCGAATCGTGCTAAAAGAAGAATTAGATGAGCGCTACCCTGAAGTCTATATGGAAATTAGTCAAGTCAAGCAATCACCAGATAAGGTAATTCAAGTATTACAAAATCGATTAAAGGAAGAAGGCATGATCGAAATTCCAGATGCTAAAGAAGTGGAAGAACCAGTTAATGGATGGATGGTATATGGTATCGGCGGATCAGGTGGTACAGAATGGGATGATCCGATGATTCGTTACTATGTATTTGATAACGGGCAGAACGGAAGCTTCATTGTGAAACAGAAATTTTTCTTAGAGGCAGAGGAAGGTCATGGAGTCCGTTTTGATCAAATAGTAAAAGAGCTTCATATCGTAGAAGATGTAGAATCATAAGGAGGATCTTACTATGAAAAAATATTTGAAAACGATGTTAATCGAAATGTTCTTAATCAGTAGTATAGCAGCTTGTAATACAGTAGGAACAAACGACGAAGTGGTGCAAGAGGAAAATAGCCAGACTGGGGAACCACAAGAGGCAACAGAAAAATCGGAACAAAATACCGAAAATGCAAAACAAGATGAGGAAAACGAGGCTACTAATCCAACTGAAGAAATTGATGAAGCAACCAAGGAAGATAATAAGGAAGCAAACAATACGGACGAAAATATAGTGGAAGACATTAAAAAGAAAAATATAATTGGAAAGACTGAAGAGGAAATAAAGAGCATGTTTGGTGAGCCACAAGCAAGTAGCAATAAACAGTTTACACAATACAGATATGACTTTACGAATGAGGGCTATCAATATAGTGAGGAAGTCATCTCGATCGATGATGCTGGGATTCAAGAGGGACAAATGAAAGCACAGTTAATTGTTCTGTTTAGTGATAATCAAACAGTAGACTCTTACAACATTTACTATCTTAAAGATGGAGAAGTCATGAATTTATGGGTGAAGCCAGAGGGTGAAATTGAATCACCGGCTCATGGTGACTAATAGCAAGGCTTGACTAGTTTATATACATGCTAAAATAAAAATAGAGGCACCTCAACATAAGTAGTTCGGTTCAGAGGTAGAAAAACTAAAATAACAAGCGAAATAACAGGATAAATCGCATAAATTTAGACAACGAAATCGCACAAGAAAACGCAGAGGTTTTAACAGCCCTCTGCGTTTTTATATAATTTATTGACCTGTTCTTCAACTAAAGCACCCGTTAACGCAATAAGACTATTTAGTTATCCAATCCTCAAATTTGATGTTATTACTATTTTTAGCTATCTCCATTGCTTCTTTTAAAGAGTCGCAATCAAAGTCACCAATAACTTCCCATTTCAAATCACATGAGAAGAGGTAATACTCATTACTTCCTTCGTATTTGCAAATAGCTTTTGCGGTAATAGGTATTTCATCAATTGTTTCTTTCTGCTCGTTTATAATCCTAACCGTTCCAAATTTATTTGATAAGGTATTTGAAGTATACTTAATTACCTTTGCACCGTCTAATTCATCCGGTATCACCATATTAGCCTCCACATCTGTATTACCCTATTTAACATAAACACCAGTTAATTCAATAAGGATATGAACGTCAGTATAGTTAAGAATTCAATATTTAATTTGAAATAGTATGCTCTTAAATTCTTCTGTAACCTTGTAAACATCACCATTTGATTCTAAGATTACATAATTTTGATCTGTACTTACGTATAAATGAAAGTTAACTCTCTTGTTAAAGGATTTCTGCTCTACTCTTATCATTGAATTCCACTGTATATTTTTCTTTGCGATTCGAGTAAATTTTCCTATTTCATTATATATATATCTACCATATTTTTTATCTTGATTTAAAATTTCTATGTCATGCCCATTTTTATCTTTTACGGTAATAATAAATTGAAGATTTTGCGTAGCTTCTTTATTCCCAAGATATCTTTCATCCTCTTTAAATTCATTTGGGTCACCATTAATGAATAGTGAGAGGACGAAAAAAGTGATTATAATTAATAAAAAGAGAAGGATAGGAAGTAACAATTTAAATGTTACCATTTTTAGGTGGTGCATAGCTTAACTTCTCCTTTCTTGAATAAAGATAAAATCAGCAAATGATCTTATCTTTATCTTCTTAAATTCTCGCACCCATTACTTTAATAAGAAATTTACTTGATTGATTGCAATTCCTTGTGAATTTTAGTCAGTTGGTCAATTACTAAGTCTAAATTTTCTTTTTTAAAATCTATATTTATCTTGGTTTGTGGTTGACTAATTCCCCATTCACCTTTTCCAACAAAATTTTTATAAGCATCATCCATTTTCTCTTCTAAGGATATCAATTGTTCCTTATTCATCAATGGTAATTTTTCTTTAAAAGTATTTATTACATCTTCATATTTTTTTTCAAATGAAAATATAAAAGAAGAATGTTCGGTTTTCAAAACATAAAGAGTTGACTTTAAAATAACTGACTGCATTGGTTTTGCAAGCTCCCAATACATATCAGATTGTTTTTCTAATACAGGAAAGCTATCCTCTTCTTGTTTTGAAAGTTCTTTAATAAAATCATTAAAGTTACGCCACTCTTTTGCTCTTTCACTAAACTCATTTATTATAATTGCACTTTTAAGTAATTCCTCTTGATTGACCTTATTGGTTTTCGTATTGAAAACTACATAAATAAATATAGTGTTAGAAAGAAGTGAAAGGGCAAGAAGCACTTTTATCCAATTATTTTTATTCAAAGATGACACCCCCTCTTTAAAAGTATAGTATTTACCATAAAAATCCAATACCCTTATTAAACATAACTGCCTCTTTACTTCAACAAAAAGTGGTACATCCTTCATGGAACAGCACCACTGTTATTGCATTCTCTCAACGGTTAATTCAAATCAAACTAATGATTTACTTGTTCAAGAATCTTTGTAGTAATTAAATGAGATGCTATAAGAGAAAGTAGTATACATACTGGTTCAAATTGGTCCAATACCCCTTTAAATGAGATAGAATCAACAATAAAGTATATTGCAATTGTTAGAAATACCAAGGTAACAAGATAGATTAAATTACGCTTAATTCCCAAAATAACGCCTCCCTCTACAACATTTCTTCTTCTTAAACTCTACTGACCTATACTTCAATAAGAACAGATCCATATCCTTCTTCCAATAAAAAATGAGACCCGCATCTGCCGATCTCTCATTTTGCTTATTAAAAATTGCACCCGTTAACGCAATAAGACTATTTTTGTATTTTTAGTTTTTCTCTCTTATTTACAGGTTGTTTTAACCAATAACGAACTCCTTTACCAGCTAACGGCTCATCGTTATATCTTGGGATAACGTGAAAATGACTGTGGAAAATAAACTGATTAGATACTTCACCAACGTTCCACCCCAGTGTATAACCATCAGGAGAAAACTCTTTATCTAAATACTCTTTAGCATTTTGTAAAAGTTCATATGTATCGTTCCACTCATCTTTAGTTAACTCAAAGGCATTAGCGTGATGTTTTTTAGGAACTATTACTGCACAACCTTCTAATACATCTTGTTGTTTATTATGCTGTAACAAATAACAAGTTTCATTTTCAGATAATATATTTTGGTCTTTATCTTTATGAGGATTACAAAAAGGACAATTTTCTTCGTAAGCCATAATTTTTCCCCCTTACTATTTTTAAACTATTCTGATTTTATCATAGCTACTAATCCTCTTGTTGAACTATCCTGCTTCGTTAGTTTAAGAACATTCTTTCACAATCTCTATATCTATATTTTACCATGAAAAACCTTATTTACCTCCGATATACCTTTAATTAGTTATCCAATTATCATAGGTTTTGACCTTATTTTTAGCACACATTTGACTTGTGAACAATAACTGTTGTCCACTAGTCAGAAGCAATGCTAAAACCGTTGCTATTTTCAATGTTAAACCAAAGTAATCCTTGTCATATCAATAAAAAGAAACAAGGGAATTATTATGCGAATTCCCTTGTTAAAAGACTTGTGATTTTATATTTTCTACTCCACAACCGAATTACTTAACCTCAACAAGTGCTTCTATTTTTATTTTACATAGAATAATAAGAAAGAGTGTTTACCAGTAAAAAAGTACTTGAAAGATTTATCCGACTTTTGTATTATCTTAAAGGTACGAATTAATACATGAAAATATTTATTTTAAAATGACGATAAAGGCAAACTTATCGAAAGGTAAGGACGCAAAGCTTTGGGTCTAACGTTCTCATAAGGAACTATGATTGCCAGGTTGCCGAATAGCCCAAACAAAAAAACGGCTATTCCATATCTATTTATGGATATATCCGTTTTTCTTTGTTTGTCTTTATAAAAGGAGGAAGATGTTACTAATAGCCTAAGAGTGTTTAAAGAAGATGAGTTATGATCCATGAGTAATATTGTGGAATTAAAGATTTTACTTTAGAAAGTTATGAAAATACAAACTTAAAAAAGCTGACTTCATTGAATACAATCTCACTACATATAAAACTTTGAGAACAATACGTATCAATTATCAAAGCTTAGTTACTAAAGGAGAGCAATATGAAAACAAAAAAATTATTAACCGTGCTTCTTATTCTACTTACGGTAGTATCTACCACTGGCTACTACTGGGATCAGGAGATAACTCAAGTACAAGCAAAAGAAGAGAAGAAAGTAGAACAAATTTTGGATCCGTTTAAAGTAGCTTCAGTTCAATTTAATCCTATTCTCAATGAAAGAGATAAAAACGTTGAAGAGCTTTTAAAGATAACTGAGGATGCTTTTAAAAACGGAGCGAGGCTCGTTGTAGCTCCAGAGATGGCAACAACAGGTTATTATTATGCTGATCGAGAGGCAATTGAGCCATTCGTTGATTCAATCCCAGGAAAAACAACGGATGCCTTTGAAAAACTAGCTAAACAATACGATTCATATATTGTCTTCGGTATGGCTGAAGTAGACAAGGAAACAAATCTTTATTATAATTCTGCAGCACTTGTTGGGCCGGAAGGCTATATTGGAAAGTACCGAAAAACGCAAATGTGGGAAACAGAAATGCATTGGGGAGCTTGGGGAGACCTAGGTGTACCAGTATTCAATACGAAGCTTGGTAAGATAGCCATAAATATTTGCATGGATTCAGCTTATTGGGAGACTGCCAGATTAGCAGGTATCCAAGGTGCTGATATCTTAGCCTTTCCAACAAATTCTTCAGCACAAGCCATTTCAGCTTTACCAGCGCGAGCACAACAAAACGGAATGTATGTTGTTAGTGCTAACCGTTCAAATACTGAAAATGGCTTTCATATGATTGGTGGTAGTGCTATTTGGTCACCAAAAGGAACGAAGCTTGCAGAAGCACCTGTTGTTATGACACCAAGTGAAGATATCGATGAGCCAACTATAACGTTTGCAACAGTAGATCCTAAATTATACGAAAATGAGAATAAAGAAGCTTTAGAGGGAAGAAGGCCTGAATTATATAAAGAGTTAATGCATACCGTTGCACCATGGGATTATACAAAGAATACAACATCACATCATATTGTTGCGGGTGCTCTTCAATATGAACCTGTTTTAGGAGAGAAAGAGCAAAACAAAGAGAAGATTGTACGTTTGATTGAAGAAGCAAAGAATAAAAATGCTGATTTAAACTTAGTTGTTCTTCCTGAGCTATCCTTAACGGGACCAGTTGATGGACTGAAGAAACATGACGTAAATGCATTGGCAGAAGCTTCAGATGGCGAATCTGCTAAGTTCTTCACAGAGATTGCTAAAAAATATGAAGTTGCTATTGTATTTGGTTTTATTGAACAGGACGGCATGGATCTATACAATTCAGCCTTACTTATTTCTCAAGATGGTTCCGTAGCAGGAAAATATCAAAAAACACATTTAAGTAAGAGTGATAAGGTTTGGGCTAATGCTGGTGAATCATTGCCTGTTTTTAAAACAAAAGAATTAGGGAAAATTGGTTTATTAATAGGTGAAGACGCAGAGTTTCCAGAAGCATCTGGAGTTTTAGCGGTTAAGCGTGCAGACATGATTGCAATTCCGTCTGCTTGGCATGGACAATACGGTGGAGAAATGGAAATAAATAAGGTTATTTCTGCTAATCCGTATCCAGAGGGTTCAATGGTTACATGGGATGCAGTCGCTATTGGAGCACAAGCTTACACGGTTGTATCGAATTATGTTGGAACAGAAAAGAACTTCCTTGGTGGGAGTAGTTTATATACACTAGATCCTTTATACGCCCTTGACCAGCCAGTAGTTGCTGATGATAAGGAGCAGGCGTTAGTCGTTGAATTTGATACAGTGCAAGCAAATGCTTGGTTTAACCAGGAGATGTTAATTCTCTCAAGACAAACAGCATATTTTAAAGCATTGGTTCAAAAATAACAGTAATCAGCGGAAGGGGCATTTTCATATGCCCTTTTCTAATTAAAGGAAAGGATTAGAGGATATGAAAAAATTAAAGTTCACCTTTAAAGCTAAATTATTAGTCTATTCGCTATTACTCTCGTTAATACCGATGCTATTTATTGGATTTTTCGTTAATAATAAAGTGAGTAAAACCACAGAACAGGATTACATTAATTTTAGTGAACGAGAAATTACACAGGTTGATAACGCCATTTCTATGTATTTTGAATCAATAAGAGAAAATGCCTTATTATTAGCAACAAATCCAGAAGTAATGAAAGCGGACAAAAGCATTACCTCTTATGTTGCTCAAACTGCTGCGGGTGATTCCATTGATATGACACCTTCGCAAAATGGAGAAGTAGAGAAAGCAATCTTTGAAGTATTTTCACAATTTGGAGAAACACATCCAAATGCTGCTTATGTATATATGGGAACACCTGATGGAGGTTACGTCCAATATCCTGAAGGCCCTACAACACCTGGATTTGACCCAAGAGAACGCCCGTGGTATAAAACAGCTCTTGAGGAACCAGGTAAAGTTAAACTAACAAGCGCCTATGCTGCAACAGGTCAAGATGGAATAATAGTTAGTAACGTAGTAACAATTGAACAAGATGGTAAACAAAATGGTGTTTTAGGACTGGATGTTAGTTTAGAAGGTTTAACTAATATTATAAAGGATATTAAAATAGGCGAGAATGGCTATGTCATCCTAACCCAAAGTGATGGAACGATTCTAGCAAATCCGAAAAATCCAGAGTTGAATTTCAAGCCTATTTCTGAGCTGAATGTCCCTCAATTAAAGGATTTAAGCAAAGATGGGACATTTGAAGCAACAATTAATGGGGAAGATTTTGTACTAAATACAGTTACTTCAGCTAATGAAGGATGGAAGTACATTGCTGTTATTGAACAAAGTGAACTGTCTGAAACGGCAAATGATATTCGTGGGGCATTATTGTTTATTGGTGCAATCGCGGCTATTATAGCTGTACTAGTTTCTATTTTCATGAGCTTGCGAATTACTAGTAGTATTCAAAAGATTAGTAATCTTTCATTAGCTATGTCAAAAGGTGACCTTACACAGCGAGTTACCATTAATTCTACTGATGAAATCGGAGAAATGGGCAAAAATTATAATATTATGGCTAATAGTTTAAAAGATGTCATTACAAAAATATCCGATGGGTCTCAGCAATTATCCGCTACTTCTGAAGAACTTGCTGCAGGGTCAATTCAAAACCAGGAAGCGTCAATTCAAATCTCACAATCAATCCAAAGTGTTGCAGCGGGAACAGATGATCAGAAGATGGCTATGGAAGATGCAGTTGAAATTATTAATGAGGTATCTAAACATGTAGATCATGTTTCACTAAGCATGGAGAGTGTAAGAGATTCGATTAATAGTTCAGCAGAAACAGCTAAACAAGGTAGTAATGTGGTTCACCAAACTGTAAGGCAAATGAACGAAATTGATAAGAACGTTTCCTCATCTGCTAAAAAAATTAGTGAGCTGAGCGAAAAGTCCAACAAGATCAGCCAAATTAGTTTAATAATCCAATCAATTTCAGAACAAACGAATTTATTAGCTTTAAATGCTGCAATCGAAGCTGCAAGAGCAGGAGAACATGGTAAGGGCTTTGCGGTTGTTGCAGATGAAGTGCGAAAACTTGCTGAGCAATCGAGCCAATCCGCATTACAAATAAATGATATAGTCGTAGACATTAAGGATGGAATAAACGAATCAATGAGCCTCGTTGATAAGGGAGCAAATTCAGCAAAAGATGGACTACTGCTTATAAATGAAAGTGGAAGAGCGTTTGACGAGATTAAGGGTGCAGTGATTACGGTATCTTCAAATATTTCAGATGTTGGTATCGCTATGGATCAAATGAAAAACCGTATTATCGAAGTAGTCAATCACATTAAACATGTATCAAACACATCTTTAGATGTAAATGAACATTCACAGAATGTTGCAGCGGCTTCTCAACAAATGAGTGCTTCTATGGAGGATGTCTCCTTTGCAGCGAAAGAGTTAGCTAAAATGGCGATGGAGTTAGAGGAAGTTATTCTTCAATTCAAACTATGATCAAATACTTTTATGACGGTAACTAAAATCAAAGTATGACTATAATAAAAAGTCAGACTATTCTTCCGGAGCCACAGTGGGTAGTTGCTGAAAGGGAAAAAATTAGGACAGTAAGTAAATATAAAAAATGGGCAAGAGAGAGGAAATTGCACGTATTGAATTTCTTGGTAATGGAATGACATACCGAGAAATAGCATCTTTATTTGATAGATCAAAAATTAGTATTGAAAAGAAATATAATCGCTTGATAAGTTAGTAGAAGTAGGTGTATTAATCCAAACAGGATTAATACACTTTTTTGTACAGAAAGCATAAGTTTCTGGTGTTTAGTTTATACAATGTTACGGCTAAATCCAGCTCCATCACCCGCCAAGATGAAATGGCGACGATCTTTGCCATTTCATCCTACTCGAGGGAAAAAGAAAAATCACTTTTTCCTTGGTCAAATAACCTGTCATGAATAAAAGGGAATGTTAGGGAGCCAATGGTTGCTATGCTGGAGATTTCCTCCATAGGTGGTTTGCCCGTTCAGACAGTATCAATCCTCGGATATTTGGAGCCGCTGTCGGCATTGATATTTTCAGCTGTCATTTTAGGAGAAAAGTTAAGTCTTGTGCAAATAGCCGGGGCTATGTTGATTTTAGGAGATGTAGCATTTGGAGAATTGTTTCGACCCGAGAAAAAACGAGCTACGGGAAGAAAAAGGCAAAATGGTATTATGAATGAGTAGTAGCATGGAAATTTTTTCAAATATCACCATATACGTTTGCTGTCTTATTTGTCTATCGACTGGTACCTGCTATATGTCGTTAAAGCAGTAAATAGTAAGTAGAAATAGAAGCCCCTCAGAGTCCTAATGGGTCATGGTAGCCTAAAGGAAGGAAGATTGTGAAATATTGTACTTAAACAAAATTAGCTAATAGTTTGTCAACATTTTCCAGCAATGTGTATACTTAGTTAGACCATAAAGAGTTTCCGTAAGAGGTATAGTAGCTGGGCACGAATCACCATTTGTAAGATAAGAACAGGACTTTAAAATAGGAGTGATGAGATGGGGAAGGTTGCGTTTTTCGTTTATGATCAATTCGCTATGTGGCAGGTTGCATTGCTTCAAAAGTTTTTGGTAAACAAAGGATACACCATTGAGACTGTATCCATCGGTGGAGGTTTGATTTCATCTGATGGAGGTATGCTTATTTCATCAACCTCCATGGAGGGTAAGGACCCTAATCAATATGATATTTTTCTCATGGCAGGTGGAGAGATTACGGAGGAATTACTTCAAAACGTTGCGCTCCTTGCGTTTATTAAAGGCTTTGAAGGCGTGATAGCAGCAAGTTGTGCTTCTTCCGTATTAGTCGCCGCTGCCGGGAAGTTGCAGGGGAAGTATACGACACTTCCACATATTAATGAGCATTTTAGACACTATTATCAGGAAGGTACTTATATTGATACCGAGTGTTGTGTGGATGGAAATATCATTACGAGCCGTGGACATGCTCACTATGACTTTATGATAGCTGTGCTGGAGAAAATCGGCCTGTCTGGAAATGATCCTAGGCTACAGAAAATTGCATTAAAGCTATCGAAGAATGGTCATGAATAGGTTTTATAAAAACAGCCTTTTAAAAAAACAGGCTGTTTATTTATATTCTAATCAGTAGCAATTTGTACTGTATAAAAGCTTTAAACGACGCCATCCTATTTATAGTAGGAGGTGACCTAGAAATGAGTAGAAAAAAGAGCAATCTTCCATATTATTTATTAATGCTTACCACTGCAATTGGATTGATTCTGTTACCTTTCGCCATCGTAAAGCGGTCCTTTAAAGATTGGGTTATTGTGTATCTTGTTAGTGTGATTGGTAATTATTTTGCAGATCTTTATTTAGTTTCAAAGGGATACTTGAAATATAAAAAGAAGTTTTCTGGTAAGCTGAAAGTTCATTTACCCTTTGATTTTATACATTACCCTTTAATGCTCCTTTACTATAATCAATGGACACTCAATAGTAAGCCAGCAGGGATACTATTAAAACTATTTCCCTTTGTTATTCCCCAAGTTCTCATAGAGACCATTGCGGAAAGAAAGACAAAACTAATTACATGGCGAAAGGGCTGGACATGGGTTCATTCATTTATTAGTGTTGTGTTAAAGCTGTTAATTTGTAGAAGTATCATTGCATTGATTCGAACGATTAATAAAGGGAAAATTTCTGTGAATTAATTGACATATTTAAGGTGAAAAAGCCTGGGACCCCCAAGTTTTTTGTAGTAGGCGTGCCCAGTAAGACGTTAATTGCTAGCTGATAAAAGTCCAATCCGAGTAAGTGCCAAAGCGCTCGGTAGCTGACAGGAAACTGGTGGAGAATTCCTAAGGTTGAAGTCTAGAATAAATGCTAACTTGCTGCAACATCATCCAAACTGTACATTCTTAAGGTGTCATCTATGTACATACTATGAAGTGAATGTTACATATTCAAATCAGTGTAAATACAGATATAGAGATTATGAAAGTTACTTACAGAAAGTTACAATGATTAGGGTAGTAGTTTCATTTTAAGTAAATGATACCAACATTTTTTTTTTTTTTTTACAGCCTCAACTACCTAAGACGGTTATAACTTTAGGACTATTTAACAAAAGCTCCAGCATCTCCTTTAATAAATGTTGGAGCTTTTTGTTTCGGTTAGTAACTTTTCTCAAAATGATTCTTATACAGGCAATATTTGATTCCTGTATTCTTTCTACTCTATTGCTCCCTATGTTTACGATCACCGATATATTCAGATTGTGGACGATAGATGGTATTGTTTTCAGCTTGCTCTAATACATGCGCCGTCCAACCTACAACTCTGCTTGCGGTAAATGTAGGGGTGAACAATTCAGGCTTCATATGAATTGCTTTCATAATCGCTGCTGCATAAAACTCTACATTCGTATATAACGCGCGACCTGGCTTTAGCTCCTGTAATACGTCAATGGCTGTATTTTCGACATGCAGGGCTAAATCAAGCCAAGCATCCTCACCGACTAATTGTAACAGCTTTTCTCTTAAGGCAACCGAACGTGGATCATGAGTCTTATAGACTCGGTGGCCAAAGCCCATTAATTTTTCTCCGCTTTGTACTTTTGCTTTCAGCACTTCCTTTGCACGATTAACACTTCCAATTTCATCCAATAGATCTATAACACCTGCCGGGGCACCGCCATGGAGTGGACCCTTCATCGTTCCAATAGCTGATGTGATCGCGGATATAATTTCTGACTCAGTCGAAGCTGTTACTCTAGCAGAGAAGGTGGATGCATTCATCCCATGCTCGAGTGTTAATATCATATACGTTTCAAGCGCATCAACATGGGCTCTTGCTGGTATTTCACCAGTTAACATATATAAATAATTGGCAACGTGGTCTAATTTATCGTTTGGCGCTACATAGGGTGTCCCTTCTTGTTGATGGTTTCGAAATGCAATGATGGATGGAACTAGTGCTGTCAACGTAATGGCCTCGTTAACGGTTGGCTTCCATCCATATTCTGTTGTTCCTAGCGATGAAATAGCTGTTCGGATGACACTCATCATATCCATATGAACTGGAAGTTGTTTGATGATATTTTTCACGATAGGTGGAAGCTCTCTCTGCGCTTTTAATTGTTTCTTCAACAGTTGAAGCTGAGGTGGTGTCGGAATTTCTCCGTACCATAATAGATATACGATTTCTTCAAATGAATGGCTTTTGGTTAAATGACGAATTTCAAATCCTCTGTATAGTAGTATTCCGTTTTCACCATCGATATGGCTAATCATCGTTTGTGCGGCTACAACACCTTTTAATCCTTGGTTCATCATGCTATCATCCTCCAATTATTTTGAAGTTTCACTTTCTTACATTTATTGTATAAAATATAATCAATTAATAAAATTAAAGATTATTAAATGAATTGATTAATAATTTTAATAAGGAGAGGTAAGAGGTGGAATTTAGCTGGTTAACGACGTTTATAACAGCGGGGGAGTGTGGGAGTTTCCGGAAAACAGCGGAAATATTGTATATATCTCAGCCAACTGTTACCGTTCATATTAAACAATTAGAAGCAGAGGTTGGAGTGTCATTATTTGAACGAGAAGGGAAGAAAGTGAAGCTAACGGAAGAAGGTAGACGGTACTTAAAGCACGCTAGGGAGCTTCTTCATATGTATCAACATGGATTAGAGGATATTAGCTCATTTAGCCAAGGCTATACGACCAAGCTTTCAATTGCAATCTCTCCTCTTATTGCAGATACGATTTTGCCTTTTGTGTTAAAAAGGTATATTGATAAGCATCCTGAGGTTGAAATTGCTGTTAAGATTATTGAATCGAAAGAGATTGAAGAGGCTGTGCTTCATGAGGTTGTCGATATTGGTTTATCTTGTCTTCCGACTGTCCATTCAGAACTCATAAGTGAACTTTTATATCATGACCAGGTTGTTTTAGTCACATCACATGATGGAAGGGATGCAGAATCAGCCTTGCCGTTAGAGGAAGAAGAGGTCCTTACAAGCCAATACCTTTTGACCCATAACCACCCTGCCTATTGGGACAGTCTATGTAAAGTGGTCAAGCATCACTATCCCACTATTCGAATGATGAAAGTATCGCAGGTTCATATAACGAAACGATTTATTGTTGAGGGACTGGGAGTATCATTCTTACCTACATCGACCGTACGAAGAGAGCTACTTGAAGGAAGGCTTCTTCAAGTAGATTGTCATTCCTTTCAACTACCTGAAGCCAATACGTTTGCTGTAATGAAATATAAACATCGGACACAAGAAGAATTTTTAACCTTTATTTCCCAATATAGGTTATAAATAGTATATAGAAAAATAGAAAAGAGGGTCAATATGATTAAAGAAGAATTGCAAAGAGTAGTTGAAAGTGGATATAAGCTGCCTGATGGACTCACAGAATATGAGGCGGTAAGTAAAGTAGTAGATATTTTAGATTCGACCGATCCAGAGCTGCGAGATCAATTAGGTTACACGATATTATACAAATGGCTCATCGAACAAAAGTTTCTTACTAATAAGGAATTGAGGGAGCAGCTTGATGTAGCAGTTTCAGATAAAATGCTATTTCATAAAGTAGGAGAGTCAGAGACTGATAGCGTCTTTCTAAGAGCGTTCTCGTCTTTATTGATTGCCTTACTCCTCCATAGAGACAACCAAGATCCGTTTCTAGACAAGGAATCCTTTGATCAAATATTACATAGACTAGTTGCCTATTGTGAAGAAGAAAGAGATGTTAGAGGCTATGTTGAGGAAAAGGGATGGGCTCATGCAGCAGCACATATAGCAGATGCTTTAGAAGAGTGTGTACAAAGTGAGAAGGTTCATAGAGTAGAATGTGAAACTTTATGGATTGGAATATGTGCATTGATAAATCATGCTCATCATGTGTTTGATGCTGAGGAAGATGAAAGAATGGCGACAGTTGTTGTGGCAATGGTAGCCTTGGAGAAGGTTTCAGTCAAAACAATTTGCGAGTGGCTACAAAAGGTTGAAGTAACGAAGGGACAGGACATCACTTTCCGTTATAGAAGAGTGAATTGGAAGCACTTTGTTCGAAGCATCTATACTAGATTACAGGAAAAGAACCTATTAGGAGAGGCGGATTTAGCTCTTCAAAAAGAAGAGAGAAGATTTAATCCATATTTCTCAAAGCTGTAACGAGGGAAAAAGTGAAGAAGATCCTTGCTGGGGCTATCATTCTGTTAGTAAGTAGTATCTGCTTTGTTTCCTGTTCTATTTCGTTTGGAGCAAACATTAAGAGTCAAAAGTGAATTGAAAAATGCAGCCTTTGGAGGCCCTTTTCCAATTATTACTCAAGATTTATCCATGACGGGATATGAAGGGGAATATCCAAGGAGATTTTCGATTGAAACCGACTTTCTAGATTTAGATCCTCGCATTAAATTTCATCTCTCCCAATTTATTTTATCGGTCAGTAGTATGTTTGGTTTGTTTTTACTACTGTATTTTGCATTGCGTATAATCAAGTAAAGGAGGACACGATGTGTTCTCCTTTTTCGTAAGTTAAGAAATATAAGTTATGGTGTTTAGTTTATACCATGTTACGGCTAAATCCAGCTCCAGCACCCAGCCAAGATGAAATGGCGACGATCTTTGTTATTTCATCCTACTCGAGGGAAAAAGAAAAATCACTTTTTCCTTGGTCAAATAACCTGTCATGAATAAAAGAGAAAGCAACCCTTTTCTTCATGACAGTTTATTTGCTCTGCCTTAGGTTAAACGGGGCGCCCTGAGCCTTTGTTCTTTACTATTAAAAACTGAGTACAAGTTTAGTTTTTCCGTTTCCAAAATGTAGTCAGTTTATCAATGAATTGTACAAACGAGGGCGGGAGGTATCGATTTTTCCGATAAATCAATGAAATGGATGTGGAGGGGAAGATGTCTTCCTCTAGTTCAAGGCATTTAAACCTACATTCCTCATTGTCTGGTCGTAACGGGATGATGGAGATACCTACGCCTTTTTCAACAAGTCTAATGGCTGAGTCTATATGATCCACGACCACTTTGACATTAACTTGAACTGGTAACTTTTGAAGAATCGTCTGGGTAAAGCTCGATTGTTCATCAAATAAAATAATAGGTAAAGTTTCTAACTCTTTGAATGTAAGTGTATCTTTAGCTGGAAAAGAAGGAGGCGCTATCACTTTAATAGTCGAAAAAATGGGCAAATCAATCTGTTCGATATGGTGAGATGGCTTAACGGTTGTCACAAATCCAAAATCCAATTTATATTGCTCAATTAATTCATAGACTTGGTGAGAAGTTAGTGTTCGTAAAGAGAATGTTAGATTGGGCCTATCCGTTTGTTGATTTACTAATAAGTCTGGTAAGTAATAGTGGAGGAATGAATAGCCACCACCAATTCTAATATGACCGAAGGATGGGTCCTTTAATAATTGTATTTGATGCTTTACTTGACTGAATTGCACGCTTAGTTTTTTGCCTGTTCATATAGCTTTGAGCCAGATGGATTTAAAATTAACTTTTTTCCCTCTCGGTCAAATAATACGATATCCAAATCCTTTTCCAACTTTTGAATTCGGAGCGTTACATTTGGTTGAGAGGTGTGAAGTTTTCTAGAAGCTTCAGATAAAGAGCTAGATTCTACAACTGTAATGAACGTTTCGTATAGATCCATCATGTGATATTCCCCTTTATATAAAAAAATTATAACTTTTATAAAATATATATATTTTACTAATAACGTAAAGTAATCTAGAATGCAAGTATCGCGAAGGGTGGAGGAGTAAGGATGATAAAACGTAAGGAGCTTGTACAGTCATTAAATAAAGAGTTTCGTATAGATTCTTTTGGAAGGGATTCTGCTTTTAGTAGATTTGTCCCAATGGTATATGAACCTGTGGGATTCGATTGGAAAAGCGAGTTTACCACTTCATTCACGACCTATTTTAATGGGTTAATGCTTGAAGGTGCAGAGGTCGTCAATCAAGTCTTTTTAGCAGTGTTTCCAACTGATGATGTTCTTGCTACATTTATTTCGAAAGCTAACGCAGGCGATTTGTTATTTATGCATCATCCTCTTGTGATGGAATGTGGTGATCCTAAGGGTGAGTGGGGGAGAGGGTTTGTTCCAATCCCTAAAGATTGGATTGCGGGTATGAAGGAAAAGAATCTATCTGTATACACATGTCATGCCCCAATGGATTATCATAAAGAACTAGGGACAAGTGTAGCGATAGCAAGGGAGCTACATGTGAACATTGAAGAATGGATTATCGGTGATGAACATGGTGAAATAGGGATCATAGGAAGCATCTCCTCTATCTCAACGCAACGACTCATTCAAAAGCTAGAAAGCACATTTGACATCCCTTATGTTGATTTTGAAGGCAAGGATCATCAAGCAATCGAGAAGGTGGCGATTATTCCTGGGTGCGGGGATAAGGTCGAATGGATGAAGCAAGCAGAGGCAAAGGGCGTGCAGGCATACATTTCAGGAGAAATTCATTGCCATATTGACAATGAATATGGAAATAGGCGCTTTCAAGAGATGATGAAGTATGTGGATGAAACGTCCATGTCTTTAATCGGTGTTTCTCATGCTGCTTCTGAATATCTTGTGAAAAAGACACTGATAAAAGAATGGTTCGAAAGAGAATTTTCGATTGAACCGATATTAATTCCTCAAAGCAAATGGTGGTTATAAAATAAGGCTTTTCTTTTCAGGTGAAACGTGGTAAGATATGTAAAAATTAATAGGAAATGCGAAGAAAAGAAGAGTACATTACAAACTAGTTCAAAGAGAGTGCTTGGTAGCTGGAAATAGCACAACAAAGTGTAATGGAAAGACATCTTGGAGCAGTTGTTCTGAATGTAAGTAGGAACAAACGGTTCTAGAACCGTTATTATGATAAGTTGGTCCTTTAGGACAATTTGGGTGGTACCGCGGATGATCCGTCCCTCTTTTTGAGGGGCGGTTTTTGTTTTTTTTAAACTTAATAAAAGAAGACGATGATGAGGAAAGTAGGTTATGGTCATCCTTTACAGAGAGCGTTCATAGCTGAGAGAACGTAAGGACCTATAACGGAAGGACACCTCGGAGTAGTGGTTCTGAAAATCAAAGTAGGAACACACCGGTTCATACCGTTATCTAGCAAGAGCAGGTCCTATTTGGGACAATTTGGGTGGTATCGCGGATTATTTCCGTCCCTTTTTTAGGGACGGATTTTTTTTTTTTCAAAATTGGGAGGCAAGAGTAATCACAAGTCTCCCAGGATTTTGTGAAAATAGTATTTTTGAATGCTTAAGGAGGAATCGTTATGAAGAGAACGTATGTAAAAGAGAGTGTTTATTGTATTGGAGAAACAATTTTGCTAAAGGGATGGGTGCACCGCGTCAGGCATTTAGGAAAAATAAGCTTCATGCAGCTAAAGGATCGTACGGGTAAGATTCAATGTGTTTTAGAGGGAGAGCTAACGGGAGTTCATGTATCAGTAGAATCTGCCGTTGAAGTACAAGGAAAAGTAGTCGAGACAAAGCAGCAAGGACTAGGAGTCGAACTGTTAGTCCACTCACTCACAGTATTAAATAAGGCACAAATGCTTCCCTTTGAAACGAACAAGGAAGAGTTAACGGTAAACCTTGACACCCTGTTGAACAACCGTGTTTTATCCATGAGGAATGAAAAAATACAAGCGATCTTTTCAATTAAAGCGAAGGTCGTTTCGCTTATGCAGGAATTTTTAATGAGAGAGGATTTTCATCAAATATTTACCCCGAAAATAGTGGCACAGGGTGCTGAAGGCGGAGCAAATGTGTTTACATTTGATTACTTCGGACAATCTGCCTATTTGGCACAATCGCCGCAATTTTATAAACAAATGATGGTCATTGCTGGCTTTGAACGAGTATTTGAAATCGCACCTGTTTTCAGGGCGGAACAACATAACTCTTCTAGGCATTTAAATGAATATACGTCCGTTGACGTAGAGCTAGGATTTATTGAATCGTTTTTAGATGTCATGAAAGTAGAAGAGAAGCTTTTGAATTATGTATTTCAAGGATTGAAGGAACATTGTGAGCAGGAATTATCCTTATTTACGACTGAATTACCTGAAGTAGGGATTATTCCTAGTATGACGCTAGCCGAAGCACACAAGCTTTTAGTAACGAAGTTCAATAAGCAATCACCTGATGGGGATTTAGACAATGAAGGTGAAAGACTTCTAGGGGAATATGTAAAGGAGAGCATGAATTCTGACTTCGTCTTTATTACGCATTATCAGAAGGAATCACGCCCAATGTATACAATGCCAAACCCGGACAATTCAGCTATTACTGATTCCTTCGACCTACTATATAAAGGTGCGGAGATTACATCTGGTGGTCAACGAATTCATGACTACGACATGCTTATTCAATCATTTACAGAAAAGGGTCTGCAGCCAGCCGATTTCTCTTCTTATACAGAAGCATTCAAGTATGGTGCACCCCCACATGGAGGGTTTGCGATAGGACTCGAGCGTTTTATTGTAAAGCTTTTGAATCTTTCGAATGTGAGAGAGGCAGCCGAGTTTCCGAGAGATATTGATCGATTAGTACCGTAAAGTGTAGTTTTTAGTTCAATAATTGAGTTTAAAGAAAGACTTGTTAAAGGAGAATTAACGGTCTGATGGATAATAATCAAGCCGAAAGATGGATGTTAGTTCAAAAGATAAAAGATGTAAAGAGCTTGGATAAACCAAGCTCTTTTATTGTAGGGTGATATACGAATCTTTGTTGGTTCCAAAAACCGGTTATTCTTCTCTTAATTCTTGTACACTAACAGTTTGCTCGTGTTCGGGTTGATCTAAAGGGAAAATTCGAGCAGTCTCTGTTTCTGGGTCTACATGCTGAATGTAAATATTGCTTCCATTAAAAGACACATTCGCCATAACAGGTGAACCAGCAATTTCCTTTGCACGCTGAACGTTCATACATCGTCCTCCTATTTCTAGAAATCAATGATTGTAGTTTCTCTAATTTATATAGATTTATTCGGAGATTGTGCCGAGCCGAAGATTAGGGGAGCTTATCAAGAAAAAAGAGGCAGAGGAAAGTAAAAAGCAAAACGAGGTAAGTAAACGGGACACAGAGGAAAGTAAAAGACAAAACGAGGAAAGAAAAAAGAGGCAGAGGAAAGTAAAAAGCAAAACGAGGTAAGTAAACGGGACACAGAGGAAAGTAAAAGACAAAACGAGGAAAGAAAAAAGAGGCAGAGGTAAGTAAAAAGCAAAA
>NZ_JBHUEM010000039.1:13110-13421 GCF_042680805.1 Bacillus salitolerans | reverse complement strand
AGAGGAAAGTAAAAAGCAAAACGAGGAAAGAAAAAAGAGGCAGAGGTAAGTAAAAAGCGAATCGAGGTAAGTAAACGGGACACAGAGGAAAGTAAAAGACAAAAAGAGGAAAGAAAAAAGAGGCAGAGGTAAGTAAAAAGCGAATCGAGGTAAGTAAACGGGACACAGAGGTAAGTAAAAAGCAAAACGAGGAAAGAAAAAAGAGGCAGAGGTAAGTAAAAAGCGAATCGAGGTAAGTAAACGGGACACAGAGGAAAGTAAAAGGCAAAACGAGGAAAGAAAAAAGAGGCAGAGGTAAGTAAAAAGCAAAA
>NZ_JBHUEM010000039.1:0-13100 GCF_042680805.1 Bacillus salitolerans | reverse complement strand
GGGACACAGAGGAAAGTAAAAGACAAAAAGAGGAAAGAAAAAAGAGGCAGAGGTAAGTAAAAAGCGAATCGAGGTAAGTAAACGGGACACAGAGGTAAGTAAAAGACAAAACGAGGAAAGTAACCAAGTAAGGAGTTAAAAAAAGACAAAATGAATGATTTTTTCCAAAAAAGAGAAACCTGTTTAGAAATTAAACGTATATAAGGCATCTTACTTTAGAATGGAGAAATGAAGATGAAAAATGCACATGAAATTGAGTATAAGTTACATGGTGATGACATGCAGTTTGTTGAAATTGAGTTAGATCCAGGAGAAAGTGCGATAGCTGAAGCTGGTGGTATGATGATGATGGAAGATGGAATCGGAATGGAGACGATCTTCGGAGATGGTACTGGTGGCGCGACGAAAGGGTTTTTAGGTAAACTCGTTGGAGCGGGAAAACGTGTGATTACTGGTGAGAGTTTATTTATGACGGTTTTTACAAATGAAGGTCAAGGGAAAAAGCATGTTTCTTTTGCTGCCCCATACCCAGGAAAGATTATTCCAGTTGATTTAAGTGAACTAGGTGGAAAGGTCATATGTCAAAAGGATTCATTCCTGTGTGCGGCAAAAGGGGTATCGATTGGAATTGATTTTCAGAAGAAGCTAGGTACTGGGTTCTTCGGTGGTGAAGGCTTTATTATGCAAAAGCTTGAAGGTGACGGATTAGCCTTCCTACATGCTGGTGGTACCATTCATCGTCGGGATCTAAAGCCAGGGGAAAAGCTTCGCATTGATACGGGATGTTTAGTAGCGATGACTAAGGATGTAGATTATGATATTGAATTTGTTGGGAAAGTAAAAACGGCTTTCTTTGGTGGAGAAGGATTATTCTTCGCAACGGTTCGTGGACCCGGAACCGTATGGATTCAATCCCTACCCTTTAGCCGTTTAGCGGATAGAATTTTTGCAAGTGCACCTCAAACAGGTGGTCGTGGAGTTGGAGAAGGTAGTATTTTAGGCGGTATTGGTAATATATTGAATGGGGATAATTAATAGCGGAGTTCCGGACCACAGCAACTAGCTGTGGTTTTTGTCTGTTGGCTGGTAAGTGGCTATATTCGGCCAGTACTTCATTGAATTTTGCTACTATTAGTATGTTAAAAAATTTCGCTGGCATTGTGTTGGATTGTAGGTAACCTCTCAAATATAAACTATGAATTTTGGTTCATTCGTTCCTTCTTCGAGCACAGTGATTCAAATAAAATGAAATCCCTTCTAAAAAAAGAGGGGTTTTTTGTGCTATGTCGTATTTTTACTTAAAAAGGAGCGAATTAGGACATGTTACATTTCAAAGAATTTAATAAAGATACAGAAACAGAAGAGCTTGTGCACTTTTTAATTGGTGATACATGGCCATTTCATGGTCAGGTCAATCCAAAGGAAGAGTCGATTATCAAGTCTTTAAACGATGGTTTTTATACGGAAAACGGAACCCGAACGTTTTGGATGGAACAAACTGATAGGAAGATTGGGTTAATTAGATTATTTGATTTAGAGGATCCGACTTGCTTATTCGATATTCGCTTAAAGGAAGCATGGAGACAGAAAGGAATTGGGTCAAAAGCAGTTCGCTGGATTGCCGATTTTGCCTTTCGGAATTATCCAGAACTGATTCGAGTTGAAGGACATACAAGGCATGACAATGTTGGGATGAGAAAAACGTTCTCGAATAATGGATATGTGAAAGAAGCTTATAACCGGAAGTCTTGGCCACAGGAGGGAGTACTTTTTGACTCTGTTTCCTATGCAATGATTAGAGAAGACTGGAAGAATGGAACAACTACACCTATTCACGATCTTTATACAATTTAATTGTATTGTACAGCATTGGACCTCGTCGCCTACATGAAATTTATGCCCCTTCTTATGTGATAACCCTCAAAATTGTCTGTACAGGCCTAGTAAGTATGGTTTATAGAGGTGCACTTTGGAAATTGGACCAAAGAAATAAACGTTATCAATAGGCGAGTTATCAAAATAAGCTAATTGACATTTTTTAATATTTCAGATAAAATAAAAGTAACCAAATAATTGTCTCCTAAAGGGGAGTAGCTTTTACAGCAAAGTCGTCATTTCAGGGTGATCCCTCGGCTTTGTTGGCAACCATTCATGTTGTTAGCAAGACCTTTACCTACAAGGTAGAGGTCTTTATTTATATCCATAAACAATGACCTTTACCAATCTTGGTGGAGGTCTTTTTATTTGGGTCAAATACACCGAATACGAAAGGATGAATGAACGTGAAAAGAAATTTGCATAAAAAAATGAAACTTTCTATGAATGAACTCGTTAAAAGAAATAAGGAAGAAATTATGCGAGATGTAAAAGAATTAGAAAAGATAGAAAAACGAATTGAGGAGAAAAAATCCCTCAGTTATTAAATGAGAGGAGATCATTCATGTTATTAAGGAAATATATGTCTCTACTAGGAATCGGCTCTGCACAAGTGGATTTAATGCTTTCAAAAGAAGTGTTTCGCCCGGGGGAGTATGTGGAAGGTTATTTTCAGATACACGGTGGATTAATTGAACAAGAGATGAAAAGACTAGAATGTGATTTAGTCAAGATCAATTTATATGACGATTCTGAAGAGGTCATTGATTCGATCACAATTCTAACATCGAAAAAAGTAGATAGTGATGAGAGTAACCAAATTTCGTTTCACTTTAAGCTACCTGATCATATCGCTCCCAGCTCGGCTCTTGTTTCCTATCGCTTTAAGACAAGGTTAATCTTTCAACAAGGTGTGAAAAGCATTGACCAGGACGTCATTCAAGTTTTACATGAAATGGGTGAAGGTGATGAGGAAGCTTTTTAACCGGTTTCGATTTATGATGAAAATCAAAAGATTCATTCCCTTTTTAAGAGACTACTATCTTTCTGCAGAAGTACCGGTGAAGCAGAAAGTGATTCCATTACTACTAGTCGTTGCATATATTTTCATTCCAATTGATATCATCCCTGACTTTTTATCAGTCTTTGGTATCTTGGATGACTTAACGTTGTTAACATTCCTCTTACAAAGGATGGTACGAATCGCACCACCCTCCATTAAAGAGAAATATGAATTGATATAAGAATGGGACAGAAGACTAATTACGATAATTATGCTTTGGAGGTGATACTTGTTGGAATTATCAATTTTACTTGAATACGGCTGGGTACTCTTATTATTAATTGCTATCGAAGGATTGTTAGCTGCGGATAACGCGCTAGTGTTAGCAATTATGGTGAAGCACTTACCAGAGGAAGAAAGAAAAAGAGCGCTGTTTTATGGGTTAGCCGGCGCTTTTATCTTCAGGTTTGGTTCCTTATTTGCGATTTCGTTTCTTGTGGATGTATGGCAAGTTCAAGCAATTGGGGCGATCTACTTGTTGTTCATCGCGATTCATCATATAACGAGAAAAGTGGTTTTTAAAAAGCATAATAAAGATAAGGAAGAAAAGGAGAAGAAGTCCGGATTTTGGATGACCGTGTTAAAAGTAGAGCTAGCAGATATTGCTTTTGCAATTGACTCCATTCTAGCTGCAGTTGCGTTAGCCGTCACACTTCCAAATACAAATTTACCAGCCATTGGTGGACTTGATGGAGGGAAATTCCTCGTAATCTTTGCAGGAGGATTGATTGGATTAATTATCATGCGTTTTGCGGCAAACTTCTTTGTTACACTTCTGCAAACAAGACCAGGTCTTGAGATTGCGGCCTTTATGATTGTAGGTTGGGTAGGGGTTAAGCTAGCTGTTTATACGTTATCACATCCAGAGCTAGCGATTCTACCAAAAGCATTTGCAAAATCACCTGAGTGGAAAATCACGTTCTATGTCGTATTGCTTCTTATAGCGGCAGCCGGATGGTTCTTCTCAAAGCCAAAAAAGGAAGTAGAAAATGAATCGTAAGCTTAAGAAAAACCTATCTGTGGATAGGTTTTTTTGTAAGTTAAGAAAGTAATAGTTTCTGATGTTTAGTTTATACAATGTTACGGCTAAATCCAGCTCCAGCGCCCAGTCATGATGAAATGGCGACGATTATTGCCATTTCATCCTACTCGAGGGAAAAAGAAAAATCACTTTTTCCTTGGTCAAATAACCTGTCATGAATATAAGGGAAAACCACCCTTTTTTCCATGACAGGTTATTTGCTCTGCCTTAAGCTAAACGGGGCGCCCCTGAGCCTTTTGTTCTATTTTTATAATTTCATTTTTTCTACTGGCACCTACGTTTTTCTCACAATAAAAAGGAATTTCCAGTTTTTTAGAGAAATATCCACTTTAGGAAATAAATGGTGGTACTACCAATGACTTAGAACTAAACGTTCCCATATTTTAGTTTAGTCGGAAAGGCTTAAAGGAGGAAACATGACACAGCTTGAAATGGATCGTATGTATTTAGAATTGGCACTAGAAGAAGCGAAACAAGCAGCCAAGGAAAACACCTTTCCCATCGGAGCGGTATTAGTTGGACCTAATCATGAGCTAATCAGTAAAGGGCGCAACAAGGTGTATAGCTTTCATGATGCAACCGCTCATGCTGAAATCGATGCGATTCGGGAGTCTGGGAATTTCTTACTACTCGATGAAAATCGCTACAAATGCACGATATATACGACTGTTGAGCCTTGCCCGATGTGTACAGGTGCCATACTTTTTGCCAACATAACAAGAGTAGTTTGGATATTAAATGACCCAAATTTTGGCGGATTTCGTAGCTTTAAAGAAGCTAATCTGTTTGAAAAGAAACTGACCAAGGTAAGCATGCTTGCACAACCGTTTGAAGACCTTGCCATAGCCCAGTGTGAACTCATGGAAAACTGGGAAAAAAATCGAAACCGGAATAATGTATGGGAGTATTCTACTGAAAATAGGAGCGTGACGACCGATGATTCAAAGTGTTCCAAATGAAGCAGCTATTATTTTAACTGAGTATGTACATGAACTAGCCTCTAGACTTCCAAATAGAGTCGAGGGCATTTATCTTCATGGCTCGATTACCCTTCATGCCTTTGATGAAAGGAGTGATATTGACTTTATCACCTTGATCAACAATCCATTATCGAAAGAAGAAAAAGAGAGTGTAAAAGCTATTCATCAGCAAATTGCTGAAAGGTACACATCCCACCAATTAGAAGGTGCCTATCTTTCAAAGGAAGAGTTCGGACAAAACAATCATCATTCAGTTCCTTTCTATGATGGTGATGAGTTTATTTATGACCAACCTTTCTATAATCATAATCCAGTTACATGGTGGACGTTAAAGCATCATGGAATCACCGTATTTGGGAAGGAATTGAAGGAAATCAGCTTTGATGACCATTCGTCTGTGCTGGTGGATTATGTAAAGGAAAATATGAACTCCTATTGGAAGAATAGATTTCATTCTATTAAGGAGCTAGACTATAGTAAATTCCCGAAAGAAAGCATTAATGCAGAAATTGAGTGGTCGGTTCTTGGGGTCCTTCGTCAAGTGTACACGATAAATGAGCAAAAGGTGACCTCGAAAATAGAGGCAGGAGAGTATGGGCTTGAAATCTTACCACATAGATGGCATGACGTTATAAGAGAGGCCGTTAGAATTCGGTTAGGTAGGGATGGCAGTTATTATCATTCAGAAGAAGACCGTATTCATGATTTTCTAACCTTTTTAGACTATATTTTTTCAAACAATACTCTTGAAAAGAGCGGGGTGTAAAAATGGAGCACGTATTGGAAGAGTTTAAACAGTTCTTGCTGAAATATCGTTCCGATTGGAATAGTGGGGATGTCGCTTTGACAATGTCTCATTATTCAAGGGATATACAGGTGAGATGGGCAGATAGTGAATCCATTATCAATGATTGGGACTATGACGGAGCAGAGCAAGGCTGGAAACAGGCTTATGCATTATATAAAGGACGTAATCCAGAATGGCATTTTGAAGATGTGATAACTGAAGTCAATGCTGCTCAAGAGGTTATGACCGTATTTTACGTTAGATTTAAAGTTGACGGAAAGATGTTGCCCCAGCGGAAACTATTCGTTGAGACATTCCGGAGAGAGCAAGGTCAGTGGAAGAAAATTAGAGAGTATGTAGAAGTGGGAGTGAAAGAAGAGGAGAAACCAGATGTCACTTACATTTAGAGCAGCTAGAATCTCAGATATAGAGAAATTGAGTCAGCTTATTAGAGATTATGATCTCGATACACTTGGTGAAATAGAGACGAGTGAAGAAGATGTAAAAGGTTTATTAGCTGCTATTGATAACCTAGAAACCCATTCGTGGATTGTGGAAAAGGAAGATAGGGTGGTGATAGGATTTGCTGGTATTACAAAAAAGGGTACCCACTTTCCTTCATTAGTCATCGTTCATCCTACCTACCGTCATAATGGGATTGAGCAACAACTGATCGAAAAAATGCGACTAGTTGTATCAGGAGGGACATTAATTGTTTCATCTAACACAGATTATGAGCATCAACTATTTTCGGAAAATGGCTTTAAAGCGGCAAGACACTGGTTTACGATGAAAAGAAGTGTAGATGCGTTTACTTCTACTCCATCCCTTCCACCATCCTTGGTTATTGAACCATTTGTATTAAATCAGGATGAGGAAGCGGTGCATCAAGCATTTGAAGAAAGTTTTAGCACCCATTTTGGCTATGAGCCGTCCTCGTTAAATGATTTTTTAGAACGAACAAATCGAGAAGGGTTTGATCCAAACCTTTGGTTCTTATTAAAGGATCAAGGAGAAATAGCTGGATTTATTTTCTGCAAACGCGGGATTGACCATCATGCTGAAATCACGCATGTTGGCGTACGGCCACAATGGAGGAAAAGGGGTTTTGGAAAGGTATTGCTTGAATATGCCTTCTTACAATTAAGAAATGAAGGACGAACTAGTATCCATCTAGACGTAGATACTGAAAATGGAACAGGTGCTGTTAAGGTATATAAAACAGCAGGGATGGAAATTGCAAGGCACTTTATACGTTTTGATAAAGCGGTTTAATGCTTTCGTTAGAGTTCTAGGCTAAAGTCTGGAACTCTATTTAGTTAGTACTGAGTAAATTTCAAGATCTTTTTGCCCCCCTCCCTTTTGGACTCGTCTGTTTTACTTATTTTCCAATAACCTCCTATTTTTATATGTTACAATAAATGTAAATGACAGCCAGGAGGAATTCTCTACATGTTATATAGTGTTATTTATACCATTATTCTACTACTGACACCATTCATTTATTGCAAATATAAACAGGAACAAGAAGCGAATATATACTGGAAATTTGTCGGCATTATGCTTGTTTCTTCGTTTACGCTTCATCTAAATAATTGGAGTTTACCAGTAGGGTTTGTTATATACTTAGCTTTCTTTAAGCATAAGAAGAATAAAAGCATAAAACAAAAAGCTGCCTATGTGGGATTGGCTTTGTTCTTTCTACAGTTTCTCATCCCATATATACAAAGTTATTGGTTTGAGTTTCCTAGAAAGCTAGCTGTTCAAGAGGAAAATATGTATAATTCCCCCTTTAAAGACAATTGGTCCAAGATTCAATCAGAATTCGATTTGGTTGATAAGGATATAAGATTAATGGATTTTAGAGTTGTATATAGTCATGAAGGTAGTATTGTAGACTATGAGTTTACGTTTATGGAGCGTATCAATATGGAACATCATATCTCATATAAGGTGGATTTTAACGAAGAAACGTCTTATTTAGAGATCAAGAGGCATGCATTTGAGGGGCAGTGGCTACTTTTTGATTTGTCCATTCCCGTTACAGAATTATTTAGGCAATTAGAACAAATGGATATACAAAAGCTTAGGCTAACTCGTGATTATCCTTTCTATCGATTAGAGATACAAGAAGGACATAAGATTCATTATGGCGTGAAAGATGCTAAAAAGTATGTGATTGACTACAACAAAATAAAGGAAATTGATAATACAATGCTTCCGATTGAGGGACATCGAATATTGTCGTGCGGGTTGACGAAAGAAACGAATGATCACTACTCTTCTTGTGAGGACTATATAGATTTCTTTTTCAATGCCTCATATAACGAGCATGATGGATTGATTACAGAGGAAGAAGCGATAACTTTTGCAGAGGAAAATAAAGCTGTTAAAGAGTGGCTGATGAAGCATACGGATGAACAAATCGCACGCGAGCAAAATGGCAAGCATTATGTCAATAAAGATGGAGAATGGACCGAGGTAGACGAGCGAACTTATGTAAAAGTATTAAAATTCACTCCTGCTGTCAAAGTAGAAAAAGTGGTAGATGAGTGGCATATTCGTTATGAAAATGAATATGGACAAAATCCTCATGAAATGAGAGTAGTAATTGATGCAAGAACTGGGGAAGTAGAATCCATACGGAATGTGGGAGGAATGAAAGATGAGTAAGCCTTGGATGAATACCATTGTAGTTTTAGTCTTATTAGTTTCATTTGTCCTCGTAACGAATAAGTTAACAAAACTTAATGAACATGACCTTCACGAAGTAAGGAATTGGGAAGATGTAAAGTCATGGCAGTACGAGCAAACACCTGGGTTACTTCGGGCTGAGGAGCTAGGATTAGCAAAAAACTATGATATAACCATTCCAATTGAAGGAACAAGTAAAACCTTCGAATTGAACGAGATTTGGTATAACAAAAATACGGTCTATATTTTTTATAGTGTTGATTATGAGAAAAATCATATACCGACCATTAATTTTCATTTTGGGACAGAAGTGGTCGATTCCCGGAATTATGTTAATAGACCTTATTCGGGGAATGTATCTCCTGATGAGGGAGTAGTTTATAAAGGCCGTTATTATCACCGCGTTCAAGTGAATCCTATTTATAACGAAGAGCAGGAGTTCGTTGAAGAGGTTGAACAGGCCTTTTTGAAAGAATTTACTGTAAGAATTGATGAAAAAACCTATGAGCTTGAGCCTATCACGGTTCAACTCGATTATCAGCTAAGTAATGAGGAAGAAGTAGAGTTTGCGTTAGACAAAGAACAAGTCGTAAAGGGTCATACTATAACATGGAAATCTATGTTCATTGGCACGAGCCATAACGCGTTAGGTTTTTCATTTGAACCATTAAGCTCTTACGTCTTAAGCGGTGTTCAAGCAAGAGTCGAAACAGATCATGGGGAAGAGAGAACTATATATACCATGAACTCTTTAGGAGATAAGCACTATTCGCTTTCATTTGATCCATTTAATGTCTATCCTACTGCTATAACAATCAAGACAGAAAACATACATTTAACAGACGATCAACGGTTTTCCTTTGAGTTTAATGTAGAGGACTTTACGATCGAAACAACAGATAAAAAGGTTCATACCTTACTAGAGACTATCCAAGAGACTGATATTTTTCTAGAAAGGTTATTTTATGATGACAGAGGAGTGATGTTTGAGCTTCTGTTAAAGCCAACTCCAACAAATGATGGAAACCAGTATTTAGTCGCTACAACACCAACCGTGTATGGAGAATATGAGCATCGTCTGGGAGAGGCAAAAACACCAAAGGAAGAGGAACGGTTAAAAGCAATTCCTTATATAATGCATGTAACAAATGAAAAAGGGGAGATTGCATCTTACGGTTCAAGAGGAAGTGGTCCAGAGGAAAGAATGGGTTTATTCTTAGACCGTGCCTTTATTGAAAAGTCAAAGACGATTCGGGTAGAAGTTTCACACTTGCTGCATGAAATAAAAGTACATGAGAATGTTGAATTTGAGATTGGTAAGTAAACTAGAGGATCTATCGAAACATCGCTTTTAATCAAACGTTTGTTTAAACTTCTTCGAAATCAACCTTATCGAGATTGGAGCTGACGTATGAGCTTTCATGATGAAAAGAAGCAGGTCCAAAAAAGGATTCAGGCAAAGTATCGAAGGATAAAAAAGCAAAAGGATTGTGAAAGTCATTCAAAAGATACGCTTCAAGCATTTATAGTTGGTTTGGTAATCTTTTTATTCATTGTTTTGAATTTTTTCTTTAAGGGGTTCTAATATTAATGATAAAAAAATGAAATCCATGAGAGAAGATGAATATAAAGGCTCCATACAATTTCACATACTAAGTATGAAAAAAGTCGATTCCTACTAGCAGGATATCGACTTTTTAGATGTCAGAGAGACATCCAATCAGAGACATTTTGAATTGGAAATCAGCTAGAAATGTCTGAGAGAGGTCCGTTTAAAGGCATTTTGAGTAAGTAATCGGTTAGAATGCCCAAGACTATTAGGAAAATAACGTTTCTTACACATTGGCTCTGTTAAACTTATCTGTTGATTTTTCGTTGAAAGAACTCGCTTTCCGCGGGCGAACCCGGGAGCCTCCTCGGCGCGGCGCCTGCATGAGTCTCCCGTGATCCGTTCTCCCGCAGGATTCTCGCCCCCTTCCAATCCTATTAACATCAATTAAGAAATCATCAAACTTTAACACAGCCTACACATTAAAAAGACTAGGCAATCGCCATAGTCCAAGGCCGTCTCGTTGTAAGTCTTACTAACGTTGTAATTAATAGATTTCTTCAAATAAATAATACTTATTGTCTACTGTTTTTGCGATTAAATATTGCTCATACCCCTTTACGCTGTAAATGGTTGATCCAACTTCTAAACTGTTTGAGGAGAAATTTTGCTCTGGATGATACATTTCATCTAGTTTCTCTTTTATGACTCCAAGCTTTTGTTCTAGATTAAACGACTTCTTCACTGGAATTTTCAAATAGTCTTTTCCATTCACAACCATCATCGGACCGTAGCCACAGAGCTCGGTAGATGTTTGGTCTTGACTGCTACAAGCGGTGATAAAAGTGATACAAATTAATAGTAATGCAAGCTTTTTCATGGTCTGCCTCCCTTCTTTGATTCACCTACAAAATACTTATTCAGGCTTGTCATTACAAATGTATAAATTTTGAAGGAAATATGATTTTTTGATAGTAATTAAGAAGATATATAAAAAGCGAGGAGTCATGTCTGTGGAGATCAATACATTCGGCAAGAAAGAAGAAGGAAAACAATATATAACAAGACCTGGTGCCTATTGCGTCATATTCAATCGCCATAAAGATAAAATAGCAATCATTGAAACGAACAATGGGCATTACTTTCTCCCCGGTGGTGGGATTGAAAACAATGAGACGCACAAAGAGTGCCTTAAAAGAGAAGCACTTGAAGAAATGGGGATGGAGATAAAAATCGGCCCTTTTATCGGATGTGCTAGAAGGTACTTTTATTCTACCAATGAAGAAAAATACTACTTGAGTGAAGGTCATTTTTATTTTTGTGAAATGGTCAAGAAAATAGACAGACCAACAGAAGAAGATCACAGTCTAGTATGGATGGAACTAAACGAGGTAATCAAAAACTTGGTTCACGAACATCAAAGCTGGGCTGTCAGCGAAGCGTTAAAAACGTTAGTTTAATAGAATTGATAGGGTGTTTATGAAACTATGAAAGGAATTAGATAGGATGCTAAATAGAAAAAAATTCTCAGAAAAAGAATATAAGCAATTTTCTTTACTCTTATTTGTTATTTCTGGATTTTCACTTTCTGGGGTTTTAGTAGGTGCTCTATTAGAAGGGATTGACAAAAGTCTTATTTCTCCATTTATTGTGATGACCACATCTTTTTGTGTAGGGATTTTATATCGTACAAAAGGAAAAACAAACAATCACAATGAGGAGAAGAACTCATGAATAAAAACAGCACTATCTATGATATAAAATAAATTTGAGTAAGAGTTTTGTCTAATCATGAACCTTTTCGGTGAACAACTAGATCTCTTATTCTATCTAAATCTATTTGCCTTACTTTAAATCTCGCTGGAACAGTTGTGTTAGTTAGAAGTTTTAAGAGAGTAAACGAGGAATCCAAACTATCAGAAATAACAAGGGGATGAAAACATGAAGGAGGATTGTGTTATGTAAGAAGTAAAGAGGCTGTTAT
Organism: Bacillus salitolerans; assembly: GCF_042680805.1. Classification (NCBI taxonomy): domain Bacteria; kingdom Bacillati; phylum Bacillota; class Bacilli; order Caryophanales; family Bacillaceae; genus Bacillus; species Bacillus salitolerans. The sequence continues at coordinate 1,126 of NZ_JBHUEM010000039.1, read as the reverse complement.
TTTTAGGTAATTGCCCGCTTCAGGCGAACTGTAAATGACAGAGGTTAGTTGGTCTGCAAATATATACATTATCATTGAGGAGGGAAGTCCGATTAGCAGGGAATATTTCCGATTCCCTTTGCAATCTGTACTAATTTAGGGAAAGCAAATGCTGTATTAATGAACGATGTAGTCGCTTCAATGGCTATAATCATGCTAATCGTTGCATTAGCTATGGGGATTTATGGGGGATGTCTTGCCCTGAATGTAAGCATCGTCTTAGGAACCTTACTACATTTCTTGTCATTACAAAGATTATTGAATTTACTAATTATTACCAATCAGCTTAAGTTGATTAGTTACAAGAGTTTATCTGTACTTAAATAACAAGGGTGTAGAGATAAATTGGAATTGGGATTATTTAGTTGAAACATTTTGAGATAACTACCGACTAATCAAATAGAACGAAAAAATAGGAGGTAGATCGTATGTTGAAGATCAGAAAAATGACGTTCGCGTTGGTTGGATTTTTTTTACTAACAATCGTTGGTGCTTGTGGGTTTACTGTTGAACAGCATGAAGACATGGGAGAAGAAACAACTAGTGGTGCAAGTGGTACAGTGCTGGCTGGACAAGAAGCCCCTGAAATAACAGGAACGATAGAGAGTATCGAGTCAGAAGAAGTTGTTATAACGGTAGATGGTCAAGAGGTGACATTCCGTCTATCTGAAGATTCTAAAAAACAAATTCAAGATGGTGAAGTGGATAGTGGGGATGCGGTTACATTTACAACTTACTCTATCGGGGATGATAAACAAACCATCGATCAGTTTATTCTCGAGTAAAGATAAACGTAGGGGGATAGCCCTCTGCGTTTTTTTTAAATCAACTATCAGAGCGTATAACTCCCTTGCAATCAGACTAGTCAAGTCATTCTACTATTGATCGGTAATCAGAATCTTAGTGGTATGGAACCCCAAAAAGTTGCTGATAAAATTATGATTATGGCTGATACATGCTTTGAAGTTGCTGATAAAATTAGCAAAGCGGGTTGGCCCCCTTATTTAGGACACTTACTTTAAATATCTCTTTTTATCTTAGTTTTTCATTTTTTCTTATAAAGAGGAAATTGCCCCCACTATTTTAC
>NZ_JBHUEM010000038.1:0-519 GCF_042680805.1 Bacillus salitolerans | reverse complement strand
TATATCTACACAATGATAGAGTCCAGCCATATTAATAAGTGACTCAAATCGTGCTTTTGCATGATGAGTGCTTCTATTCGGTCTAAATCCATAGCTGTGCTTATAGAATTTAGCTTCACAAATTGGTTCTAATACTTGAACAATACATTGTTGAAAGATTCTGTCCCATATTGTAGGAATTCCTAGAGGTCTTACTTTTCCATTTGCTTTAGGAATGAAAACACGACGAACAGTTCCAGGTTCGAAAGATTCGAACTTGTTCTGAACTTTAGTGATAACTTCTTCAACCGTCAAATCTTTGATGTCATTAATCGTTAACTTATCCGTCCCTGCCGTTTTACTACCTGTATTTCTCTTTATATTCCGATAGGCAAGACGTATATTTTCATTCGAACTAATTAGTTCCATTAAATCATAGAAATTTTGACCATCAACACTTTGTCCGTATAGATTATCAAAGCAATGTTGCATATCATAATACTCACTGTGTCTCAGTTTCTTCCGTTTCAACAAGTCGGT
>NZ_JBHUEM010000037.1:0-1278 GCF_042680805.1 Bacillus salitolerans | reverse complement strand
AGGTGTACCAACGAAAGGGACACCACAAGGTGGGATCCTCTCACCACTTTTGTCGAACATAGTCCTAAATGAACTCGATTGGTGGATAAGTAATCAATGGGAGACCTTTCAAAGTAACCATGTATATAAACACAATGGAAGTAAGGTAAAAGAACTTAAGAAAACAAAGTTGAAAGAGTGTTACATTGTTAGGTTTGCGGATGATTTTAAAGTGTTATGCCGAACTAGGTCGCAAGCAATTAGAATGAATCATGCCATTAAAGACTTTCTAAAACACCGTCTCCATCTTGAGACAAGTGATGAAAAATCCAAAGTCGTTAACTTAAAGAAGAATTCGTCAGAATTCCTTGGTTTCTCTTTTCGAGCAACAAAGAAAGGTAAAACGAGGATGGGATATGTAGCCCAATCAAGTATGACGAAGAAAGCGAAGTCTAATGCACTCATAAAAATTAAAGATTCAATAAAAGTAATCCAAAAGAAGCCATGTGCAGCAACGGTTTGGAACTACAATACTGTCGTAATGGGTATTCAAAACTATTACTCAGCGGCAACTCAAATTGTTGATAATTTAAATGGGTTAAATCTCCATCTTAGCAAGAGTCTTTATAACCGATTAAAGGACCATAGAAAAGAAGCAACATTTTCAGACATGACGAACACTCTGCAAAAACGCTACAAAGGGTATAAGACAAGGCTGTATAAGATACAGAACACTCTCAAGACATATGTAACTATACTGCCGTCGGCAGAAACAAAATTCATCAAAACCTAAAGGCGATTAACAAAAGAGTATTAAGCTATGTTATGAAAAACTTTATTCCTAGTCGAACGATTGAATATAATGACAATCGTATAAGCAAATTCATTGCCCAATATGGAAGATGTGCAATCTCGGGAGTTGAACTAGGATTTAACGACTGGCACTGCCATCATAAGATACCTTATCATCTCTCAAGAGATGATAGGTATTCAAATTTGATAGTGTTACATGAAACTGTTCATCGTATAGTCCATATGAAGAATAAAGAAAAGATAAAATCACTACTATGTGATTTAAAATTATCTAAAAAACAAAAAGATAAAATCAATGAACTACGTAAAGGCTGTAAAAATGAAGCAATTTGACTAGGAAAAAGAAATAACTTCTATTCATTAAATACATAGAATCGAATGAATTAGATTAGTTGGAACGCCGTATGCGGTGAAAGTCGCATGTACGGTGTGAACAGGGGGAAAAGGGGGAGATAATGTCAAACCTTTACCTATCTGTATGAACAA
>NZ_JBHUEM010000036.1:0-6791 GCF_042680805.1 Bacillus salitolerans | reverse complement strand
CTGTATTTTTGTTCCCCATTTATGGACACAACCTTTCGTTATCATTCTAGTCAAATTTTAAAGAACTTAACTAGGTTGTGTCCATGAAACTATACTAGCATCATCCTGGTAACATTTATGTTACTGATCTTACAGAAATAAAAGTGAATGCCCGAAATATCTTGTTTAAGTTAAAATCTTTCTTTAAGTAGGTCGAAAATTATTTCCAATAAGAGCTCCAAACATTGTGAACAATTACACTAAAAGTAAAGGGAGCGAGAATGCAATAGACGTGGTACTATCCATGAAGGATAAGTACCACTTTTTGTTGAAGTAAAAAGCAGGTTAGCTTCCGTAGGCATAGAAAATTACTCTTAACTGGTGGGTTGTGACCGCTTGAAAGAGTTGACACAGTTTTTGCTTGATAAAATGCAACACTTTTTTCCAGTTAAGGACTTCCCTTTTTTATGGAAGAGTGTGTATGATGGTCTTACAATCATGCAACTACTGTTTATCCTTACAGTTACGAGGGATGTATATTTACTAATAATTATGCACATTAACGAAGTTGTGCTTGTTGCACTAACGAGCAGGATAGTGAAAAAAGCAAAAAAAAGAAAAATTTATAAAATGATATACTTTTAAACAGGGGGATATAAAATGATTTTAGAAGATAAAAGGAGACCAGATATGGTTTTGGAGAAGGTTATTAAGAAGATCAATATTCAGAGTGAGTACAAGACTTTTGTAGAGGAGTATACAGCTAGCTTGCTTACAGAGTTCAGTGGGAAGATTCACAGTATTTATATGTGTGGCTCAATTCCTAAAGGTACTGCTAAGCCATTTAAGTCTGATGCAGATTTTACAATAGTATGCGAAAGACCAGAAGATATAGATTATGATAGAGTATCATGTCTGAAGGACCAGATTTTACAAAAATATCGATTAGTAACTAAGGTTGATACGGTTATTTGTTCACTGGATGATGTAAGAAGTAAGCCCAATGAATGGGGATTTTGGATCAAGATAATCTGTGTTTGTATACATGGTACTGATATTGGCGAAGAAGTACCGCCTATTCTTATTTCACCTGAGTTCATATTAGACTTAAATTCAGACACTCAAGAGGCAGTGGATCGCGTTCGCGGTTTTCTATCTAATGCCAATGATGACACACTGAAATCTAAATATACCAAAGGTTACTCAAAGAGATTAATTCGTGCATTATACTCTTTGGTTTTAGAAGATACAGGGGTTTGGCAAGATGACATTACTAAGATGAAGAGTGCCATATCAGATTATTGCAATATTGATTCAGCTTTAGTTGACTATCTGTATGCGTGTTACTTAGATAGTAATGTAGATGTTGAAGAATTTCTGGGGATTACAGAAGAAGTATATAGTTATATTGAGAAGGCTTTAACTGCATTGGCTGCTTCCAGAACTTCCTTCTCCTAACAGCGAATTGACGACATGAATTTAAATTTCTATGATGAATTGGCTAAATTGAAGATTTTCGTATGTTTTCGCCACTAGCAGCACCTAACAGACTATTTGAAACAGGGACAATAATAAGTAAAATGTCCCCGTCTCAAACAGCTAAAACGTTATCCAATACCTTTACACAAGACAATTTGAAAATGGGTAATTATGTTAAAATTAATGGAGATTGTGAAAGAACCTACTTAAAGTAAAGGGTGCTAATCTTCAAGAAGGAGATTGGCTTTTTCTTGTTGAAGTAAAGAAGCAGGATAGTAAAATAACTAATTGACGATATGAGGTGTTATTTCAACTATAATATGTTAATATTTAACTGTCTGAAAATTCCAACACTCAATTAGAGGACAATCTCAGTGTAGGAGGTAGATATTATGAAAATGAAAAAATATTTCGACGTTAAAAACATTAAGGGGAAAACGTCAAATTAAATAAAACGTTTCCCTAAATTTGAGAGGGGAAAATTATTTGAAGCAATTATTGTTAATCATTGATGCTCAGCAGGAGTTAATTGAAGGGAATCAAGAAGAAAGTGCTGTTTACAAAAAGGAACAACTTATCACAAATATCAATGCAGTAATTGAAAAAGCAAATAATTCTAATGTTCCTATTGTCTTTGTAAGGGACTTTGAGGTTGCAGAAGGAATAGGTAAAGGTTTTCAAGTTCATGAAAAAATTAATGTACCTATAAATGCAAATTTCTTTGAAAAAACTGCAACGAATTCGTTCCATGGTACAGGACTTCTAAATCACTTAAAATCTCAAGAGATTGGACATGTTGTTGTAATGGGATGTGCAACCCAACATTGCATAGATAGTGCAGTCCGAACTGCAACTATTAATGGAATGGATGTCACCTTAGTTGGAGATGGACATTCAACAACAGACGGCGATGTTTTAAGTGCCGAACAAATTATAAATCATCATAACGAAACTCTTCATGGACATTACAATGTTGAAAACTTTTCCATTGTAAGAAATACAGAAGAAGAGTTATTTTATCCAACACATAATTCATATAGGTAATAACTGAGTAGTAGAACAATATCCCAAATTCTTAGTTCGATTTAAGAAATTGGGATATTATCTTTGTTACTTATTAAGGTAGAATGGAATATCATTTAAAATGTTAAAGTATGTGAAGTATTACACTTAAAGTAACGGGTGCTTTACCTACACAAAGAAATAGTTTATAGAGCCTAAATTATGCAAGTTTTTATACATTACTTGTTAGATAGGCTCTTTTTGTGTTTTTAGAAAATAACGTCGTGGGATCACATTTTGTATTAAAAAAATTTCCAATTAAGTGTGTCATTTATTTGAGCAAAAGCTGTGTCATTTTACTTGGCGGTCACAACTTCAGATGCTACACCAAGGACATTTGTTATTAAAGTGGAAAAGGGTATATCAAATCAAATAAATAGTGTGATCATTACTCAAAGTGGTGTAGCAACAACAATTCCAATTAACGAAGAGTGATTGTTAAACTAAAGGTGGCGATAACTACATAGTGATCGCTTTTGAACTATTGAACAGGTTAGCTTAAGAGTAACCTTACTTCAAACGAAACAATGAAAACCGATATGTTATATAATGGAATAAACTAAAGGGTGCTAGAGTTGAGTAAGTAATTGGCGGTGAGAAAGTGGATAAAGACAATTTAGCTGAACAATTTGTAAAGGAATTTCCTGAGTTTAAACTTTTATTAGAACAGCACATTGAAGATAATGAAAAATTATTACCACATGTTTTCTTTGGTTAATGTAACGACTACTTTATTAAATTCCTTGAAAAAGAAGAAACAGAAAAACTTGAAAAGTTATTTGATTTCTTTGAAAAAATGGCAACTAAAGGCGATGACTACGATAAGGAACTGTTAAGTGTCACTATTCTTGAAAGATTTGGTGATGATAAAAAAATCCTTCATACAGCTTATAGATGCATGGGTAAAGAAACAAGGAAGGCTTCCAATGAAATAGAACTATTTTGAAGAAGATACTAACGGGTGCGAGAATGCAATTTTTCGGTTTCGTTAGATGATAAAGATGTACTTGCATCTCCAACGTTTCTTGTTGACCAAGATATTGAAGGAGTAATTGGTATTATTCCAGGTGAGTAGCTTATTAAAGTATATGGGCATTTCCTCAAAAAGGAAAATGGATTTTTTTTATTTATAAAAATAGTGAGGTAATGAGTTACACTTAAAAATCTTCATTTAAACTCTCAAATAAAAGGAGAAATGAGATGTCGGTGTTTGATAAAAAAATTGGGGGTGTAGCAACTATATTATTCATACTTCTCATATGTATCTTTACAAATCCAACAAAAGAACAATACATAGAATATCAAAGAGAAACATTTGGTGAACCTTTTGTTGAAAATGAATATCTAAAGATTGAAGTAATTGATTTCTATATCTTTTCAACTTTTACACCATTAGTTCTTGACCAACATCACGGAACTGTAACATTAGGAGTTTTAGGGAAGATTCTTTGAGATTTCAAAAGGTCAGTATGATTACCCAACTGTTTTAGAGTTATTTGATTAGTTTTCCTTGATATTAGTTTGTGACAAAGTATAGGGTGCGTTTCTGTAAATAGCAGAGACGCTTTTTTAATTGAAGGAAAAGGTATTGGATGTATTTTACAGAATATGTATGTAATATGTATTATCCTATTACAAGGAGGACTAATAATGACAAATGAAGGAAACCAAAAGGAAGAAGATAAGGTAAAGTTAAACTTCCGTGTAGGACGTTCAATGGGAGATCATGAATATATAGCAAAGAACGGATTATTAAAGGCAATGATTCCAATTGTAATAATTATTATTGTTGTTGCAATTGCTGTTATTAAAAATAGTTAATTAGGTAAATGTAGGAGCATAAAAAACTATAGTTTAACCTATTTAATCGGGGACATGAAAAATAGAATACAGTTAATATAAGTTAGTTATTCTTCTGCTATGAGAAAGGAGAAACGATTGACATACATATTTCTAATTTTCATAATTGCAATAATTACGTTTGTAACAATCAGAACAATGAAGAACAAGAAGTTTCCTTCAAATAACTATACTCCATATGATGATTTTGTAAGTGGAAAGAACGATGATTCAAACCACATTACTCATTACCATGAGGAAAAGAAATGATGAAAGAAATATTATTTGTTATTGTTGGATTTGGATTTATTTTGTTCTAGATTCAGAAGCTAAAATACAAGGTCCGATGGTATTTTGCTCTATGCAGTGAGAAATGAGGTACAAAGATGAAAAGTACCCTAGCAAATGAAGTTTCCTTTAGAGAATTTATTAATATTTCTCTAGGATGATAACAGAAGGGATTACAACAGTAGCCAATTTGAAAAAATATATAATGTAATTCACTTTTGTCTAAAGGGGGCTAATCTTCAAGAAGGAGATTGGCTTTTATTTATGTTGAAAGTAAAGGGGAGTTCAGGTGAACAAGGAGATTTTAGGAATAACCTCGCATTTATCAACTTTATGTCTTAAGTGAGTAACTAGGAACAACCAATTTGACAATGACTTATATATACTACTTTTAACTATGATCCCCTATTGTTTGGCTCTGTGATAGACTTAAGTTATCAGAATTTACAGCTTTTATGAAATAACTTTCCGGGGGTCAAAATGAAATATTTAGTTTTAGTAATCGTTATTTTCGGAGTCTTCATATTTAATTACCTGAATAGTTCATTTTACAGAAATGGAAACGACGAGGAATCGATAATCAAAACAATCCAATCGTTAGATTTATTTGAGAATTCTTCAATAGAAATTATAGATATTAAGGATGTTGTGACCGCCAAGTAAAATGACACAGCTTGTGCTCAAATAAATGACACACTTAATTGGAAATTTTTTTAATACAAAATGTGATCCCACGACGTTATTTTCTAAAAACACAAAAAGAGCCTATCTAACAAGTAATGTATAAAAACTTGCATAATTTAGGCTCTATAAACTATTTCTTTGTGTAGGTAAAGCACCCTTTAGTTGAACAAGACGATAACTAATTTATAGTTATCGTCTATTTGGTATTTCCTACTGAATAGTATCGTTTTACTACGAAGAAATGACTTTGTTTGTGTAGCAGTAAGACCCGATAGCGCCTATAAGTAACTTTATTTTCCGTCTATATAACCTGTAAAGGAATAAACAGCCTAAAATCACTTAACAGAGAGTATTAATTATCGACAAGACCATTAACTGCTAAATCTAGAAATGGTTCTAGCATAGTAAACTCAACCAATAAGTCACTGGATTCTATGTTAGTTGGAATCATCAATTGATATTGATGATTACCTATTTTCTGCATATCATTCATACTATAGATGAATGAATAATCTTTTGATGTTATGTAGATATAATTGACTGGTATGAACTTACTATTTTGATGAATATCTATTATTACCTCGAGATTTCCCTCACTTTGTTGGATTTTTGTTATTTCAAATGAACCATATTCGTTATATTTAATTACCTCTCCATGTCGTAATGGGTATTGTTGAATTTTACTTTCTACTTGTTTTGCAGGTAAGATAGAGAAATGCCCATTCTTATCTGAAATAGGTGGAAATAATACATCTTCCTTTATATAATACTCTTCAAATTTCTCAATATAGGACTCCCTTGCTTCGTGTATTGTTGTTTGATTGCTCGCTTCTCTCCATATCCCATTTCCTTCTGTAATAAAATACTTTAACTCCTCTGAACTTTTATTTTCTTTAATACTTTCCTTAAATTTAACACTAGTTTGAACCCCAGACGGAGTGACAACTAGATTCTTTACTTCCATCCCATTTCCTAAATTATCTGATGATATAAACTTTGTTGGAGAACTCAACCCATTGACCTTGCTAACAGGAAAATTAAACTTCCACTTTCCTTTTATATTATTGACTTCAAAAATCTCTATTGTAAAATCAAACTCTTCACCCATTTTATCGGCTAATACATCCAAGTCCATAACACCTCTAATATATGGAAGATCTTCATTGGACATACCAGTACCTCCACTTAATTGGACTTTCTCTCCATTAATATATGTGTTTGCGTCCATAAAGAAAGATAGTGTATCCATAGTAACTTCCTGTTTTTCAGGTAATTTAATTTCATATGCTACCGAGAAACGTAGGTCATCATAATATACCTCTGTAAAACGTATGGTTATACCATTATCATGAACTTCTTCATCTACTACTTGAGCATTCCCGAGATTGTATACAGCCTTTAAACCTTCATCACCTTTATTGTAGAATACAGATTCTAGGATAGGTAACTTCTTGATAATG
>NZ_JBHUEM010000035.1:0-549 GCF_042680805.1 Bacillus salitolerans | reverse complement strand
TAGAAATTTTGACCATCAACACTTTGTCCGTATAGATTATCAAAGCAATGTTGCATATCATAATACTCACTGTGTCTCAGTTTCTTCCGTTTCAACAAGTCGGTGACTCCCTTAGGAGTTAAACCTCTTTTAGTCTCACAAGAACCTTATTAATCGATAAAGAACTGTCTTACATGGTTGAATGATTCTTAATTAGTCTAGTGGCTATCCCTTCGGGTTAATTAGACCTTTCATCGGTACTGTGCCACCACTTTCACTGATACAAAGGTAAGTTATACAAAAATTATTCTCATTCTCGTTTTCCTTACCAACGCTTCAAAGAGGGTAAGCCCTCCACGTTACCAGCTTACAACGTTGAATTATATCTATTATAGAAAGAACTTAGGTGCTTCCTGTAAGCCTGTTAGCATTCATACGCCTGTAACGTATCATGGATTTTCATATTAGTTAGTTTTACTCACCCACATCTAACCTCACAATTTGGTGATATACACATTTCTATGTATTGTCGGTTTAGACCCGTACATTCGGAAGTTTGTCAGCTTAGCC
>NZ_JBHUEM010000034.1:0-566 GCF_042680805.1 Bacillus salitolerans | reverse complement strand
GATGTCTCTCAAAAAAAGATAAATTAGAAGCTGATGAAGAAATTCGAAGCTTATTATTTATTGTATGGGCCTATAGCTCAGCTGGTTAGAGCGCACGCCTGATAAGCGTGAGGTCGATGGTTCGAGTCCATTTAGGCCCACCATATAGCTTTACATGAAGCTGACTTCAATGTGAGCTTATTATTAACTCTAAAAATGGGGCCTTAGCTCAGCTGGGAGAGCGCCTGCCTTGCACGCAGGAGGTCAGCGGTTCGATCCCGCTAGGCTCCACTTGCATTTTTTACTTATGTAAAAAATGAGAAACTATGTTCTTTGAAAACTAGATAACAACACATTTGTATTCATTGAAAGTCAAAGATTTATCGTAAGATCTTTATTATCTAACTTTCTGTAAGTATACAGAAAGGCAAATTAGAAGCGAGAAGATCGAGGAAGCGAAGTTGTGAAGGCACGGAGTGTATATAAACATACATGAGTACCGAAAGAACGAAGCTGACGAAGAGATTCGAAGCTTATCATTTGCCGATGGTTAAGTTAGTAAGGGCGCACGGTGGATGCCTTGGCAC
>NZ_JBHUEM010000033.1:0-27584 GCF_042680805.1 Bacillus salitolerans | reverse complement strand
GCAACTTCAAGCTCTTTTTCACCCAACAATCTCATTGCTTGTTCATATTTATCTAAAAGTTCATTTTTAGTCGGATTTTCTGATAGGGTGGTAGTGCCTTCTTGCTCCATCATCTCTAAAATTTCATCTTGATATTCTGTCATCCATTTTCTAAATGTATCTTTTGAAATACCAGCTTTTCTAGCAGTAGATGAATGGTTTCCAGTTTCCAATGCCATTCTTACATATTTCTTTTTCACATCTTCAATAACATCGATCTTCTTCTTCACTCTAACCACCTCCTATTCATCAGAATCGACACTTTTAGTGTACTTTTATAACCTAGTTCGTGTCCAAATGAATAAGGGGGCTTAAAAGTCCCCACACGAAAATATTCAATATCGCAAATGTAACAAATGATTTATTTTTCATAATTGCTAAATAGGATTGGAATGTAATCTTCTCACATTCTCCTTCCTTACAATTGGCAGGAATAAAGATCCAACTAATAATTCCTAATACAGCAAATAATGCGGCTGCAATGTAGAACACAACAACCGAGGTTTCTCCGATGAGAAAATACGTGAGTAATCCGGCGCTTCCAATCCCAATATTGGCTGCAATTCCTCTTAGTGAAAAGACAGTCGTTTTTTGGTCTCCTTCAGAGGCTAAAGCAGCTATAGCAGCTTTTGTAGATGGAGCATTTAAACCACCACCTATTCCATTCATAAAAGCAACTGCGATAAGCAAAGGAAAGGTTTCTACTAATCCAAATCCTACTAAAGCAATTCCTTTTAAGAAAGCACCAATGACAATGATAGATCGTCTACCGATTTTATCTGCTAAAACACCTCCTAATACACTTCCACCTTGATAGGAAAAAGAGCTGACTGCCAGAACAGTTCCAATTTGTATAATGGACAGTCCCTTCAACACCTTTAAAATAATTGGTAACACAGGAAGGACCAAGTAATAAGCCAAGTGGGCTATTAAAACCCCCATCAATAATATTTTTAAGGAAAGTGTTAGTTCTCTAAAATTCCAATTAAACAGGTGACACCCTCCTTTCTATCGTTCGAACGCTGTTATTGTGCAGTGACTCCTGCGGCCTTATGAACTTGAGTTTGATGATATGGATCAACAGCTCCATCCTTATGTCTTGTACTGTCTTTAAAATGAATATCAAAATGGCCATTTATTCCATTTCCAGCTATATAGTCGACACCGTGAGGATAAAAACTCATACTTGCTGCAATTTTTCTCCCATCCACTTCAACAATAACTGCTCTCGGAGTCCAACTATAGCCCCCCCAAATACTTTTAGCAATATCACTATCTGCTATTGTCACTGTTTCAGCATCTGCATGATTAGCTCCTACTGTTCTCTTAACGTTAAAGCTCTTTCCAGTAGCAAAATCTGTCACTTTTGCTACTTTTCCGATGCTATAAACATATTGTGCCTCACTCCACCAGTTTAGAAGCTCCCCATGTTTCGCACTAACTGTCTCTTTGATTGCGATTTGATGAACAGGAACCTTTAATGCTTGTCCAATTTTGAGTGTGCTGCTCATTGTTAAATTATTTGCTCTCAAAAGCTCTGCCTGAGGAATCCCATACTTTACACTTAAATCCCATATATTATCACCTGATTGTACAATATGGGTCGTATAGGTAAGAGTATTTTCTTTTACTGCCGCTTCATTAACAGGTGAACTTGTAGCTTCATTATTATTACTTGAAACTTTAAGCGTTTGACCTACAACAATCGTATCGCTTGTTAAATTGTTCAGTGATTTCAATTGATCAACCGTTGTTCCTGTCTTCTTCGCAATCACAGATAAAGAGTCACCAGACACAACGGTATACTCATTTGCATTTACTGTATTGGTTGTAGAGCCCTCTGAATTCGCTGGAATTTTAAGCGTTTGACCAGCCCTGATAACATCACTTGTTAAATCGTTAGCTGCTTTAAGACTTTCAACCGTTGTTCCTGTTCTCATCGCAATAACCGAAAGGGAATCACCTGGCACAACCGTATACGTAGTTCCCGCGTTAATCACGCTTGTTGTATCTGTTAGTTTTAGAACTTGCCCGATAAACAAGTGATCCGTTGTCAAATTGTTGATCCTCTTAAGCTCATCCACACTTTTATTAAACTGCTTAGCAATTGCTGATAAACTATCACCAGATACTACGGTATACGTCTTTTGAGTACTTAAATTCGTATTAACAACTTGATTAGTTGATACTTCAGATGTTGGAACTTTAAGTGTTTGACCAACCTTGATCGTATCTCCTGTCAAACCGTTCAGTTGCTTGATTTGATCCACCGTCGTTCCAAGCTTTTTGGCTATAACCGATAGGCTATCACCAGAAATTACAGTATACGTCCCTGGTGTACGTTCACTTGTGGTTATTCCTTGATTAGCTGAAGTTAGAGATATAGGGACTATTAGCGTTTGGCCTACTTTGATCGTATCTCCTGTCAAACCGTTCAGTTGCTTGATTTGATCCACCGTCGTTCCAAGCTTTTTGGCTATAACCGATAGGCTATCACCAGAAATTACAGTATACGTCCCTAATGTACGTTCACTTGTGGTTATTCCTTGATTAGCTGAAGATTGAGATATAGGGACTATTAGCGTTTGGCCTACTTTGATGGTATCTCCTGTCAAACCGTTCAGTTGCTTGATTTGATCCACCGTCGTTTGATAATTTTTTGCAATCACTGACAAGCTATCACCTGTGCGAACTGTGTACGTTGCGGTACTAGTTAATTGACCACTAGGGGGTATATATAACACCTGTCCAACTTTTAGGACATCTGTTGTTAATTGATTTGTTGATTTGAGTTGATCAACTGTAACATTATAGGTTTGAGCAATTTTCCATAAAGAATCTCCTAGCCCCACAGTATGCTGAGTAGTTTGAGCTTCTGCCTTATTATTCGGGTCATTCATCATTAAGGTCGTCACTATAACAGACCCCACAACAACCTTCACTACGTTACCGGAAAAATGTTTAATATTATTTTTTACATATGATTGAATAGTTGAATGTAATGATTGTTTTTCACCTAGTTCCTCACTAAACTCAGTAGAAAACTCAGTTAGATTTTCATCTAAGTAAATCATTAATACTTCTTCATTCATTACTTTAAGTATTCTATATTCTTTTATTTTTATCATGTGATTCACACCTCTACTTTCTTCCTATATACCCCTATTATTTGTTTCAGGTAAAAAATAATGTAGGTAACCTTTTATTTCTTATGAACGTGTAAATGAAAAAGCATCCTCAGACAACGATATACCCCCTTCAACTTTTGCCTAGGGCCTTCATCCGTTGCATGAAGATGCTTTACTTACTACTCACTTACTACTTTGTATCTTTAATAGGTAATTTTTCGATAAGGGGAAACTTCAACTTCAATCAGTGGAGGTTTTCCTTATCCTCCACTTACACTTCTTCGAATCATATAGAGCGGGTTCCTCCTACAGTAATCGTTTATACTCTTCCTGCTTTTAGCAAAAAAAAAGAGCAGAACTCTGCTGTCTGCTATTCTTTTCTTTTTGCTAGGTTCCCATGAAGGGACTCCCATTCCGAGCTTGTACTGGATGTACTGGCATTTCTTTGATTTGCGACAGGAGGTAGCAACTTTGGCAAAGATTCACCATAAGTACCCCTCTTCCCTCAGCGTAATTCCCTGCATGTTCTCCAGCCAGCCGTTCTTTGAAGGAATCTCGCCTCTTACACTCACCCTTAAAAATACGGCATTTTCTATAGAATTGTGCAATTTTTTATTCATTTTGGGCATTTTTTTCGTAAAATTTTGCCATATAAGCTTCCCTACTAGTTTTGCAAGATCCATTTGGCTGTTATCTCGTCTTTTTTATAGACTCTGGAATTTTATTATCAACTTGTTCGATATTATCGGCAACTATTTGAATTTTTTCAGCAACTATATGATTTTATCAGCAAGTTTTTGAATTTATCATCAACTTTCGATTTTACCGTCAACTTTGGTGCGTTTATCAGCAACTCTGAAAATTTTATCGGCAACTCTGACAACTTTTTCAGCAACTCCAACTTTTCGGGCAACAACTCTTTTTGCAACTCCAAATCTACTCTAACTAATGGTTATGGATTAATTAACTTTTTTACAACTTCCAGCACTTCTTCAGCAGTGCTTTTTGAAAGGATTTCTCCTTTAAGGGATTCAAGCTTTGCCTTTGAAAGGTTCTTTATAAGTGAGCGAGCTGGTAATATTGATGATGCACTCATAGAAAATTCATCTAATCCCAAACCTAGTAAGATTGGTATGGCCATTTGATCTCCTGCCATTTCCCCGCACATTCCAACCCATTTCCCTTCTCTATGAGCTGCTTCAATTACCATATTGATAAGCCTTAATATCGCTGGATGATACGGCTGATATAAGTAGGATACCCTTTCATTCATGCGATCAGCTGCCAATGTATATTGAATTAAATCGTTTGTACCTATGCTAAAAAAATCAACCTCTTTTGCAAACTGATCCGCTAGTATAGCTGACGAAGGAATTTCAACCATCATCCCAATTTCAATTTGATCAGAAACTTCGATCCCGCTCGATTGTAGTATAGATTTTTCTTCTAAAAGTATACTTTTTGCTTGTATAAACTCTTCTATTGTTGCAATCATGGGAAACATGATTTTGAGGTTACCTTGTGTGCTTGCTCTAAGCAAAGCACGAAGCTGAGTACGGAAAATATCCTGTTCTTCTAGACAAAGACGAATAGCTCGATAGCCAAGGAACGGATTCATTTCCTTTGGTAAGTGTAGATAAGGAAGCTCTTTATCTCCACCGATGTCTAATGTTCTTACGACGACAGGTTTACCTCCCATACTCTCTAACACTTTTTTGTAAGCTGTATACTGTTCTTCTTCAGTTGGAAGCTGATCTCGGCCCATATAAAGAAATTCGGTTCGGTACAGTCCAACCCCTTCTCCTCCGTTATCTAAAACTCCTCTAACATCTTCAGGAGTTCCAATATTTGCAGCTAATTCAACAACATGTCCATCACCTGAGACCGTCTTTTGATCCTTTAAGGCTGCCCATATTGCCTTTTTTTCATTATAGTCACTCAGCTTTTGATGATAAGTATGAATAATCTCATCACTTGGATTAATAAATACGAAACCATCTAAACCATCCACTATTAATAGGTCTCCTGTTTGGATATCAGCTGTTACCGTCTTGGTTCCAACAACTGCCGGAATCTCCATAGAACGAGCCATAATAGCTGAATGAGAGGTTCTTCCGCCAATATCAGTTGTAAAGCCTTTTACATACTTTCGATTTAACTGTGCTGTATCTGAAGGTGTTAAATCATCAGTTACGATAATAACCTCTTCAGTAAGTAAGCTCGGATTTGGAATTTCAACTCCAAGTAAATGACCTACAACCCTTTTTGTAACATCTCGTATATCAGCAGCACGTTCTTTCATATATTCATTATCCATTTGCTCAAACATTTGAATAAATTGGCTTGCGGTTTCATGTAATGCGTATTCTGCATTTACTTGTTCTTGCTTTATTTTGTCTTGAACAGGCTGAATAAGCTCCGGATCCCGTAAAACAAGAAGGTGTGCTGCAAATATCGCTGCTTTATCCTCACCTAATTCTGTTCTTGCCTGTTCTTTAATATGTTCAAGCTCTTCTGAAGATGTTTGTATTGCTGTGTTAAGTCTGTTTATCTCTTGTTCACTATTTTGAATCGCTATTTTTTCTATGTCTAATTGAGGCTGAACAAGTTTATAGGCCTTTGCGATTGCAATTCCGTTTGAGGCAGCAATCCCTTTGATCTTTTCTGTCATGTTACTCCCCTAAACCTTCCTTTTTTAAAGCTGCTTCGACAGCATCCAATGCTACATCTGCATCAGATCCTTCAGCTGTTACTTTTATTGTTGATCCTTTTGGAACACCTAGTGACATAACACCCATAATTGATTTTAAATTTACACTTCGCCCATTGTACTCCAAATTGATATCGCTATCGAAACCACTTACTGTTTGGACTAAAACCGTTGCTGGACGTGCATGAAGCCCAGACTCGCTTGTTATCGTAAATGTTCTTTCTGCCATTTTAACTATCTCCTTTTGCATGTGAATTTGCTTCTTTAAAAAGTTTATCGCAAAGGCACAAATGCTATGCATTTGTGCCTTTGGAGTTGTTATTCTTTTACTTCCTTCTTCCAAAAACCTAGCATTAAGGCAGTAATGATTGCTCCAATCACAATTGCTAGTATATATAATAGTGGATTCCCATTCACAATAGGGATCACAAACGCTCCACCGTGTGGTGCTGGTAAGCCAATACCAAAGACCATCGAAAGGGCTCCTGCGACTGCAGATCCCACAACGATTGAGGGAATAACTCTACCAGGGTCTGCAGCAGCAAATGGTATCGCACCTTCTGTAATAAAGGAAGCACCCATAATATAGTTTGTTTTACCTGCTTCACGTTCAGATCTAGTGAACTTTCTTTTAAATAACGTCGTTGCTAGAGCAATACCTAATGGCGGGACCATTCCCCCTGCCATAATTGCCGCATGTGGTGCATAGTTACCTGCATCAATCATCGCAATACCAAATGTAAATGCAGCCTTATTAATCGGTCCACCCATATCAATTGCCATCATACCACCTAACAGAAGTCCTAAGAATATGAGGTTACCTGCTCCCATTCCCTCTAACCAAACTGTTAATGCATCATTTAAGGCTTTGACTGGTTCAATAATGACATACATCATGAGTAATCCAGTAATTAAAATACCAAATAAGGGATAAAGTAAGACAGGTTTTATACCTTCTAGTGATTGTGGTAATCCTTCAAAAGCCTTCTTTAGTAGGACTACAAGATATCCTGCTAAGAAACCAGCAATTAGTCCTCCTAAGAAACCTGCTCCACCACTTGCTGCCATAAATCCACCTACCATACCAGGTGCGAAACCAGGACGGTCTGCAATACTCATTGCGATGAATGCAGCTAAAACTGGAATCATTAATCCGAAGGCATTTCCACCTCCAATCGTCATAAGGGCTTCCGCAATCGGGTGATACGAAGGATCTTCGGGATCAAACGCCTTAATTCCAAAAATAAACGAGATGGCAATTAAAATACCTCCACCAACAACAAAAGGAAGCATATTAGAAACACCACTCATCAGATGCTTATAAAAGCCTGTTCTTTGAGTGCCTTGATTCCCCTTCGACTCTTGCTTATCAGAATCAGAACCTTTATACAATGGAGCATCCTGTTTAAGCGCCTGCTCAATAAGCTCTTGTGGATTACGAATGGCCTGTGCTACTGGAACTTGAATGACATGCTTTCCTTTTAATGGAGACAAATCTACTTGTGTATCGGCTGCTACAATTATTGCTTTTGCTTCCGCTATTTCTTCAGGTGTGAGTTGGTTTTTCACACCACTTGAACCACAAGTTTGAACTTTAATGTCGACTCCTAATTCCTTAGCCTTCGCTTTTAGAGAATCTGCTGCCATATACGTATGAGCAATACCCGTTGGGCAAGCGGTAATCGCAAGTATTTTTCCTATATTCTGTTCTGAATGAGCTTCTTCTACCTCCTCTTCCCCCTCTTTCGCATCAATGGCAGCTAACACCTCATCAACCGATGAAGCTGCTTCTAATTTTTCACGGAAATGAGGATCCATTAAAAAGGAGGATAACCTTGATAAGGTTTCCAAATGCTCATTGTTTGCGCCTTCGCTTGCGGCTATCATAAAGAACAAATGGCTCATTTGTCCATCAAGTGCTTCATAATCAATACCTTGCTTCGATCTCCCAAAGGCAATAGCTGGGATTTTTACAGCACTTGTTTTCGCATGAGGAATGGCTATCCCCTCGCCAATTCCAGTTGTACTTTGGGCTTCCCTTCCTTCAATCGCTTGAATAAATTGATCTTTATCAGCAAGTCTTCCTGCTTCAAAAAGCTGATCAGCTAATTCTCTAATTACGTCGGACTTTGACTGTGATTTCAGATCAAGAATAATTGTGTCCGCTTTTAATAGCTCTGTAATCTTCATCGTTATTCCCCCTTTATCCTACCCTTTCCACTTTGACTTGTGGAAGGATGTTTTCAACTTGTTCCTTTTTACATAAATCAGATGAAAAAGCAGTGGCACTTCCTGCAGCTACACCGAATTGAAAGGCTTGTAATACATCAGCTGTTTTTACATAGGCTGCTAAGAATCCAGCAACAGTGGAATCTCCAGCTCCTACTGAATTCCGAACGATTCCTATTGGGACATTTGCAAAGGCTGTTATGTCTTGATTAATGAAAACAGCCCCCGCTCCTCCCATAGAGACGATGACATTTTGTGCTCCTTGTTCGACTAATCTCTTCCCATACAAGGCTGCTTCCGCTTTGGTTTCAATGGTTACCCCTAGTAAATCACCTAACTCATGCTGGTTTGGCTTTACCAAAAGCGGCTTAAAGGAGAGCACCTCTTGTAATGCTGGACCTGATACATCAATGATAAAAGGAATATCTTTTTTTGAACAAAGCTGTGCAATTGAAGTGTAGAAATCAACCGAAATAGATGATGGTAAGCTACCCGCTAAAACAAGGTAGTCTTCTTTCGTTAAGGAATGTAAATAATTCAGTAAGGATTTTTGTTTTACAACAGAAATATAGGGACCCGCCCCGTTTACTTCAGTCTCACGATTTGTCTTTAATTTGACATTAATTCTAGTGGGTTCTTCCACCTCAATAAATTGATGTGGAATACCTTCATTCGATAAAAAGTCTTTAATAAAACGACCTGTAAATCCTCCTACATATCCAAGAGCTGTATTTTCTATTCCAATATTACTAAGCACTCTAGAAACGTTAATTCCTTTTCCACCAGGGTAGTAAAAGGATTGCTTCGTTCGATTAAGCGAACCAACCTGTAGCTGATCTAGTTCAACAACGTAGTCAATAGATGGATTTAATGTACATGTGTATATCATGATGTTGTCACAACCTCTATTGTTAATTTATCTGTAAATGCTTCAAGAATTTCGGGATCAGATTCATTTGTTATAACGATTGCATCTTCTAAATTTGCTACTTTTGCAAACGTCACATCGTGAAATTTGGAGTGGTCAGCTAAGACATACACTCTTTGCCCTAAATGAATCGCCAAATTCTTGACGGCCGCTTCCTCAGGGTCTGGAGTTGTAAAGCCGTAGTTTGGGTGAATGCCATTTACTCCAATAAAACTTTTATCAAATTGATACGATTGCAGACCTTCTAGAGCACCACGGCCAATCAATGCTTTTGTCTTTTGCTTAATATAGCCTCCTGTTAAATAGGTTTCTATATTTCTATCAAATAATGCTTCTAAATGTGTGAGTCCATTTGTAACGACTTTAATATCGTTTGCCTTTATATGACTAATCATCTGGTAGGTTGTCGTCCCTGCATCTAGAAAGATACAATCTCCATCGCGGATAAGACTAGCTGCATGTTTAGCAATGCTTTCTTTTTCAGCCAAGTTCTTTGTGGCTTTTTCTGTAATACTTAATTCTTCACTTTTTTGCTTTAGTAGAGAGGCCCCTCCATGTACACGCTTTAACTGCTTATTTTCCTCTAGCTGACTTAAGTCACGGCGTATGGTAGATTCTGATGAAAAGGTTGCTTCAACGAGTTCCTGTAATTTAACAACTTCCTTTTTCTCTAAAAGTTCAAGAATAATGCGGTGTCTTTCCGGTGTCAGCACCGTGTCACCTCCAAATTACTTTCTTTTATTGATTATGTCCTTATCATATCGTAAGCGATTACATTTTTCAATCAAAAACAACCATTTCCGATCAAAAACAATCTTTATTGACCCCAAAATCATTCATTACCAATCAATATTCTGATAATTTTATAAATAGGGACATGGTGATTACCCATGTCCCTGCAAATTAGTGTGTCTTAATTTCCCATCTTGGAATATAATCATGCTCTTCTAATTCTTTATAATACTTATCTGTTTTTTCTAACATTCGCTTTCCCTTTTCCTCCGTAATCACGCCATATTCCACATATTTAATAATAATTTTCTTTTGTTTTTCAATGGCTTCCTTATGTAATCTTGCAAGCTCTTGCTTTTGTTCTTCTGTAAGCTTTTTGTGATGATTCATAGTGAGTTCATGTGGATGAGCTTCAGCAACACCATTTATAGCTCCGCCTCCCAATAGTAAGAAGATTGTAGTCATTACATTCAATAACATTTTCATACAGATATCCCCCTCTTTTTTTTCATTATCTGCTTTTGCTCGTTTATTATTCTTTAGTGACACCGTTTTAGCAAAAAAAGAGACCTAAACACATTAGGTCTCCTTACTTGGCAACTTAATAATAAACTTAGTCCCTTTACCTTTTTCACTAACTACCTCGATGGTACCTTTATGCATCTGGACTAACTGCTTTACGATAGAAAGGCCAAGTCCAAATTCCCCATAAGGGTTACTGGTTCTCGATAAATCTGCTTTATAGAACCTGCGCCAAATACTATCAATTTCTTTAGGATCAATGCCACTACCTGTGTCTTCTATCTCAACAACTGTATAGGATTGCTCTATTTTCCCTCTTAACCAAATCGTCCCGTTTGATGTAAATTGGATGCTATTTTTTGTGATATTCATGAGGATTTGAATGAGCCTGTCATAATCGGCCAATACTTCAGTGGCAGAATCAACTTCAATCCTGATGCTATTCCCCTTTTCCTCTGCTAAAATCGATAGCTGCTCTTTGATAATTTCAAAAATATCGATTAGCTTATTTTCTACTTTATGAAGGATGACTTGATTTGAGCGAATTTTTTCATAGTCTAGATTTTCATTTACAAGGCGAATCAGCCGTTTTGCTTCTTTATCTATAAGCTGGAACCCCTTATCCCTTTGGTCATCTGGAATCATATCATTGCGGATTCCCTCGATAACACCACTTATTGTAGTCAATGGAGTTCTCAGTTCATGAGAGACATCAGCCATGAACTGTCTTCTCCTGTTCTCTAAGTGCTCAATTTCCTCTTGTGAGGATTTTAATCTTCGTACCATTTGATTAAAATCACTTGCTAATTCCCCAATTTCATCGAACGATGAGCCTTTTATAAACACATCATAGTTCCCTGTTGATATAACGGAGGTTGCATCTCTCATTTTTTCGATTCGTTTTACATGTAATTTAGATAAAAATAAACTTAATAAAAATGCAATGGACAATGATATGAGGACTGTATAAAGAAGGTATTGATTAATTTGACTAATCATTTCTCGCGTTCCACTAATGGGAGATAAAAGTAAAATACCTCCGATTAACTGATCATTCACTAAATAGGGAAGCGCAACTAATGTTACAGCTTGATCAAATCTCCCAGGATCATATTTAAGCTGTACGACGTTTCCAGATAAAAGAATGTTCCATTCTTTTTCAGTTAACGTAATTCTAGGTATGATTCCTTTTCTTGAATAAGTAACAATCGCATTATGATCAAATACAATTAATTCGGTATTTCTTGCTTGTAATAAATTACTATATTGGGTTAATAGTAGTTTTCCTCGTAGAAAGGGTTCCCGTTCAAAGTCTGATAGAATTTTCTCACCGAAAGAGGTTAATTCATCGACTTTATTTTCATAAACTAAATTCTCAACATAATGTGTAAATGACAGACTCAATACTAATAATGCAATAATTAAGATACTGATATGACTACCAAGTAGTTGATACAAATACTTAATCTTCATTTGCTACCACCGATTCGTCATATTTGTACCCTACTCCCCATATCGTTTGAATGAAAGCACGTTGTTTCGTTGCAATCTTATTCCGTAATCTCTTTACATGTACATCAACAGTTCGCTCATCTCCGTAATATTCATAGCCCCATACACGCTCTAGTAGCTGTTCTCTCGTAAATACCTGCTTTGGGTGCTGAAGGAAAAAGTAGAGTAAGTCAAACTCTTTTGGTGTTAGGTTTGTAAGCAGAACATCTTCTAAATATACTTCCCTTGTCTCTTTACTAATAGTGAAAAAATCTGTTGCGATGGCTGTAGATGCGTGATCTTTAGGCTGACTTTCAACTTCTAGGTTATATCTTCTAGAAACTGCTTTGATTCGAGCCATTAACGCAAGTGGACTAAACGGTTTCGTGACGTAATCATCAGCTCCCATTTCAAGCCCAAGAACCTGATCAGATTCACTATCCTTTGCCGTTAACATAATAATAGGTACAAGATTTTTTTCTTCTCTAATTTTTCTACAAAGGGTAACCCCATCCATGCCTGGTAGCATCCAATCAATCACTAATAAATCCCAATGTTCGTTTTTTACAAGAGCAAGCCCCTCTTTTCCATCATGAACAAACTGACCGGAAATCCCCTCTTTCATAAAAAACATTTCAAGCATCGAGCAAACACTTTCATTATCTTCAATGACTAGAATTCTCATTCTACAAACGTCCCTTCCAAGACATTTATTGAAACAACAAACCCCCGAATACGATTCGAGGATTCATTGTTTTCCTTATTTTATCATGTATTATAGAGCATCTGCTTCATTTTCAGTTGCATTGTTTCCTGTTCGATCACCTTTATGATCATGCCCCCCTCGGAAAAAATATCCCTTTTTCCCAAATGGGTGAATGTCTAAGTTTTTTAGCTCTTCTGCGTGATCTTTCATTATTTCTTCCATGAGCTGCCTAGTAGTCTTATTTTCTGTCTTTATTCCTAGCTTTGTTGCAAGATTTAGGATTTGTTTTTCATGTACCTCCTTTGCAAGCTCACGAAGCTCTTTTCCTTCAGTTTCGATGTTCAGCTCTTCCGCTTTTTTTAGAAGCTGGGCCTCGTGTACTTCTTTAGCAAGTTCTTTTACATCTTTCCCTTCTGTATCGATACCCAATTCATTTGCCTTGTTTTTTAGTTCTGTCTCTCTCACTTCTTTCGCAAGTTCGCGGAGCTCTTTTCCTTCGGTACTAATACCTAGTTCCTTTGCTTTGCTTGTTATTTTTACTTGGCGAATTTCCTTGAGTATTTCCTTCGTTTCTTTTCCTTCCGTGTCAATCCCTAATTCCTCTGCATGTTTTTTGACAAGAGCCTCTTTTACTTCTTTTGCAAGCTCCTCAATTTCCTTTCCGTCCGTCTCAATCCCAAGCTCTTCTGCCTTGTTCAAAATCATGTCTTCACTTAAGAATGGTTTTCCCTTAAACTTATGGCCATGAGCTATTCCTCTTCCTTTCATAGTTCGCTCTACTAATTCAAGGTTTTGACTACTTGTTGTAGTTGAATCCTCCGACTCGGCAAAGGCGGGAATCACTCCTACAACACCTGCTGCTAGAACTCCTGACAATACATGACCAAGTACCTTCTTCTTCATCTTACAATTTTCCTCCTTCATTCATCCTATTGGATCTGTGTTAGTTGTTACATGATAAGCATGCCCTACACTTATGACAAAACTTTGAACAAACCATTTCTATTGAATGAATGATTCTTTAACGATTTATTTAAGTGTGTTACATACTTAGCAATTCGTTAGTTTAAGTAATCCTTTATTTCATATTTTCCTATGATCTCTTCTAACCAAATGGAATATTCACTGGATAACTTCTGATTATATAGTGTCTCTTTAATATCATCTTTATGCTCTTCTAAACTAGCTTCTTTTGCTTCAAGTTTATCGTCCACTTTAATAAGGTGGAAACCATATTCTGTTTCCACAGGTTGACTTAGCTCGTCCACATGTAAGGAAAAGGCTACTTCTTCAAATTCCGGAGCCATGACACCCTTTGCAAAATACCCTAGATCTCCGCCTTGATCGGCATTTGATGAATCCGTAGAATACTCCCTTGCTATTTCAGCAAACTCTTCTCCGGCCATTATTTTTTCCCTCAGTTCATTGGCTAGTGATTCATTCTCTACTAAAATATGACTTGCCTTTACTTGCTCCTCTTCGCGGAACAGATCCTTGTTTTCATTAAAATATGTCGTAATATCTTCATCAGTGATCGAGATTCTAGGTGCGAGCATTTTTTCAGTCTTTAAATAGACTTCCACATCATTTTTTACATCATCAATGGTGACACCACTTGTTTTGAGTGCTTCGTTAAATAAGTCTTCTCCTCCATATGATGAAATAATGGTTTGCATCTCATTCTCGATTTCTTCTACAGAAATCTCGATATCATTTTTATCCGCCTCTATTTGAATCACTTTATCTGTTATGATTGCATCTAACGTTTGAGCTCCGTACTGCTGGGCCATTCTATTATATAATTCCTCTTTCGTAATAGAATTCCCATCAACACTAGCAACTACATCCTTTTTTGACAAAGTAAAACCAGCAATAACGATTCCAATAATGATAATCCCAAAAAGCACCACATACTTTCTTCTTTCTTTCAGTAGACTCATTTGTTAGATTCCCCCTTATAAAGTGAAACTTCAATCAGTGAGGGTTTTCCTCATCCCCACTGATTGTTAATTGAGGCCCACAATGTGGGTCATACAGCGTTGCCACAGGAGGTGGCGACTTTAGCCTGTGTTCCTATACAGGGTTCTTACTGGCGCCTATCCCCCACTTAAACTTCTCGAATCATCTAAAGTTTTGAAGTGGGGGTCTTAGCGCCAGTTGGAACGGGATAAATGTAGACGTATCGGAAGACACACTCCGATACGTCTACAGTGAATGTGATTAATTTGTTTGATTACTTGTCAAAGTTAATGTAATCGTATTACGTTCACCTTGGCGATATAGGTGTACCTCAATTTCTTGTCCGATTTCCATCTCTTTGTACAATAGTTTTCTCAAATCGTTTGAATGGTGAATGTCTGTATCATTAATAGCCGTAATAATGTCTTGTACCTGTATTCCTGCTTTTCCAGCAGCAGAGTTAGGATCAACACTTGTTACAACAACACCTTTTGTAATATGATCAGGCAAACCCTGTAAATAAATTGGCGGGATTTCCTCTAAGCTTGCTAATCCAACTCCCATATATGGTCGCTCAATTTTTCCATTCTCCAGAATTTCATTGACTATTGGTAATACATCATTGCTTGGAATCGCAAACCCTAGCCCCTCCACACCATTTTGGGAAATTTTTAAACTATTGATTCCAACTAACTCTCCGTTCGTATTTATTAACGCTCCCCCACTGTTTCCTGGATTAATGGCAGCATCTGTTTGAATGACCTGTAGATCCCATTCCCCCGCTGAAGTAGGAATACTAATCGTTCTATCCGTTGCACTAACAATCCCTTGAGTAACGGTACGTGATAAGTCAAGACCGAGTGGATTCCCAATTGCCAATACAGTATCTCCGGGTCTTAGTGTAGAAGAATCACCTAACGTTAAGGCATGTTCTGCCTTGCTTGAATCAATTTTTAGTACCGCCAAATCTGTAAGTGCATCAGAGCCAATCAATTGTGCCTCTACTTTTGTTCCGTTATAGAGTGATACTTCAAGGTTCTCTGCCCCTTCTATTACATGATGGTTAGTAATAATGTAAGCAAATGAGTCATCTTTTTTGAAAATAACCCCAGATCCTGTTCCACTCTCAACTTTTGCCGTTTCTGTTGAAAACGGATTTTGTTGCTGCTGATAATTTACAACTCCAACAATGGCCTTGGAAGCAATCTCTATTGTATCCGCTATGGATCCATTCGATGTTTGTGAAAAGGTAGGGGTACTTGCTCCGTTACTATTTGCAGTAGAATACATCTCCGAGGATGTACTTAACTGCTCATTTTTACTTATGGTTTGATTGCTCGCTTGATCATCTAGATCTGTGTACGGTGCAATCGTTAAAGTTAATACAGATCCGATTACGCCGGCCGCAACTAATTGTAAAAACCCCTTCACTTTCATTCCTTTTGAGACTTTTTGGTTATGCTGATTGCTACTATAGCGTTCTTGATTTAATTCTATTTTATGTTCATAAACTGGCTCATCGTATAAATTCTGTCGATCGTTCTCCATCTATATTTCCTCCTAGCTATTGATGTTAATGCCCTCATTCAAGCTCTATACATATCGTAACTAGAAATTATGTCTAAACTATTACAGAAATTTTAAGAGAGTCGAAACTTTTACGAACATTTTGATTTACGATGAGATTCACTTTAACTCAGTTCTACTTTCTGTAAAAACAAAAGACTCAGGGCGCTACGTTTAGCCTAAGGCAGAGCAAATGTTCTGGCATGAGAAAAGGGTGGTTTTCCCTTTTTTTTCATGAAAGGTTTTTTGACCAAGGATCGTCGCCATTTCATCTTGGCTGGGCGCTGAAGCTGGATTTAGCCGTAACATTGTAAAAACTAAACACCAGAAACTTATACTTTCTTAGCTTGTAGAAAACCCTCAATGTTTGAAAGGGAGTTCACTATCAAAGCTCATTAAAGAAAGCAAAAGATCCGAGCTAATGGACACGTCTCTAGTTAAAGCGCATCAAAATGTCCTTGAGTACCTCCTTCAGAGACATTTCAACCGTCAAAGCGGATCAAAATGTCCTTGAGTACCTCGCTCATTGAAATATTGTCGGATGTTCCCCGTTGTTTCTAGAATAAATAAGATATTTCTATACAACCACCGTACATTTGTTAGAAAGTAAAAAAATGGCTGCCGAGATTTTCTCGACAGCCTAAGGGGTTGGTATATGTACCACCCTCTGTTAAATCCTTTTACGCTCTTGTAAATGGCCACCAATTGGCTTTTCCAAAGGTTTTCACCATGACTGGAACAAACAATGGTAACACAACGAGTGCATATAGGAACAATCCTGTTAACACAATTGTTGCAATTTGAAGTAAAGATTGCATTCCAGATGGCATCATCGCGGCGAACGTACCACCTAAGATGATTGCAGCCGATATGATAACTGTTCCCATCTTCCTCATCGAGATAAGCATTGCCTCTTCCACTGACATCTCTTTATATTCATTAAAACGGTCCATTAAGAAAATACTGTAATCAACACCTAACGCGACTAATATTACGAAGGCGAAAAACGGTACCGACCAGCTAATGCCTGAATAACCTAAAATATTCACAAAGATGGTTTCAGCAATAGCCATTGAAGTATAATACGTTAAAATCAACGATCCAATTAAATAGATGGGCATGATTAAAGAACGGAATAAGAATACTAGAATGAGAGAAATTCCAAGTAGCATTAATACGACAGTTCGGGAATAATCTGCATTAGACATCGCAGATAAATCAGCATTAATACTCGTGATCCCTCCAATTGCCACCTCAGCATTTTCTAATTTTGTATCCTTTGTAGCACGTTCTACTGCTGCCTTAATGTCTTCTACTTTATCCATTGCTTCATTGGAATACGGATTTGCCTCAAATATGACATCCATTGTCATAACTTTACGGTCCTTCGACATATACGCATCTAACGCTTGCTCAAAATCTTCACTTTTTAAAACATCCTCGGGAATATATACACTTCCAACACTTGTTGAGGAAGCAAGGTTTGATAAATACTGTTGCGCTGAGCTAAGTCCCTCGTAAACTTCATTTAATCCATTAGCACTTTGATCAAGTCCATCTGTTAATTGACTAATCTGTCCCCCAAGGTCACCAAATCCAGCTAGCAGCTGTTGTTGTCCTTCATTGATACTTGAAAGTCCGTTTGTAACACCAGGTAATTGACGAATAATCTCTCCCTGGCCATTTGCAAGTGCTTCAAGGCCTGCTTGCTGCTGTTCAATACCATTAATTAGCTCTGTCATTCCTCCAATTAATGCCTCATAGCCAGTTGTCACTATCTTGAATGTGTCATTTGCTGTAGAAATCCCACCACTTATTTGAGAAAGTCCTGTGTTTAACTCATTCAATCCTTTCGCAAGTTCTCCTGCCTGTTTTTGAACCTCAGAGACCGTTCCCTTTATTGTCATGTAATCGACATCAGAACTAATTCCATCATAGTTCTTTTCTAGATTTTCAAAGCTTTGTGTTAAGCTTGACAGTCCCATAGATAAGCCGTTTAGACCTTGACCTAACTGTTTATAATTTTTTTCTAGCTCTCCTAGAGAACTCCCTGTAAGCTCATAGCCTTTTACTAATTCTTTACTTCCAGCTACTAGCTTTTCAGCATTCATTTTAATCTCTTCAAGTCCCGCTATCACCTGACTTGAGCCTTGTGACCCTTTGCGAATCCCATCTTCAATTTGCTTTAGGCCACCTTGTAATTGAACAAGTCCGTTTTCTAACTGATCTGTTCCCGTGATTAGTTCGGAAATACCTTTTGAAGCTTCTATTAGCTCAGGCTCTGATTTTGATAGCTCACTTCCAGCTGCTTCGAGACCTTCACTAATTTGCTTAATCCCTTTATTTCCTTCACCAAGACCTTCTTCTAACTGTTCAGCTTGACTTGTCACAAAAAAGTCATCAACTTTCTCTCCAGTTGGTCTTGTAACTGAACGTACGCTATCGACTAAATCCACTTTTTCTAGTTCTTTACTAATTTCCTCAGCTAGGGCTATATATTCTGCTGCATCCATCTTTTCATCATTTTTAATGACTACTTGTGTAGGCATGGATTCACCGGGGCCAAATCCATCAGCAATTAAATTAAATGCCTTGATAGAGTTTGCATCATCCCCAATTTCTTCTAGTGAGTTAAAAGATAACTCTCCATCATACGTAACAAGAAATGGGACAGAAATTCCTGCAACGATTACTAGAGCAATCAGTGGTCTTGCTAATGTGAAACGACCCACAACACCCCATAAGGTACTATCCTTATGTTCAAGCGAGCCTTTTGCCGGCCAGAATAATTTCGGACCAAGCACAGCCATAAAAAATGGGACAACTGTAAATAGCGCAAGTAGTAACACAGCTACTCCAACAGCAACTGCTGCAGCAGATTGATACAATTTAAATTGTGAAAATCCTATTGCTGCAAACCCAATCATCACCGCAAGCCCACTAAAAAATACAGTTCTTCCTGCATTACGATAAGTTTCAACAATTGCGTCTACTAAATTGTCTCGATGAGACATTTCTTCTTTAAAACGACTCAGTAGTAAAATACAATAGTCTGTTCCGATTCCAAACAGAACACACACTAAAAATATTTGTGTGAAATTGGACAGCGGAAAATTCAGGTTATCTACCAAGATGGCGACAATCGATTGGGAAGCCAAATAGGTGATCCCCACTGTTATTAGCGGGATAAGTGGTGCAATTGCCGAACGAAACACGAGTACGAGAACGAGTAAAATAAATACGACCGTTATTCCTTCAGTCTTTTTTAACCCCTCCTCAGAGGAGGTTATTAAATCTTGATCAATCATCCAGCCACTTGTATAGTAATGTTCAATGTTAATCTCTTCAAGAACCTCATAAAGAGCATTAGATATTTCCTTTGCTTCACGGTCATTACGACTCACCGTTACTGCTGTTAAAATGGTACTTCCATCATCAGAAACTAACTGCTCTTTTAATACCTCTTCATTAAAATGTGATAAAATTTCGGTTATTCCCAGTTCTTCACTATTCTCCTCAAGTAGACGAATCGCCCTTTCTACTTCGGAAAGCTCACTACTTGTCATCTCATTCTCTGTATGAAAAACAAGAGCAACTTGTGAAGTATTACCTTTTCCATTATCGCTTTGAACGTCATCCATAATTTCCTCAGCTAAAGAGGAGGAATAGCCATTTGGAACGGTGATTTGTCCTTTGTCACGGACTAAATCTGCCATATTAGGAGCAAGCATAAAAAGGGCAGCAACAATAGTAATCCAAGCGACTAACACAAACCATTTCCCTCTAATTATTGTTTTCACTCTTTACTCCTCCATTTTGCAATCTTTTAATTCGATTAAAATCGTATTTAGCTTTTCATAGGTTCTCATAAAAGCTTCAATTTCTTGTTCATCAAACTTTGTAATAATGGTTTCTACTAAACTACAAATTTTTTCTTGTGCATTCTCGTACACCGATTTACCTTCAGGTGTTAAGGAAAGGTATATAACACGTCGGTCTACATCATCTCTTTTTCTATCAATTAACCCTCTTTCCTCCAAGCGGTTAATGATACCTGTAATCGCACTTTTTTTCACATCAAACACTTCAGCTAACTCGGTAGAAGTACAAATACCAACACTATTTATGTATCTAAGTGTATAGTGTTGCTCGTTTGTAATATCATCACCAATTTCCTTTTTTATTAAGTTCTCCGCTTTTTTGGTAACAGAAAAGGAATAATCAACATACTTGTTTACTAACTCCTGGATATTATTTTTGTTTTGACCCAAAGAATCACCACCTGTCCATTTAGTTCACGACATTAACTATTAACGGTATTAACTATAATTCGCAATAAGAAATGTGTCAACTATAAAGAGAAACTTCTATCAATGGAGGTTTTCCTCATCCTCCACTGATTGTTAGATGAGGCCAGCACGATGTGGTTCACACAGACGTTGCCATTAGGATGTGGCGATCTTACTGTGTTCCTATTATCAGGTTCTTTCTGGCGTTTATCCCCCACTTAAACTTCTTCGAATCTTCTAAAGTCTTAAAGTTGGGGTCGTAGCGCCAATAAGAGCTGGATAAACTCTTTTTTGTTCTTCATGAGTGTGAGAAAATATGAGTAATACTTTGGAAGGGGTGGATCAATTGAAGGATATTCATTCTACCGTAACTTTACATAACGGTGTCGAAATGCCTTGGCTTGGATTTGGTGTTTTTAAAGTAGAAGAAGGAGAAGAAGTGGTCAGTTCGGTGAAATCAGCCATTCGTCACGGATACCGCAGTATTGATACTGCAGCCATTTATCGCAATGAAGAGGGTGTAGGGCTTGCCATTAGACAATCTGGTGTTCCAAGAGAAGAATTATTTATAGCGACGAAGGTTTGGAACAAAGCACAGGGCTATGAATCAACACTTGCTGCATTTGAGAAAAGCATGAATAAGCTTGAGCTAGAGTATATTGATTTGTATTTAATTCACTGGCCAGTTGCTGGAAAGTACAAAGACACGTGGAAGGCTTTAGAAAAACTTTATGTAGAAGGCAAGGTACGAGCAATCGGAGTCAGTAACTTTCAAATCCACCATCTTCAAGACTTACTGGCGACCGCGGAAGTGAAACCTATGGTTAATCAGGTCGAATTTCATCCACATTTAACTCAGCAAGAGCTTCATACATTTTGTAAACAAGAAGGAATCCAATTAGAAGCATGGTCCCCTTTAAAGCACGGGGAATTGATCACAGAACCAACGATCGTTGAACTAAGTAAGAAATATGAAAAAACACCAGCTCAGGTAATTCTTCGCTGGGACTTACAAAACGAAGTAGTTACCATACCGAAATCAACAAATGAGCATCGGATTATGGAAAATGCGGATATTTTTGATTTTGAGCTTTCCGCAGAAGATATGAGACGAATTCATGCATTAAATAAGAGCGAACGATTCGGACCTGATCCAGATAACTTTGATTTTTAATTTGGCTACTTGGCTAGGCTTGCGGATATGTCCTTGTTGCGCAACGATTGTATTTTTTCGATGTCAGGGTTTAAAACACTTGTTTTTTTATGATAAAATGCTTATTTTGGTTGTTTAGAATGTTTTTTGTGAAGGATAGATAATTCGTTGAAGCAAATTTGCAATATTGCCATGTGAAGTATGCCTTTTCCCTATCATTTTAGTCTCTATCGGCAACTATATGGTTTATATCATCAACCCTTATAATTTATCGGTAACTTTAAATTTTATCAGCAACTTTCTAGTTATCATCAACATTACTTGAAGTATCAGCAACTTCAAATCGTATATCAACAACTAGCCTAGTTTTATCATTAACTTTTTCTCGTAAACAAAATAATGAATATTACCAATTAACTAAACAAAAAAAGTATGGAACACAATTGGTTCCATACTTTTTATAACTTCGGTGTTGGCGTTGGATTTGCATAACCTTCTTTATATGTTTCATCGATTACATCTCGTATTTCTTGGATCGATTTTCCTTGGCTATAATCAATAACTGATTTTGCTGCAATCTCAAGACAGACACCGCAACGAGTCCCATGATCATCCCAGACTAAACTACCGTCTTCTCGGATTTCATTTACGAAACAGTTTAAACTACTCTTGTGCCCTGCACTATCACCACATCCACAATAACACGGAATATGTTCTAGCACATGGGGATGTTTTGCAGCCGCAATATAGATCGTTTTCATGTTCTCTGGTTTATCAGCTAAGAATGAAGGTAACAGATCTACACTGCCCGTTTCCTCTCTTAAATCACCACTCATAAATGATGGGCGTTCGTGGTGCTCTTCATGGTCTTCATGCTCAGATGCTTCATTAGAAGAGCAAGCCGAGAGTATCAACATGAATATAGTAAATATATATAATGACACTTTCATCTTCATACTTTTTCATGTCCTCCTTTACACTACTACCTACTCATCATAAGTGGTTTTGGAAGTGGACACAATATGGTTCACAGCATTGTTGGAATTTGGAACAGTCTCATTATCATTCCATGAATTAGTACTTTCATCATAATTGTAACAATACCTCTTCAAACCTTTTCCAAAAGATGTTATGGTTTAATAGGTCGAATGAATAATCACTCACATCCCGTAAAAGGGTGAAACCAAATACCGTCAACAATCGTAGATATGATTATAGGCAGGAGGATGTGTATATGGAAACCAAAACAAAAAAACTGTTATCCGGAATTACAGCTGCCATTGTAATAGGAGGCTTAACCGGATGTCAAAATGCACCAGAACCACCTTCAGATCCCGATTGTGATGACTGGGAGTGGGAGGAAGATGATGGGGTTTATGAATGTGAACAATACTCTTCCTCTTATTATGGCCACTATTACTATGGCGGAAGGTATTATCGAAACAAAACAGACTTATTTAAAAGCTCGGCCTATCAAAAATATAAGAGCAGCTCTAGCTTTAAGGGCAGTAAAGGTTTTGGAAGTGGCAGCAGCGTTTCGGGTGGTTAATAAAATGGGACCAATTTATTTGAAACGGGGTGAAAGTTACAATGAATAAAACTAAGAAAATGATGGCTAGTATTTCTACAGTTGCTTTAGTAGCTGGAATTACTGGGTGTTCATCCAATCAGGTTTCTGTAGAACAA
Source organism: Bacillus salitolerans (assembly GCF_042680805.1). Classification (NCBI taxonomy): domain Bacteria; kingdom Bacillati; phylum Bacillota; class Bacilli; order Caryophanales; family Bacillaceae; genus Bacillus; species Bacillus salitolerans. The sequence continues at coordinate 4,446 of NZ_JBHUEM010000033.1, read as the reverse complement.
CAGGTTAACCGGAACATAAACACACAATCTAGTGGAACAAACAATCCTACATTTGTGGGTCCAACTGATCCTTATTGTGATAGCTGGGAGGAAGAAGGAGAAGGTATTTTCGAATGTGAAGATTATGATTCAGACTATTACGGCTACTATTATCATAATGGTACGTATTACCGGGATAAGTTAGCGATAACAAAGAAAAAAAGCTCGAATAGCCATTCAAAACCTTCAACTTCAAGTCCTGCTTCTAGTACACAGGCAAACAAATCAAATGCTAGTTCTAATAAGGTAAATCAAAACCAATCAACTAGCTCAAATATCACAAATAAGAATAGCTCAACTAGTACGGTAAACAGTAGCAGCAGCAATGGAAGCTCAAGCAGCGGATTTGGTAGTGGAACAAGTTCGTATGGAGGATAGACAAATATCATTACATTTTTATTGGGGGAATGAATAGTATGCTAGATTTATTGGCTAATTTTTCAGTATATGCACTATCAGCTTTTGGTGTTTTTGTTATTGCCATGTTACTTATTACGCTTGCAACAAAACATAAAGAATTTGAGTTAATCGGAAAGGGCAACCAAGCCGCAGCCTTATCTTTTGGTGGAAAACTCTTCGGAGTAGCGCTCGTTCTAGGGTCAGCAATTGCGCATTCAGTGTCACTAGTAGACATGGTCATTTGGGGATTCATTGGTTTAGTTGCTCAGCTTCTATTTTTCTATCTCTCTGAACTTATTACGATTCGTTTTAGTATTTCTGAAGCCATTGAAAAAGATAATAAAGCAGTTGGCATTCTTTTACTTCTTCTATCACTTTCTATTGGGTGGATCATTGCTTCTTGTTTAACGTATTAAAAATAGAACCCCTAGGAATGAATCCTAGGGGTTATTTATTATTGTACATAGATGACATAGCAGCCTCGATCTTCGTCAATTTCGGCAGAATCTCTTTCCAAGGATCCAAGTTTCGGAACTTCTATGATATCCTTTAATAAAAAGCGCATGGCTTCCCAGTGTGAGTCGAGGTGAAAGGTATATAATAGGGACATCTCACCAATTCGTTTATATTGACGAATCTCTAAATGTATACCGGTAGAATATGTTTGTTCATCAGAAAACTTTGTTGCTTCGCCTCTTTCTTCAATGACCAATATTTCATCATCGCCAGACAATTCATTTGAATATAATTCAAATTCTTTGCCGTCTTTAATAAAGTATTCGCATAGCTGTCTTGCATATATTTCATCAGCATGAATAGAGTCCGACGAATATTCATAAAAAGGCGTAAATGTACTGGCAGATTTTATATAATAAACAAGACGGTGAATCACACACGTTCCTCCCTTCTCCTTATATACGTAGTGTATCATGTTCAAGTTTCAAGTTGTCTAATTTTAGAATAAACATGGTAATTCAACTAATTTCTTAGACAATCAATACGTTGTCTTAAGTAAAGGGTAGAATAACAAAGGAAAATTTCCCTAACACTACTTTCGGAACAGCTAAAATATGTATAGTAAACGAGGTTAGTAATATGAAAGATTACTCTTTTAAAGAACAAAGAAGCCTGTTTTATTCAAAACTGCCTGAGTATTGGGCCGACTTATATGGACAAGAATATAGTCTTTATGACATAAATGAAATAGACGCTCACTTTGTTGTTGAGACAAGAGAGTTTGCCCAAAAGGCAGGTCATATCTTCTTTAGAACGGCAGAATTATTACAATCAAAAACCATCCCAGATGATACGTTTTTTCAGATGGGATTTCCAAAAGAAACAATTGAATTTATTCGCCTGACTAGTTTATCAGCCAAAACAGTTATTGGAAGATTTGACTCTGTTGTTATTAACGGGAAACACAAATTATTAGAGTTTAATGCAGACACACCCACTTTTATATACGAGCTATTCAGAGTTAACGGTTTGATCTGCAAAGAGTTTAATTATCAAGATCCGAATCATCAGCAGGAATTGTCGTTAATGAATGCCGTGAATCAGGCTGTACATGAAATGTTGCAAAGTCTGGGTTGTTCTGAATATCCAAATATTGTTTTTACCTCTCATGGTGATAATGTAGAAGATCGGAATACAGTTCTCTATTTGCAATCATTATTAAATAGGCCCTCTCAGTATGTACCCTTACACGAGCTCAGAATTATTAAAGATAAAGCCCTATTGGACCCAAGCGGAAAACCAATTGACATACTCTACAGGCAAACCTTCCCCATCGAAAGTTTACTACTGGACCGGGATCCTGATACGAATGAAAGGGTTGGTGAACAACTATTAGACCTAGTAGCTCGCAGAAAGCTTGGCCTTATTAATCCTCCAAGTGCCTTTTTATTACAAAACAAAGCAGTGATGTCTGTTATTTGGGGTTTACACATGGAGAATTCCCCCTATTTTAGTGCGGAAGAACATCGCTGGATAGAGGACCATTTTCTTCCGACCTATTTAGAGCCTGATTATTTCATTAAAAGCAATCAGAAATACGTGAAGAAACCAGTTTTTGGTCGTGAAGGAGATACAATTGAAATTTTTAATGGTGCAGGGGAAAAAATTGATGAAGACAAACATAAAAGCTATACGGATTACTTAGCAGTGTATCAAAAATTTGTCGCTCTTCCGACAACTATGTTTCAAACTGAATTAGGTGAAAAACAAGGTCATATAATGGTTGGAACATTTTTAATAAATGGACATCCAAGTGCTTTTGGCTTTAGAGTAGGCGATCAAATCACAAATAACTTAAGTTACTTTTTACCAGTAGGCATAAAAAAATAAAAGCCTATACTCCCTCCATTTTTTTGGAGTATAGGCTTGTTACAAGGTCCATAACTATTGTTGATTGGTTCAGTTGAATACTGGAATTGAAAATACATGATTTAGACTTGTTAACAAGAAAATTTCTAATCCAGCTCCTGAATGCATTAAAACTTTTATAATTTATAATAAACAGGTTTTTCAACTTATCGACTTGTAATGAATGCTCTGAAGCTGATTGGTGTATGATTAGAAGCATCACTTAAATAGTCGGTTTTATTTGAAATCTCTTTGATTGTAGCTGATGTTTCTCCGATTGCTGACGATACAATTTCTGTGTATCCGTTTAATGTGGATATCTACCGTTTGGTCTGTTTTCACCCACTTTCCACTTATACGATTTGTAAAAATGATTTTACTCCCTTATTAATTGTAAATTATACCGATATACCTCTTCATCTGATGATAATTTATATCCAAGGTTTGGATTATAATCAACATATATTGAATGATATAGGTGTTTTTGACTTTCGTTAGAAACAATAAATGGTATCCCATGTATGGTAAATCGCTCATCTTGTTGCTGTATCCGCGATATCTTAAGGTTATACTCAGCATAAATGGAACAGCTTCCTATAAATATTGCTTCTATTCTAATCCCCTCATCTTGGGTCAAGTTTATTTTTTGTAGTTCAGTAACTGCCCCTGGCTTTACCGTAATCTTCATCTACTTTGTCACCTCACAACATACTTAGTATTTCAATTATCATAATGCAGTCCGTAATTAGAGTAAAGAATTCTAAACTTTTCATAACGATTGTAAACACGACGAAAAAGTTCCTGCATAAGTTGTAGATATACACCTAGCTATCATTTAGGAGGGACAAAAATTGATTTTACCTGCTATGGACGTTCTTTTAATGAAGGATCACTTAAAAACACACGAGGGGATGTTATATAAACTAAGGATATACTTCCACCATGCACATCATCCTCTTCTAAAGGAAATTATTCAAAGGCAATACACAATTATGAACGATCATGTAAGAGTTATGCTTGAATTACTGGATCCAAACAGGACGACACCGGTCAGACTTGCTGCTATCGATTTAGATATAGTTCCAAAGGGAGACTCGAATCTAAATGGGACTACTGAAAAGCAAGATAAACCACTTTCATTTGAGGGCAGAGCGACAGCTAAATTTATGGCTAATCACAACTTTATGTCTTCTCTTTTAATGAAGAACCCACATGTAAAAGAAATCCATGAAAAGATGGCCATTCAACAGGCAAAGATCGCAGAAAGCTACACACATCTTATTCAACACTTGTGGAGAGAAAAACCTACAATGTCAACTGCAGAGGTGCAACTTGAAATAATAAATGATTTCAAAGATTTACTACATTCTTAACGAAAAATTTAGAAGTAAAATAGGTGTAAAATGAGTCTAGACTCATTTTACACCTGACTATTTTCAATATGTATGGCGGTTCTTTCAAAATGTGAAGTTAAAACAATCCGGCGATGGAGCTTGATTTAGCCGTAACATTGTATAAACTAAACATCAGAAATTTATATTTTCTGGTGTATGAAATAATATTTTTACACATAAAAAAGTCCCAAGACTATGCTACGATTGAACTACTTAACCAAGTTAACTCAATCATTTACCAACCCGCCAA
>NZ_JBHUEM010000032.1:0-891 GCF_042680805.1 Bacillus salitolerans | reverse complement strand
AGACGATCAGGTTGATAGGTCTGAGGTGGAAGCGTGGCGACACGTGGAGCTGACAGATACTAATCGGTCGAGGACTTAACCACAAAAATGAACGCAGACTAAAACCGTCACATCCAGTGACAACGTCTGCATGACCCACATCCTGTGGGCCTAAGCGGAGGCGACTATACTGCCTCGAAAAGCGAATGTTCTTCAGCTGCAAAAGTCGATAGACTTTTGATAGATGAAGGTTATTCGACCTCGAGAGGCAAGGAGCCGTAGCTGGACAAAAACTTTCATGAATACAAAATTGTTATCTAGTTTTGAGGGAACAAATTTCCTCTTGAAATGTTGAATAAAATCAGTATAATAAAAAGAGTCGCTAGCAAATAGTGACGATAAAATAGTCTGGTAATGATGGCGAAGAGGTCACACCCGTTCCCATTCCGAACACGGAAGTTAAGCTCTTCAGCGCCGATGGTAGTTGGGGCATTGCCCCTGTGAGAGTAGGACGTTGCCAGGCTGTTTGATTCGGAGGATTAGCTCAGCTGGGAGAGCACCTGCCTTACAAGCAGGGGGTCGGCGGTTCGATCCCGTCATCCTCCACCATAGATTCTTATTTTCACGCAAGTGAAAGGTTATTGTTATGCCGGCTTAGCTCAGTTGGTAGAGCAACTGACTTGTAATCAGTAGGTCGTGGGTTCAAATCCTATAGCCGGCACCATTTAGAGCCATTAGCTCAGTCGGTAGAGCATCTGACTTTTAATCAGAGGGTCGAAGGTTCGAGTCCTTCATGGCTCACCATTTATACGCGGATGTGGCGGAATTGGCAGACGCACCAGACTTAGGATCTGGCGCCTTACGGCGTGGGGGTTCGACTCCCTTCATCCGCACCACTAATTGAATAGTGAT
>NZ_JBHUEM010000031.1:0-638 GCF_042680805.1 Bacillus salitolerans | reverse complement strand
AAAATTACGATGATATTCTTTCAAAACGCAAGCGTACACCACTCATTACGTATGGTCATTATTTAAATGAACAAAAGAAAAAATACAAAAACGACCCGTTCAAATCGAGCAATTGGGCCTACGATGAGGAAAGTGATAGCTACACCTGTCCAAATCAGCAACCAGTTCAATTTAAATATCATTCGGTTCGCACGGATAAAACAGGATTCGAGCGTACGTTCAAAGTCTATGAGTGTGAGGACTGTACGGGCTGTCCACTTCGTAAAAACTGTACGAAAGCGCAAGAAGGGAAAAATCGCCAACTCATGATTAATGAGAAATGGGAACAACAAAAAGAATATGTGAGAACGAAGCTTTCAGATGAAGAAACGGCTGCCATTTACCGCCAACGTAAAATGGACGTGGAGCCAGTTTTTGGATTCTTGAAGGCTAATTTAGGTTTCACTCGACTTTCAGTACGTGGAAAATTGAAAGTTGAAAACGAAATCGGCCTCGCATTAATGGCCGTGAATATACGAAAATATGCGGCAAGATGAGAAGTTCTTGTCCGCACATAACTGAAATCTAATGAAAAAAGTGAAATCGATGACACGATTTCACTTTTTTTCATATAGAGAAGCTAGTTATGTCCCAGCCTC
>NZ_JBHUEM010000030.1:3840-5927 GCF_042680805.1 Bacillus salitolerans | reverse complement strand
TGATGACCAAACTCTTTCGATTCTTTATAGGTAGCTGAGTCAAGATCTTTTCCGTGTTTCTTTATATACTCAAATGGCTCTACAAACTCTTCTTTTAAAGAAGATTTTAATCCATCTTGAATATCTTGTATTGTAATTTCACCAGAAACAATACTGCTTGTTAGCTTAGCAGTTTGATAGATCATATCGTCAAATGAATGTATAAGAGCAAAGGATTCTTTTACAGATGACCATAGTTCTTCTGCAATTCCATGCATGATTCCAATCGCATTAATTCCAGAAACCTTAAAGTTGCCTTCGTCTTCTGTTATATTTTCGTTTCGTTTCGTTAAAAATCCTTCTAAATCTTTTTTGATACGCCATCCCGCAATACCATCAGCATTGTATCCAGAATAGGCTTCAAATTTTCTAACCGCATCCTCCGTCTTCTTATCAAACTTCCCATTCACCTCAACATTGTCAAACCCGATTGACTTTAACGGTATATGTAAGGTTTGAACCTACATTTTAGAAGAATACAAAATATGCAAGGAAAAACCTTGATTTAGTGACGAGCACTCTATCAAGGTTCAATTTAAATCATATAATTTTAGTTATCATCGTTTAATCTTCTCTACTCCATATTTTGATAAAAAATAACTCTAATATGCACCATAACATTACATCACTATCCCCTGACATGATAACTTAAAGTACATTTACTTAGGTTGCTTTCCTAACAATATGAGTAGCTGGGGGAGTGAGAATTATATATCTATTAACGTATAAAATTTTTAACAACAACAGATGGGTCTTATGCAAGGAGCGTATCCAATTTGAACAGACATTGTACCTATCCCATGTCTTTCACTGTCTATCGACCTCCATGCTTCTAGAAAAAGCATTTCCCTTCCCTACATCATCCAACACCAGCGGTTATCACTGTCCCGATTGTTAATATTGCTTGTGTTATTTGATGCCCAAACTCTTTAGATTAGATTCTTTATATAAAGGCTTAGAACTCATATAATATATATACATTGTACATGAAACTATGTCTATTAGTCCCGAAAAAAAACACAATGATGAACCTTCATAAGGGAATGTATAATTATTTTCTTCCGAGACCTCTTTCTATTTCATCACTGAGCTTCTTTGTATTGTACTCCATATAATCATGTGCTCTACATAATAGTAATTTATCATCTCCTAAATATTCCAAAACGGTACAAACTAATACTTCTTGAACAAATTCATTTTGAGAAATTGCCATTTCCTCTAAGAATTTGAATATCAGTTTTAACTTCTCATTCTTATCTTCTTTTAATTGTCTAATTAGATAGGGATTAAATATCTCTCCAAAAATATTATGCGGTCCTGGGTCTTCTCCATCCCAATCTTCTAATTCTTCCTCATATAATTCCCTTAATTCAGGAAACGCTTTTAGCATTTCTATAACCAATGTATCATACTCCATTTTTTATCACCTATTTTCCATTTAATGCATTTTTCAAATCATTTAATAATTCAAATGCTAATTCTAAATCATTATCATTTAAGTCTTGTTTTTTAATTATGTTTTCTAGATTTTTAATTCGCTCATTTGCTTTCTGAATATGCGACTTCCCACCAACCAACTCACCTGTTTTGAGCTCATGTCTAACAGCATCTGCCAAGCTACCGTTACCGATTTTGGCATCTGGTCGATACATTTGGTCAATAGCATTTTTCAATTTTTGATTCGAAACTGAATCTAATAACTCATCTCTACTTGAGAGATTAATCTTTCCTTTAGAAAAAAACTGCAAATCCAAAACTACCTTATTCCCCATCTTAGCTAGCTTTAACCCTGTATTAACTAATTTACCACCTGGTGTCAATCCAAGACCAGCAATCACCCTATCTAGTGTACTAGCATCTTCATCTAATAGAGTCTTAATATCGTCCCCGATGATAAAATCGAATCCCATTTTACCCATTTTTACTAGGGCATCTGATACTTTATCCCATGTAGATTCTTCGGATTGTACAATGTCTGCTAGTTTATTATACTCCTTTGTGGCTTGAAGTTTTTCTCTAATTTTGCTTCCCGCTATTCCGTCTGGTGA
>NZ_JBHUEM010000030.1:0-3653 GCF_042680805.1 Bacillus salitolerans | reverse complement strand
CATTGGCCGCTGAGCTGGGTTTGTCTATGTAGCTTACTAGTTAATTCATAAAATAGCCCTTTATCAGCAACTCCGTCTGAGCTTTTTCCCATGAACTGCTCAAACAGCAGAACGGCGTTTTTCGTCTTTGCTCCAAAGGCTCCGTCTTCTGCACCTGCATTAAATCCTAGTTTGTTGAGGATGCGCTGCAAGTCTCGAACAGCCTGACCATTGTCACCTTCTTTTAACGTTTCGCCCTTCCATGTTATCGGGTAATTGTAGCTTTTTGACTTTAGCTCCATGAGCTTTCGATACGTTTGTTGCCCGGCAACTCCATCGATGGAAAGGCTATTCGATTCTTGGAAATGCTGGAGACAATGTACCTGTCCCCATGTCTATTTTAAACAAAAAATCCATGTGGATTTTTACCACATGGAAATAATGTGTAGCTTATTTGTTAATTCATAAAATAAACCATTATCAACAACCCCGTCTGAGCTTATTCCCATGAACTGTTCAAACAGCTGAATGGCGTTTTTCGGTCTTCGATCCAAAAACTCCGTCTTCTGCACCTGCATTATATCCTAGTTTGTTGAGGATCCAGGTAAGTCTCGAACAGTTATAAATTATAATTCAACTAATAAAAAGACAATGTATCAGTCCCCTTTCATTACAGTTCACCTGTCTCAATATTTTTCCTTATGAAAGTAGTTTTTCTATCTTTTTGTCATAATTTACTTCTTTATTATTTATTTCAATTAACAAAGTATCCTCATCAAATACAGGTTCGTAACCAATGATAATCTTTTGTACATCATAATTTTTTTTAATATCAACTAAATAATTCACTAGTTTTATCAATTGGACCTTGTTATTTTCTCTATCACCCTCTAATACTCCATCTTCTGGAAAATTAATTACAATATCACCATATTGTTCATCAAACGATAAAACAATTATTACGTTCTTTAGTTTTATACCTATCTGTAAGTCATCTAAAAGAATATTTCCTGTTCCTTTGGGTGTTAATATCCATTCTATGTTTCTTACTTGAGAAAATTCCATATCTTCCCTTGTAATATTATTATAAAAATGTGATGACTTAACTTTTGATTTAGTTAGCTTAAGTTCTTCGTTAATAAATGTATTTAAATCCTTTTTATTAAAATCACACAATACAATCTCTAATTTTTCCATTTTCTCTCACCCTTATTATTGGTCAATAAAACCTTTAAATTGTCCATCTAGATTTAAACGTACACCTCGACCATCTGGTAGCTTTTTTTCTAAAAATTCTATACCGTTTGGATTTTTAACTTTAACGAATCCCCCAGTTCCCTCCAATATTTCTGTTAGGTGTTTTAATGCGGTTTGATTAATTTGGTCAGGACCGCCTTTAATTCCTCCCCAAATTTCTGGATTTCTACCTGCATGTTTTTGTAAAGCATGACCAACTACAGTCTCTCCACCTTTTTAGGGGCAATGGCAGTTATTATGACGGTATTAATATCTATATCAACAAAATCACCAGTAATCTTACCAAAAAACTGCAAATTCAAACCTATTTTATTTCCAACCTTCGCTAGTTTAAATCCAGCATATACTACTTTTCCGCCCGGGATAAAATTAAGACCAGCAATCACCCTATCTAGAGTACTAGCATCTTCATCTAATATAGTCTTAATATCGTCCCCTATGATAAAATCGAATCCCATTTTTACTAGGGCATCTGATACTTTATCCCATGTAGATTCTTCGGATTGTACAACGTCTGCTAGTTTCCCCATGTCTATTTTATACAAAAAATCCATGTGGATTGTTACCACATGGAAAATAATGTGTAGATTTTTTTTTATTCATAAAATAAACCTTTATCGTCAACTCTGTCTGAGCTTTTCCCATGAACTGCTCAAACAGCAGAACGGCGTCTTTCATATCTGCTCCAAAAGCTCCGTCTTCTGCACCTGCATTAAATCCTAGTTTATTGAAAATGCGCTGCAAGTCTCAACCATTTGAAAAATATAATTCAACTAAGTGGAAGACAATGCACCTGTCCCCGTGTCTTTCTGACCCATATCAGAATTAAATTTGGCTATTCCTTTATCTGTCGAAGTAATATCATCCCAATATCTACCCGACTTTGTCTCCACCATCTATTACCTAATCCTCTATCAAAATCACGACCTTCAACTTTGAAACTTCCTTCCCCCCTAGTTCTTTGGTAAGATAATCTTCGAAATCCTTACCAATTAAACCTTTAGCACTACTACCCTTCCCTATATCATCCAACACATTCTCACTACCAATATCAGCAATATCCTTAAGCGTTCCGCCTAATTTAGTACCTAACTTCGCCAACACCTGCGGTTATGACGACCCCGAATGTAAATATTGCTTTTGTCAGTTGATGACCAAACTCTTTCGATTCTTTATAGGTAGCTAAGTCAAGATTTTTTCCTTGTTTCTTTATATACTCAAATGGCACTACAAACTCTTCTTTTGTATCCATGTCTTTAAATAATGATAGATGGTGACAGTTGAATAACTGTCACCTCTACTAATTACTCACTTGACTTACTGTTGGTTCTGGAATAACACAAGCAGCTTTAAAGAAAACTTTTGTGATTATGTAACGGATAGTTTACCATCCAATACATTCTTTATCTATAAGTTTTCCACTAAGTATTTCTACCAAATATCGCATGCCAAAAAAACTAGTCACTTGAACTGTTTTTGAATCAATAATACTCATGGCTACATACGGTGTATTTTGTGGTATATTAAATGCATCTTTCACACTTTGAACTCTCCAAAGTATTTCACCATTTTCATTTACTGCATATAAATTATCAACCTCATTTGAGCCTTTTGGGATTTCAAGTAAAACTAAATAAACTTTGCTTACATATTCAGCTTTATCAATTTTATGCTCAAATTCAACCTTAAACCCATTTGCAATTAACTTATTTTGATTTATTATCCATTCACTCATGTTTGTTTCACCTCTTCTATGGCAATAATCTAGGATTTACAAAATCACCAATATATTGTCCCATCAGATCAAATTGAGTTCCCCCTCCATCAAAACCAAATATTCCATTAGCAGTTCCTGTTCTTAATTTAGTACCAGATTCAAAAACAACATCTGTAACATATTTTGGAGTCGATGGTAAAGCAAATTTGTTTTGTATTTGTTGAGGAGTTAATCCTGCAATGTCTTCTGCTTTCATTACCCAGCCACCAGCTTGCATTGAACTAATTCCATCATATACTCTTACAAATTGAGTCTGTTCTGTTAATTCAATAGTATCTACAACAGAACTAGGTTTGTAAGGAGCTTCCGTATACCCCAGAGCTTTTAAGCTTTTATTTACTTCATCTGCTGATTGAGAAAAGAGTTTTTTAAAATTACCCATACTCTTCCCTATATCATCCAACACTTTCTCACTACCAATATCTGCAATATCCTTAAGCGTTCCGCCTAATTTTGTACCTAACTTCGCCAACAAGGCAGCTGAGCCAACACCAGCGGTTAGGACGGCTCCGATTGTAAATATTGCTTTTGTCAGTTGATGACCAAACTCTTTCGATTCTTTATAGGTAGCTGAGTCAAGATCTTTTCCGTGTTTCTTTATATACTCAAATGGCTCTACAAACTCTTCTTTTAAAGAAGA
>NZ_JBHUEM010000029.1:0-609 GCF_042680805.1 Bacillus salitolerans | reverse complement strand
TCAGGGGTCTTACTTCAAAGAATGGGAAATCTCATCTTGAGGGGGGCTTCATGCTTAGATGCTTTCAGCACTTATCCCGTCCACACATAGCTACCCAGCGATGCCCTTGGCAGAACAACTGGTACACCAGCGGTGTGTCCATCCCGGTCCTCTCGTACTAAGGACAGCTCCTCTCAAATTTCCTACGCCCACGACGGATAGGGACCGAACTGTCTCACGACGTTCTGAACCCAGCTCGCGTACCGCTTTAATGGGCGAACAGCCCAACCCTTGGGACCGACTACAGCCCCAGGATGCGATGAGCCGACATCGAGGTGCCAAACCTCCCCGTCGATGTGGACTCTTGGGGGAGATAAGCCTGTTATCCCCGGGGTAGCTTTTATCCGTTGAGCGATGGCCCTTCCATGCGGAACCACCGGATCACTAAGCCCGACTTTCGTCCCTGCTCGACTTGTAGGTCTCGCAGTCAAGCTCCCTTGTGCCTTTACACTCTACGAATGATTTCCAACCATTCTGAGGGAACCTTTGGGCGCCTCCGTTACATTTTGGGAGGCGACCGCCCCAGTCAAACTGCCCACCTGACACTGTCTCCCAGCCGGGTCACGGCTG
>NZ_JBHUEM010000028.1:124994-126637 GCF_042680805.1 Bacillus salitolerans | reverse complement strand
AAAATGCCACATATATTTATTACCTTTTCCTGCAATAATTGGTCGAGCTTCGGCCTCTCCTTCTTTACCAGAGCCAACTAAAAAGCCAATTCTTCCTTCCTCACCTAGCAAAACATACTCTCCTTTTGTTCCATCACCAAATGTAACAGGAATATTAAACGTTGGACTTACTTCCCAATCCTCTTTTATCACTGTTTCTGTTTTTTCTGAACAACCTACTAAAAGTCCGATTAAAAATGTACATAAAATTATTTTTTTCATATTAACCCTCCTTTTGTAGATAGACGAAATTTATCATCTTTTTATTTCTGAATACTCTAGCTACTGTTCAAAAAAATAAATAGTATCAGCTGTAGCTAATCACAATCTCTAATTCCATTCTCGCCACCCGTTAACTTAATAAGAAATTTGCCCAATTTCTTGCCCTTCCCACTAACTCTTTAACAAATTTCTGTTTTTCAGTTTGATACTTATAATGATTTTCAGGAAACTGTTTTGCTAATTTTATTTTTAAATCTCCATATCTTTTAGCATCCTCTGGGTGTTTCATTAAATATTTTTTAAAATCCAAATGTATTTTTATATTTTCATTACCGACTTGGAAGATATGTACATGGTGAGTCCTATTTTCTTTCCCCTTCGGTAAGTACCTTCTTCCTGATATTCCATTCTCGCCTTTAGGTTCATAGCCCACTTTTAGTAACTCTTCATTGTATAAATCAATATTTTCAATATCTTTAACAACAATCAAAATATCTATTATTGGTTTTGCATAACCTATTGCTTGTACAGACGTACTTCCAATGTGATATATATCAACCAATTCATCTTATAATATTTCTTTTAGTAATTTCTCTTCTTTTCTATATGCTATTTCCCACTCTTTAGTCCAAGGAAGTATATTGGTTATTCTCAAGAATTATTCCCCCTTTATAATGCATTCCTTATTAAAGATTTCTGCTCCTTTACTTCAATAAAATAGGAGTAATCTCCTTCTTGAAGATTCGCACCCTTATCTTGAATAAGCATACCTACCTGATATCAAAAATACCCAGATTGATCATTAGGAAAAATACAAACAGCACCTCAGGAAATGCTTTCCCATACGGTGCTGCTCAAAACAGGCTGATGTGATAGCCTGTAAATTTTATTAAACCATAACGGGTATGGTTTTCATTTCATAGATTTTTTGGAGAGTATCGACATGCTTCCTCTTCTCGTCATCATCCTCTGTGTGGAGATACCCCTCAACAAGCCTGTACCCGAATACGAGAAGGATTATCTCGTAGACACAATGATCAGAAATTCGTGATACATCCGCATACTCCGAAAAGCCTTTGTAATACGCAGGGATGGATCGTTGGTAGTGTTCGACCATGTTATCGATATCCGGTTCATCCGCAATCAGGCTTGCGAGATCCTCGCCCAGGTAGCCCCATCCGCTAGTGTCCCAATCGATAAGCGCGAAATTCCCATCAGCATAGATAAGATTGGTTACCCAAAAGTCTCGGTGACATAGCACGAGGGGCAATTTTTCAATACGGGCGAATATCTCGTCTGCTTGCTCATCGATGTCGATAAGCATTTGCCGCACGGACAGTGGCAATTCGCAGTCTTCCGATCGTATATAATCGTACACGACC
>NZ_JBHUEM010000028.1:124290-124984 GCF_042680805.1 Bacillus salitolerans | reverse complement strand
TTCATCCGCAATCAGGCTTGCGAGATCCTCGCCCAGGTAGCCCCATCCGCTAGTGTCCCAATCGATAAGCGCGAAATTCCCATCAGCATAGATAAGATTGGTTATCCAAAAGTCTCGGTGACATAGCACGAGGGGTAATTTTTCAATACGGGCGAATATCTCGTCTGCTTGCTCATCGATGTCGATAAGCATTTGCCGCACGGGCAGTGGCAATTCGCAGTCTTCCGATCGTATATAATCGTACACGACAGGCCATGAGCGATAATGCAAATACGTATTCTTCATGAGATCCGGATGACTCAGGTTGGTCAGGCTCTGCAGCACGGCTGGTTGCTCTGCATACAACCTGCCTTGAAATCGTCCTAATTCCAACGCGGCTTTTTCATACATGCCAGCGGTCAAGTCTAAACCGGTTACGCCATCGATATATTCCAGCCACAGATAGTATTCATTCCCTTCGGGATTAAACTCGGCGTGATAACATATCGGCCACCGAAGAGCTTGTGAAAAAGTCGTTCCCAATTCAGAAGAATACAAATCATATTCCCTGCGCCATGAACTAGGATCACCGTAGCGCTCCCACTTGTTCTGGATTTTCAGCACTATACGGTAAGGTAATTTTTGGCCATCCTCGGTTTCAGCGATTCCCGTTACCAAGTTTACATTCCCCACAGTTCCGCCCTGTAACGGAATG
>NZ_JBHUEM010000028.1:122867-124280 GCF_042680805.1 Bacillus salitolerans | reverse complement strand
GTCAGGCTCTGCAGCACGGCTGGTTGCTCTGCATACAACCTGCCTTGAAATCGTCCTAATTCCAACGCGGCTTTTTCATACATGCCAGCGGTCAAGTCTAAACCAGTTACGCCATCGATATATTCCAGCCACAGATAGTATTCATATCCTTCGGGATTAAACTCTCGGCGTGATAACATATCGGCCACCGAAGAGCTTGTGAAAAAGTCGTTCCCAATTCAGAAGAATACAAATCATATTCCCTGCGCCATGAACTAGGATCACCGTAGCGCTCCCACTTGTTCTGGATTTTCAACACTATACGGTAAGGTAATTTTTCACCATCCTCGGTTTCAGCGATTCCCGTTACTAAGTTTACATTCCCCACAGTTCCGCCCTTTAACGGAATTGATTGGTAGTCAGTAGATATGATATTCGTTTTGAAGCGTTGGTTCAAAGTATAAATCAGCTTTTCAAGTTCGATTTTCATTAATTCCTCCATTTTCTTCTTTTTAGATGAGACAGCGCATATTATCCTGGATATATTCGTTATCTTGTTGTTGGGGAATATAAACATCCAGTTAATATGTTTTTTTATGGTGAATCGTTTTGAATAAATTCCACTTTAGAATTTTCAAGAATTTACATAATTTTACCAGAATATAGTTTACATTCATATGCCTAATAAAAATATAGAAGGGAATTCAAGTTTTTCTTTAAACTACATAAGTGAAATCCTTGACTATAAATATCGTTTTTTTGAAGATAGTTGTTCAATTATATGTGCCAGCGCCGGCCATTGAACAAAAGTATAACCTCGTTCTTCATACAGATAGGTAAAGGTTTGACATTATCTCCCCCTTTTCCCCCTGTTCACACCGTACATGCGACTTTCACCGCATACGGCGTTCCAACTAATCTAATTCATTCGATTCTATGTATTTAATGAATAGAAGTTATTTCTTTTTCCTAGTCAAATTGCTTCATTTTCACAGCCTTTACGTAGTTCATTGATTTTATCTTTTTGTTTTTTAGAAAATTTTAAATCACCTAGTAGTGATTTTATCTTTTCTTTATTCTTCATATGGACTATACGATGAACAGTTTCATGTAACACTATCAAATTTGAATACCTATCATCTCTTGAGAGATGATAAGGTATCTTATGATGGCAGTGCCAATCGTTAAATCCTAGTTCAACTCCTGAGATTGCACATCTTCCATATTGGGCAATGAATTTGCTTATACGATTGTCATTATATTCAATCGTTCGACTAGGAATAAAGTTTTTCATAACATAGCTTAATACTCTTTTGTTAATCGCCTTTAGGTTTTGATGAATTTTGTTTCTGCCGACGGCAGTATAGTTACATATGTCTTGAGAGAAACATAGATTTGTTTTGTGTCGTTGTGCATAAATCGGCACAAATACCA
>NZ_JBHUEM010000028.1:122388-122857 GCF_042680805.1 Bacillus salitolerans | reverse complement strand
GCACATCTTCCATATTGGGCAATGAATTTGCTTATACGATTGTCATTATATTCAATCGTTCGACTAGGAATAAAGTTTTTCATAACATAGCTTAATACTCTTTTATTAATCGCCTTTAGGTTTTGATGAATTTTGTTTCTGCCGACGGCAGTATAGTTACATATGTCTTGAGAGAAACATAGATTTGTTTTGTGTCGTTTTCCATAAATCGGCACAAATACCATGTTCTGTATCTTATACAGCCTTGTCTTATACCCTTTGTAGCGTTTTTGTAGAGTGTTCGTCATGTCTAAAAATGCTGCTTCTTTTCTATGGTCCTTTAATCGGTTATAAAGACTCTTGCTAAGATGGAGATTTAACCCATTTAAATTATCAACAATTTGAGTTGCCGCTGAGTAATAGTTTTGAATACCCATTACGACAGTATTGTAGTTCCAAACCGTTGCTGCACATGGCTTCTTTTGGATTG
>NZ_JBHUEM010000028.1:0-122378 GCF_042680805.1 Bacillus salitolerans | reverse complement strand
AGTCAGTAGATATGATATTCGTTTTGAAGCGTTGGTTCAAAGTATAAATCAGCTTTTCAAGTTCGATTTTCATTAATTCCTCCATTTTCTTCTTTTTAGATGAGGCAGCGCATATTATCCTGGATATATTCGTTATCATGTTGTGGGGAATATAAACATCCAGTTAACATGTTTTTTTATGGTGAATGGTTTTGAATAAATTCCACTTAAAGATTTTCAAGAATTTACATAATTTTACCAGATTATAGTTCAAATTCATATGCCTAATAAAAATATAGAAGGGAATTCAAGTTTTTCTTTAAACTACATAAGTGAAATCCTTGACTATAAATATCGTTTTTTTTTTTTCAATATACTGATTAAGGTTTCCGGGGAGACTGATACTAAGCTATTGTTCTACCTTTTCAGCAACAGTTCCATCCACATTGAACAATTATACCTTCGGGTAAAAAGGAAGAACAGGGTACATAATCGAATATAACATAGAAGGATAGTAAATCAGTGTTGTAAGAGAAAGGGGTATACTTTGAGAAAAATTATAATATCCACAGAAAGTGGAGCAGATTTACCAAGTGAATTAGCTGAAAAACACGGGGTTCAAGTAGTTCCGATGCACGTCATCATGGATGGAAAGGATTATTTGGATGGTGCATTACCAGTAAGGGATATCTTTGATTACTATGACCGAACAAAAAAAATCCCCTCTACAACAGCTACAAATATCCATGAATATCATCAATTTTTCAATAAGGTTAAAGAAGACTTTCCTGATTGCTTCATCATTCATATTGGTTATACGTCAAAGGCTTCTTCTTCTTTCCAAAATGCAATCAATGCAACAGCAGAATTTGATGATGTTACTCTAATTGACGCTTTAAATGTAACAGGAGGCTTAGCAGCTATCGTGATGTACGCTGTTACCTTACTCGAAAAGGAACCGACCATAGATCCTGCCCACTTAGTAGAAAAAATTGAATCCAAGGTACCCAAATCAAGGCTGTCTTTCGTTCCCGGTAATTTAGATTTCTTACGTGCTGGCGGACGTGTAAGTAATGCGGCTTATCTCGGAGCGGCTTTGTTAAAAATCAAACCACGTATTGATTTACTTGATGGCAAGCTTGTTTCAACGAAAAAATATCGTGGAAATATGAGCGCAGTTTCAGAAAAACTGATGCGTGACTATTTAAACGAATATAACCTGGATCGAGAACAGCTTTATTTACTCTATTCACTTGGACTTGATGAAGGAATCAAGCACCAGATAAATGAAATTGCAAAAGAAAATGGTTTTAACAATATAAGATGGATACAGGCCGGTGCAATGATATCAACTCACGCAGGACCTGGGGGCTTCGGAATTGCAGGTTTAGAACTATAAAAAGGGGGACGGTTCTCTTGCTTCCATTTGGAAGTTGAAGAACCATCCCTGTTTATTTACTTAACAGTTTTCCACCATTTCTAATTTCGTTATTTCACTTTGGAGAAAATCCATTAACTCCTTAATCATTTCACCAGAAAAATCAAACCGAATACCAGCCTTTTCATACACCTCATATAAAGATTTCGTATTTCCAAGTGAGAGCGCTTCTTTATACCTGGCTAGAGTTCCTACTGGGTCTTCTTTATATTGTTTATACATTTGAAGTGCACCTAGCTGTGCAATGACATATTCCACGTAGTAAAACGGCACTTCAAAAATATGAAGGATAAATAGCCACTCTTTCATGCGGGCGTCCTCGTAGCCACTCCAATCCACAACACCTGTGGACAGCTCCTTTGTTAACTCACTGAATTTCTCCATTCGCTCCTCTGGAGTATGGTCCGGATTTTCGTACATCCAGTGTTGAAACTGATCTACACGTATACCACTCGGAAGAAAAGAGACAATTCCTCGCAACAAGTCTAGCTTTGCTTGCTTTTGCTCCTCCATTGTATAAAAATGATCCCATTGATCCATCGATAGTAGCTCCATCGTCATACTAGCCAATTCAGAAGATTCCATTGGTGTTTCCCGGTCATATGATAATGGCAAGTTTCGCTTTAAATCGTTATGGATGCAGTGACCCATTTCATGGAAAAGCGTTAACAAATCGGAATGAGTATGTGATGCGTTCATAAAAATAAACGAAAGCTCGGATACAGGAAGAGATGTACAAAAGCCTCCAGGTGACTTATTTTTACGAGTCTCTAAATCTAGCATTCCTCTTTCATTCATGACATCAATAAGCTCTTTAAATCTCGCATCCATCTGACCGAGAGCATTTGATGTACGTTCCACTAGTTCATCTCTTGTAGAAAAAGGCTTTAACGGAATTCGTCCCTCTGGCACCGCTTTTTGATCGTAAGGACGAAGTGTATCAACACCCAGCTCTGCTCTTTTCTGCTCATCTATTTTCTTAGCAACAGGTAAGACGTGCTGACGAATGGATTCAGCCAATCGCTTACAATCCTCTGGTGTATAATCAAATCGTTCATACTTCATAAACATGTAATCACGATAATTTTCTAGGTCGCTGTTTGCAGCTTTCTTCTTACGAATCTTCATCATCTCATTCATAATGTCCTGTAGCTCGTTTTCTACAGACGTTAAAGCGGTGAACAGTTTGTCAAAAGCGCTTTTTCTCACTTCACGATTCGGATTTTCTAAATACGGAAACAGCTCGGGAATCGTTTTCTCCTCACCATTCCATTCAGCAGTCAATCCGCCTGTTAACTCAAAATAACGGGTTGAGAGACGGTCCTCTTCAACTTCCAGCCCTACATTTTCTTCTCTAAAAAGCCTAATTGCGTTTTCTTTACTTAGAAGCAATCGGCCATATTTTCCTTGATCAAGCTGATCTTTGTAGGAGGAATTCATTAATTTTTCATCGAACTTGGCCATATATGTTTTCAATAGAGGACCAATCTTTTCCTGATCATGCTCAAAAGCCTTTTTGGCATTCTCATCATGATTACGTGCTTGGAAATCAATATAATGCCCATCCAAACTTTCACGTATTTCATCATAGAAATCCGAAACATCTTTTAGCCACATTTCAACGTCATCTACTGATTGGAATGGAGAATGAAGAAGATTCTCCAGTTTCTCCTTTAAATCCTCTGTATTTTGTAAATCATGTTTTTCTATGTAAATCTGCTTCATCGTCATGCCTCCTTTTCTATTCTTGACAATACAATATTCTATATTTGGGAAAGAATTCCTTTATTTAATACTTACAACCATACTGCGATGATAAATCCTAACAATAAAAATATGATTGAACCGAGTACCAGAAAGTTCACTCCAATTGAAAAGGATTTATAGTTCATTTTATACTTGCTTTTAATGCCGAGCCAGCTGGTAGCATACTCGGCGTCCCTGGCATTTGCCATCATACCGCCCGAACTTGAAAAATAACCAAAGAACGCCGAGCAGGCTACTCCTACAAAAAACATCGCATCGATCATTCGCAATGGAAAAATTTTAGTAATAACGTATGATATTCCCACTTCAATGAAGATCACAATAAGTGTAAAGATGAGGAATCTTGTTCTTTTCATAACATCCCCCCTATGCATTTCATGTATATACGAAAACAACGGTAAGGAAGTTACAAAAAAAGATAAAATATTGTGAATTTTAAGTAAATAATAAAAGGACGTTACTCTTGCTTTAGAAGCAGAAGAACCGTCCACTTGTTTCTACTGAAGCGCTCTTTTTGCCAATTGCTGGATCACATTTTCATCTGCTGGTGGATTATGAATACCTGCACGTACATCTCGGAAGTAACGCTGAAGAGGATTTTTCTCTGACAAGCTTCTAGCCCCTACTATTCTCATCGCTACATCAACAACACGTATGGCACTATTTGTGACAATGTGCTTGACTGCTCCAAGCTCACTTCCCATGTTGGCTCGCAGTTCTTGTGAATGAGACCACTTTTGCGCAATAGCGTATAGGATTTGACGTGCTTTAAAAAGCTCAAGCTCCATTTCACCTATCTTTCGCTGCACTTCTGGCACATCGCTAATAGGGCCTGGTAACGTATTGGGAGAATATTCTTTGGCAAACGAAATGGCTTCGTTTCGAGCAGATATCGCAATCCCTAAATAGACTGCAGGGATATGCAGCATCCAGCCTTTCGGAAGATTCGTCTTGTTGTCTGATATGGAGACTAATGCCTCCTTGTCTACACGAACATTTTGCAAGAGTAGGTCATCACTTTTCGTCGCTTTCATGGAAATACTGTCCCACGATTCTTTAATCTTGACACCTGGTGTATTGTGGTCTATAAGGAATTGTCCTATTTGACCTGATTGACCAAGCTCAGCCGTAATAAGTGAATAATCTAGTGCAATAGCCATAGAAGCAAAGGCCTTTTCACCGTTGATGACCCAATCTCCGCCTGCCTGCTGAACAGCCTTTGTCGTAGGCATCCCACCACGAGCAGGACTACCAGTTGCTCGTTCTGAGGCTACCGCGTTCATCAGCGCTTTCTGTCTGACTATTTTTTCACAAAGTGATTGAAAGGTCGTTTCCTTCCATTTGCGTGTTTCAGCATTCCCTAGAATGTTCCCTAAATGCCAGCCAATGGAGAGGGCGGTGGCGCCGTCTCCTTGTGCAAGCACTTCCTGAAAACGGATAAATTCGTACAACGTAAACCCGTTTCCACCATACTCAACTGGGACCGTCAGACCAAGAAAGTTCGCCTTCTTAATGTCCTCTAGGTTTTCTAACAGCCAATCGCCTTCCACCTCTGCTAGCCTCGCACGCTCCTGAAACGGCTGAATCAAGCTTTCCGCCTGAGCCAATACCTCATCTAATGAACGCACCTCATTCCTTTGCTCTCCCATACAACCCCTCCGTTCTCATCACCTGCGCTTGTGGTTATTGTAACATAGGAAGGATCATTGGCGTTTCTCTTGTAGCTGAACAAAAGATGACGAAACAAAATGCTCAGTGGCCCTGTTGGTCAATACAAGTAATGTTCTCAGAAATACCTTCGCCATCTCAACATAAAAATGTATCTACATTTGAAGAAATAAATAAAAAGATTCATAGCTACCCATTCCTTTATGGATCAAAAAGAAATAGCTTCTCACTAAAGAAGGTAGCTAAACAGGATTACAAAATATTGCTTTCCTATCATTGAGATCCGAAGAGAGAATGGATTAGAATCAATTTCTGAGTCACCAAACGATAATCTTGTAGCAAAACAAAAATTTAAATAAAAAAACCAGTCCGTAGACTGGTTTTTTATTTAGGAAAACTCCAATAGCTTTGAGCGTGATTTAACTTCCTAGCCTTACTATGTTTTATTTCTACAACTATAAGACTATGTTATGTTTCCCAATTTAGCTGGTTCCTCAACTACTGGTTTACCTGATTCCAGTAATACTTTATTTCCTCCTAAGAATAGGGAGAGAATGAATATGAATATACCGGTTCCAACAAGTAGCCATTCTACTTTGATCACATCTGCCATAGGACCGAAAATGAGCATTCCCAACGGCATCATCGAAGTGGAAATCATCCCAAACACACCGAAGATTCTACCTAAATAGCTTTCATCTACTTTCTCCTGTAGTAAAACCGTTGTCGGTGTATTAAAGATTGGCATGGCTATTCCAAATACAGCCATGAAAATTAAATATAGCCAGAAAATAGGTACAACTCCTAACGCTAACGTACACAGCCCCATCAATAGGCTTGCGAGGGTCATGGTATGAATTTTGTTTTTAAAGCCGCCCCATGAGGCAATAATTCCACCTCCAGCCATCATCCCAATGGAGAACGCGATTTCGATGGCTGTTAACCGCCAAACATCATCACCGAAACTCCTAGTTACTTGAAGGGGAGTCAAAAAGGCTGCAGGTGCCATTAAGACAAAAAATACACCAAAGAACAAAAATAACTGTTTCAGAAAATGGTGATTCTGAATGTACGTTATCCCTTGCTTAAAATCATTGAAATAGCTTGTTGGTTGCTGATTAACTGCTTTCTGATGCTGAGCGATTTTTAAAAAACCAAGCAATGTGAAGATCGCAATCATTGCTGTTATCACATCGATAAAGAAAATGACCTCGAGTGATGACATGGATAATAAGGCTGCACTCACGATTGGCGCGACAAACATAATAATTGCTTGAAGGCTTCCATTTATTCCGTTAACTTTCGTCAGCCTATCTTTCGGTACAATTTGTGGTAAGATCGCACCTACTGCGGGAGTTTGGATACCCGTTCCTATGGCACGGATAGCTGCCATAAGGAAGATCAACCAAACGGCATCATATCCCATAAAAAAAACAATGGCAAGAATCAGTGTGGCTGACGCAATTAATCCATCAGATATGATAATAAGCGTTTTTCGGTTATACCGATCCGCCCACACACCGGCAAATGGCGATAAAATAAAGGTAGGAATGAAACCGCATATGATAAATAGCGTCATCATGATTCCTGACTCTGTAGTTAGCGTAACATACCACATCATTGCATATTGAACCAATGCAGATCCAAAGAGTGAGATTGTTTGACTGCCTAAAAACAGAATAATATTCTTCTTCCAATTTTCAAATCCACGTTCATTTACTGAGTTCATCGTTTCACGACCTTTTTTTCATTTTTTTAACTATGTGAACTTCCCCAGCAAATCATATACGCTCCTGTTTATGATAAAATAAAAAGGCACAGACACCTGTCTGTGCTACTGAGTAAACAATGATGAATGATCCTTTTTATTAAGTGTAAAACCTACTTACCCATTATAATATAAAGGCATACTGGTCTGCCTTTCTTCAACAATTCAAAGTAATATACGAATGGAAGATTATTAAAAAGGACAGACTAATCCCGTTTACTCTGCCTTACAAACAGAGCCCTTGAACGTATTCAATTACTGGTTCAAAGCAGAGAAACGAAGTCTGACTGATTGCATTTTAATAACCCTCCTCTTTGGAAAAAATTCACTATTATTATAGAGCCGATTCTTGAAAAAGTCAATTACTGGGGGGATTTTCTACAACTTCCCCTAATTAGTAAATAAACAGGTTTATTCAAAATATTAAGGTCTCTTACTTTTCTTGTTCTTCTGTCATGAACAAATGATGAAAAAAATCCACAAAAAGAACAACGTTCTTCAAGTGATTTCTTTTGAACAACAACTAAAAAGCAATAACCTAAATCTTCTTGTTTAACAACTTCAAATTCTGGTAATTCTAGTGATACGGAAAGCATTTATGGATCCTCCTAATGTGTAGTTTGGTCGCTAACATTATTGCCAGGATTTCATAAGTGTTTTCTTATTTTTTTGCCTGAATCACAAAATTTGGTGATGAATCGAAATAAACAGTATATGGAGAATTAGGAGGGGGTTATAGATAGGAATTGTGTGAAAAGTATGATTATTATTAATAAGAGTTTACTATATAATGAGAACTGATAAAAATAATAATATATCTATAATACTAGTGCTAAATATATTTATAATTAAGGAGTTGGAAAAATTGGCTGATATTATTTTTATGTTCTTCATGGTTATTCCCATATACATAATATTATTATGGACATACTTTGATCCTGAGAGTAGTTTGTTGTGGAAAAGATGGATGTATAAAGACGGAGATATATCTGAAAGAGCAAAGCTGAATGCTAAAATATTATCAGTATTAGGTATGATTATGCTGACCCTTTTGATTATTTCATTCATTATCTAATCTTAGGTTATAGGAATACCAAAAGAGGATTGGGTCTGTCTTTAAGTAGTTTATATTTGAAAATAATAGTCAGAATTTTTTTAAAAAAGTAGGGGTTATTCTGTTATTCTTATTTTGAAGAGAGGTCTGTTATGAATAAAAATCTTTTTATAGTAAGCCTAACATTAGTACTTTTTATTTTAGCTAGTTGTAATAATTCAAATCAAAAGTATATGCAAGACATTAACCTGGCATATGATTCTTTAAATTCTTATGATAAGGAAACTATTAAAAACTGGAAAAAAGCTGAAGTATTAGAATACACACCATCAGAAACTTTAGAAATAATGGACAATGATTATAAGTTAGTGGATATAAAAGATACTCCAGTTATAAGAATTATATTTAAAACCACTGATGACGAAACACTAGGGCCAATTACAATATATATTCATAAAGAATCAAAGAAAATTATAGGTACAGGTATTCGTAAATAAAAGAAGTATCCATAAATGGCGTTTTAATGCATGTATAAACCGATTATCTTGTCCTAAGTTGTGTAAATAGTAATTTGAAAAATATTATCAGGTGTATCGTCAGTGTTTTGACAGTCGTTATTGCCGGATTACTACGCACATCACTCAGTTATCCACAAATAGTGAGCATTTATAATTTCTTAAGCAATGACAAAAAAGACAGAGACATTGTCCCTGTCAACCCTTCACTTTCGAAGTGCCATCGCATCCTTCACAAGCTCAATAAATGCATATTGCTCTTCAGTTTGTGCCGATTCTTGAGCAAGCTCTAACACCGATTCCAAGCTGCCTTCTTTCGCCCAATAGCTTTCTCGTAAGATTTCCGCAAATTCAGCAACAGCTGCTAAGAACATGAGGTCTTCTGGTAGTCTTTCTCCTTCAAAGGATAACCCTTTTTTCACTTCCTCTATTTCTTGAGTTTCCTCATCTAGATATCTAATTCTTACTTCTCCGAAGTTGTTTGCATCTTCTTTAAGTTTTATTTCATAGAGTGCTGTTACGGAATGGCCAGCACCAACTTCTCCGCCGTCAACTGAATCATTCCTGAAGTCCTCATCTCTTACATCACGGTTCTCATACCCGATTAAGCGATAACGGTCTACTTTAGCTGGGTCAAATTCCACTTGGATTTTAGCATCCTTGGCAATGGTTTGAAGTGTACCTGTTAATTCCTCCATAAAGATTCTTCTCGCTTCCGAAAAGCTGTCAATGTATGCGTAATTGCCATCACCGTCATTGGCAAGCTGTTCCATTAACACATCATTGTAATTTCCCATTCCAAAGCCAAACGTACTTAATGTAATATCCTTTCTTGCATAATCTTTAATTTTCTTCAAGATTTGTTCGTGCCCTGTTTTACCGACATTGGCTACACCGTCAGAAGCTAAAATCACACGATTAATCGCGCCTTCCTCAAAATATTCACGTGCCATTTCATAACCTAATGTAAGCCCTTCTTCAGCATTTGTAGAGCCTTCTGGATGTAATGCTTCAATCGCCTCGATAATTTGGTCTTTCTCATCAATACTTGTTGGCTTTAATACAACTCGACCAGTTGAACCGTACACCACAATCCCCACTCGATCTTGAGGCTCAAGCTCCTCCACTAACACTTTTAAACTTTTCTTTACCAGCTCTAATCGATTTTCTCGATCCATGGAACCAGAAACATCAATGACAAATACTAAGTTGGCATTTTTTCTGTCTTGTGCTTCAATTTCTTTTCCCTTTATATTAATCCGTAATAAATGATAGCCCTCACCAAAGGGAGACTCACCACCATCTACATGAATCGCAAACGTATCATCCTTAGGTGATGGAACATTTGACTTGAAGTAATTGACAAATTCCTCAGCACGCACGGCCTCATCCGGCGGAAGCTCTCCTCTTTTGATATAGTTCCGCATCACAGAATATGAACCTGTATCTACATCCATCGCAAATGTTGATAACGTATCATCCTCTGTTGAAACAAATGGGTTTGTTCCATATTCTTCGAAAACCATATTATCGAATGCAACTCCATTTGGTGGCGCTGCATCACTTTTTGCTTCCATCGCCATTTCTTCTGTTTTTGCTGCAGAATCATTCGCTTCACTCGTTCTAGAAGCAGCCTGATCATTCCCACCACAAGCCGCTGTGAATAGTAACAGTATGCCAAGTAATACAACACCAAACATTCTCATCAAAAAAACCCCCTTTTCATAATTAGTCGAAAAGGGGGCTAGTAATGTTACAAATATTTCATAAAATTCACAAATACTGTTTCCTTTGTAACAAACCGAGTGCTATTTAAAGTATAATGCTTACAGGAATCGAAGAACTACACCTTTCCCGTTTCTTTATCATTGGGTTCGAAATGATATTTCAACATTGGTGTGGACCTAAATATAACCAGTATTATAAAAGATATAGTAAATATGAAATTTAAAGAGAAATATATGAAAAGGTTAGATGGATAGGCTGCCGAAGCTATCTGAGAAATAATCCGAGTAGGTGAGTCAATTTTCAAGATTATGGAAAACAAGTGATGGAACAATCTATTATATAGAGTACTTTAGTCATTCAAAACAAATAAAATAGGCCGACAAGACATTCATAAATTAATAATCTTGCCTAGCCAGAAAACTAAATAAATTCTACTAATGTTTATTGCAAGTAGCTTATTCACTACCCTCAACGGTTTTCCCACATTTAGGACAATCCATATATACATCCGTCGTATCATAGCCAACATAACCATGAGTATATTCTTGTATCTCCCAAATTATCTCCCACTCTACTTCAAACTCATGCTGACAACTTTTACAAATAAAAGTGGTAGTACCGAAATCTTCTAAACTATTGTTCTGTTTATTTGTTCTCTTTTTCTTAGGTGGCATTTGATCCCTCTTTTTAAATTGTTTCTGCAAATCTCCCTCAACACTTTCATCATTAAAATAATGTTTTGTAATGATGAAAGTGAAAATTCACCTACGAAAACTCAACTCTTCATACTTCAACAAAATTTCATCGTTCATTTGATCAATCGTAGATTGATTGTTTTGTTCGAGGAATCGAAGGATACCCTTCGCTATTTCTACCATTTCTTTTTCTGATAATATGAATCCGTTTACTTCTAGAAGATAATGTCCATTTGTCTTTTCATCTTTAATGATTTGTACCGTGTCGTTAAGCATTTTTTCTCCCCCATCATTCCTCTTTTGCTTTTTAGGCATTACCTATTACTAATAGATTGTATTAAGCAATACTTCTCCCCAAAAGCATTTACCTCAAGCCTTCTGCGCACAATATCTATTTAACCTTCCTAAGCTCATCCAAAAACGCCGGCCTTCTAACATATGTTTCTTGTAATTCTGCAATCAGCTGACCAGCAGGTTCACTTCCACAAGCCTTTTTAAAAGTTTTAATTACTTTACATACCTTCTTGTATTCACTCCGATTTGTACTTCTTTCTGAATACTGCTGAATATAATCATTAAATAGTTTGATAACCTGTGATGGATAATCTTTGGCGATATAAGGGTATAATCGCTCTATTTCATATAACTTCCTATTACAATAGGTTAAAAGTTTTTCCGTCAGCTTTTCTTCGATCAGGATTTTCACATATGTCTCGGATGGATTGGTCTCCTCAAAGATGGTCAATATATCGGTTAATTCTTCCCGCCATTCATTTTCTGAGTATAAGACCTTTATTTTTTGGTAATAGTTGAATACTCCTTTTAATAGCAGTGCTTTTCCCAGCTTCCTTTGTTGCTCGATATCTTCCTGTTTTTCATAAGCTTGATAACGGTATTCCATCCATTTATGAACAATCCCGCGATATTCGGCGTCTTTTTCTTCCCCTTCTAGACATAGAGTGATAATGTCCTCATACCTTTTACGTTCAAACAGCATCAAGATCGCTTTTTCTCTGAACTTGTGATTGGAAATATTGTTCATGATGAACTCATCCACCTGTTCAGGGAGATAATACTGTTCTAAAATCTTCAGCTGGATAAGCATCAACTCTTCTTTTTCATAGTGAGCATTCCATGAATCTTCTTCTTTTATATCGTCTAACATCTTTTGCACTTCTACTTCTAGCTTCTTTCGCAGCTTCGAATCATCACATAGAGAAACGCAGGCTTCTACTAAAGTATAGCTCCACTCACTCCACCCATTATATCTAGGATGTTTCGCTTCTTTCATGATGGTCTGAAACAATTCCTCCTGATCAGAAAGAGGCAAAAGCCTTCCCTGTTCAGTAGCGTCCGTTATGAGACGTAAGCTTCCATGAATGACATCACCGACATGACCGCTTGAATCATCACAAAATTGGATCATAGGTACCACTTCCGATAAAATGATAGTGGCAAGTTGTACGGACAATTTAGGATGATGATTCTCTAAATGAGTATAGGCTTTGTCTAGAACGATTTCTGCCCCCTTTACCGCTTGGGCAGCCTTATTCCATTCGATAAATCCTCTCTTTTTAGCCCTGTTTATGTTTTCCTTTATTATTTTCTTGGAGGCTTTTACTTCATCTTCGACTGGTCCATATTTCATGATGAGCTGTTTTTCAAGATTGGAGTCGTCTTCTGTAAACTTTACTAAAATCTCTACTAACTCCTCCTTCTTTAACCCTTTTAATATATCTTGTAGTTTCACCTTGTTGTTTCCTTTTTGGCTCTTCTTCGTTTCCGGTATGTTCAAATCCGAATGACTAAGAGTGTAAAAAACAGCTACCTGATGCTTGCAGAATTCGCTCATATTATAAGGACAATCACAATAAGAATCCATGATATTTCCTTCATCGCTAACCACAACATCTACTCGATAATCCTCTGTTCCAACAACATGTCCGGAATAATGGCCATGGCTAACTACTGTAACATCTTCCACCCGTCCCTTTACAAAATAATCCTTGCCGCGCTTTAGTATCGTATCATCAATATACTCTTCAAAATTTGAAAGCTTCAATGTTATCACCCTAGCAATATTATTCTATTGAATAGTACAATCATAACCGAATGAAGAAGATTTTATAATATAAAGTAACACTTGAATCTGATTAATTAAGTTATCATGTTTATTTTTAGAATATAAGTAGAAGGAAATGTTAAGTAGTCTGGGTATCTGAAAGGACGAGTTTTTGGATTTGTAACATGACGGATAGTACGTGGATAAATGCTTCATGCATCGTTGAGTTTTTTAAATGCTTGTCATAGTAGTGGAATAGGTGGCTGGCAATATCTTGTCTTGCATCATAATCAAAATGATAAAAATCAATAATGGGAAAATATAGTCCATCACCTAAAGGGAGCAATGTTCCCATCACAATTTCCCCTTTTTTAGGTGGAATAGCTAGCGGATCGTACACAATGACATCTAATGTCTTTGCTTCCAACATATCCGTAACAACTAGAACGCGATCATTATACTTGTACCCAATGTGATAGAATTTTGGTATGGCCTTCGCACATTCCTTTAACCAAGATAGGATCAATGGCCTTTTACGAAGCTTGTGGTAGTTTTGAGCCATGTATTCTTTTAAACTGCTACTTCGACTATTTGAATGAAAAAATAGACGCCACCAAAATAGATTGTGTAACAATACATCCCTTTTCTCGTCTCTTGGCTCATGTCCATGAACAAATTCCTCTATTACGGTAAGGAATTCGTCATCATCTTTCCTATCTATTGCCCAACTCAAAAAATCACCTAAAACCTCGCTAACCATTACTTGCCTTAAGTCTTCAGAAACAGGATAATCGTGGCGAAATGTTGAGGCTACTGTTTCAGATTGAGTAAATTTGACTACCTTCCCTTTCGTTTTACTTCGTTTCATTCATTCACCTTTCCTTTCATTTAAGTTCCATTATGTATTCGGCAAACACCTCCCATTTCCTCCATTTTACTAATAATTAGAGAAGGGTAAAAAAATAAGGACAGTGTGCCTGTCCCTTTGCTATATTATGAGTAATTAAACCGAACCCCACATAATGGCAGCAGGCTTCCCTCAGCCTTGTCTACCTTTCACAATCTTCGCAACAAAAAAGAATACTAATCCAATCGCAAATAAGATAATTGAAAAGCCAAAATCATAGCTTTGTGTAAATAGAGCAACGATAAATGATAGAAATCCAATGGTGATACATAGAATCGCAACAATTGCGATGAGGCGTAAGTACATATTTATCTCCTTCCTATTTAGTTTAAACGATAACATCTTTTAGTGTTATGTAACGTAATATCCCTTATTTTCTCATAATCCTGTCCTTTTAGCCTGCTCAGTGTCTGGATGATCGGATCTAATAATAATGGAGACGTGTCAAGATGCTGAAAAGGTCCATCAAAATTCCATGGTCCGTCTGTTTCAATCAACAGCTGCTGTAGTGGCGTTTGTAAGGCTAGCTTTTGATCCCTTTCCCTGTAACAAACTTCAGGTGTGACGGATACGAAGTAACCTAATTGCAAAATGGTCTCAAGCACATCCTGTGTCGCCTTTAGCCAATGAAAATGAGCGTTCGTGATTTGCTTTTCTTGTAATAGGCTGCAGACGACTTCTGCCTTATCATGAACAGCATGCAAAATAACAGGGAGCTGCTCGGCATTTGCAATAACTAAACAATTCGATAAAAAGTCGAGATACGCTTCTAGTGGGGCTTGAAGCTTCTCAAGATTATAGTGTGGTAATCCAATCTCACCAACTGCTATTATACGATGTCGTTCTGTTTTAAGTAGCGTTTGCCACTCTTCGAAGTCTGGCGGATTCGGTAATGGATACTCCGGGTGAAACCCAATCGCTGCGTACACAAATTCCGGGTATTTTCGTTGGAGCTCGAGCGTACGGTACGAGGATCTAAGGTCAATTGATACAGCGACTACACCCTGTACCCCGTTCTCCTTCCAAGTTTCGATTTGACGATCAATCTCAAAGTATTGTTCGAGATGAATATGGGCATCGATCACGTTTGAACCACCTCACAAACTTATAAATATTTATATCTATCGCTAAACAAAAAATCGGATTCCGTTTACTTTATGCATGTTCGATTATCCCCGCGGTGGCAACAATATCACGAAATCATACGGAAGGTAAAGTGTATAAAACACCCTTATTTGTTGGAAGAATCATATTTAAATAAATAGTATGGCTTTATCCATGTTCGTATATTTTTATTATAACTACAAATCCTACGCTTAGGAGGCGACAATATGAAAAAGCAAGAACAAAGCGAGCAAAAGGAAACAGAGGAAATGAATCATTCGATTGATGATGGATTAAACGTATTTGTACAAACCGTCAATAATATGACCGGATTGGACAAAAGTAATGATGGAGTAATGAATAATAAAGAATAAGGTAGAACGCATACACATGAAAGGAGTGATTTCTAGGAATCACTCCTTTCATGTTAGTTGTATACTACTTTATCAAAGGTTTCTCCATTACTATAGATAACTCTGATAACAAGACGCATATTCTCATATTTCTTTAATTCATTTATTTGAAAAAAGCCTACTTGATGTTCAGGGGGGATATTTTCGTCATCATTATCGACGATATATTCAAATTCTTCTTCTCCTATCAGCTGTTCACCTTCATACTTTAATAAAAAAGCCTTTTCTACAACCATAGATGGGTCATTTGCATAGTTGTGGGCGAGGGTGATGTGCAAGGTTTCGTTATGGATATGGATATTTGAATGAATGAGCCCATAATAGCTACTACCGTAATGGCCTAAATACTCAGTTTGTATTTCACTGCTCTTCACCAAGTTGTCATATGATACTGTTACAAAGTATTTGAGCGTTTGTTGATTATACTCTGCAATCTTATTAGGTTCTTCCTCTGTTTTCGTCTCTTCATGGTTTTCTGAGCTTATATAAATCCCATTTTCCCATTCCGGTTCTATCTTCAAATCAAAAGGAACCTTTACGCGATATAAACCTTGTTGTATTTCTTCTGCTGGTATCGTAGTATAATCATCATGATTCCCATAAGCATAGTGGAACACAACCTTTGAAGTGCTTTGAAGTTCTTTTACTTGCCACTCAAAAAACGCATCTGCTTTCTTTTCTTTCGTTGTGGTGACCTCCACATTTATTCTGCTAATCCAGCTCTGTTCGTTTACGAAGTCATTCAATACACTTTGAATTTGGCTTGTTTGACTATTTACGTTACTCATGATGGTATGTTGATTGCCCGATAAATTATTTACTTGGTTCTCAAGCTGCTCCATTTTCGATAATAAATTGACATTCATGATCATACTACTAATTAATGCGACCACGATAAATCCCCTAAAAACACCAACCCATTTATGACGATCCATTTTATTCCCCCTATATATGGAACTCTCATCTACATTTAATTATCTATATTTTCGTTATTTATATCATATCACGTATTTTTGACGAAGGTTCCAAAAGTCAGAGATGCTAATGAATGTACAATTCAAATAAAAAGCCCCTGGGTTCATCCAGGAGCAATGTGATCAGTACTATCTATGTAGTTTTTTACATCTCTTCTTGCGATTTTCCAGTGTGAATTTGAAAGCCTACCCCAAACTTATCTGTTACAGTTCCATAGGCAGGGCTGAAAAATGTTTCTTGCAGGGGCATTGTTACCGTTCCACCATCACTTAATGCTTCAAACATGGCTTTCGCTTGAGCTTGGTCATTTGTCGTAATACAAATTGTTAGTTGGTTTCCACTTTGATGGACTTGACCTGGGAACGTATCCGATAACATTAATTCTGATTCTCCAATTTTTATCGTTGCATGTGAAACTCGTTCTTTTGCATCCTCTGGAAGGGGATACTCCGGATTTTCAGGCATTTCACCAAAGGTTTGAGTATACAACACTTCCGCTTGTAATGCTTCTTTGTAAAACTCAATCGCTTCCATTCCGTTTCCATCCATGACTAAATACGGGATTAACTTAACTGTCATTTTTTCCATCTCCTTTTTATTTATCACCTAACCATTTCCATTATATTACACAGAACGTTTGTTCGCAACATAAAAAAACCAAAGAGACCGTTCCATTGCTTTCTGATTCAAAGCAGCATAATTGTCTCTTTGTTGTTCCATGTCTATTCTATTTTCATAGTTTAACTCGACCGAGGCTTATAAAGTATAGTTCCTCGGAAACGCTTCAATCTGCAAGAAGGCAGCTGCTTCCGATAGTAATTCTGGACAGAAATAGTAGTCTTTCATTTCTATGATTTTCCCGTTTTCTATTTTGAGAAGAGTGACATCATACACCGCCACAGCATCATTGATTTTGCCAAACTGGACGACTGCTGGACGCCCCCATAAATAGTGCATTTCTGCTGTCATTTCTACTGGGTCCTTAGCCCAATCAGCAAGCGAGTATTTTCGAACCACATCTCGTCCGTACTCCATGGCAATGTGTACAATATCATGATTCATATTTTCATCTAATAGGTTCGCAATTCCATCAGGATCTCGTCTATTAAAGGCTTGAATATACTTATTAATTAACTCCTTTTCCTCATTCGTAAGAGGCTCATGGCTACCTTCTAGAGTTTGCTCGTTTAATTGTTTTAATTTTCCTCTACCACGGTTCAACAATGATTTCACTGCCCCCTCCGTCGTCCCAATAATCGCTCCAACCTCTTTCGCTTTAAACTGAAATACATCAATTAATAATAAAACAACTCTTTGACGGGGAGGTAAATGGATGACTAAATGCTCCATTGCTCCTTCTATAGCAAAGGAATCATACTCCTCAACGTAAACAGGTTCACTTGTCATTTCGATCGAGTCCATTTTCCCTTTCATCTTCCGGCATTGATCAATCCACGTGTTCGAAGCGATTTTAAATAAGTATCCTTTTGGATTGATAGGCTGCCAAAGCTGCGCTAAAGAAGAAAACGCTTTTATCAACGTTTCTTGAACTAAATCCTCCGCATCCCATGGTGAACCCGTTATTCGGTAGCAATATCTCCACAGCTCCGGACGAAACGGAATCACGATCTCATCAAATTGCTTTCTTACATCCCTTAGTGGGTTTCCTAAATTTTGGATGGACTGTTCTGGTGTTACGGTCATTTTCATTCCTCCTAGTGAAGATAATTCAATACATATAACGAAATCTTCCTTAAAAAAGGTACGAAGCTTGAGGAATTTTTTTATCACTGAAGTCTATTGGGGGAAAATAGGTAACTTAATAATATCAAAGAGATGGAAGATTTAGCATATCAAGTGGTCTAATTCTTCATGATCTCCCTTAAGTAGAGGCTCAAAGTCATGCTGGAAACTAGGGGTAATTATTTTTAAAGTAACTATCGAAGTTCCTTATGAACAAGCAGAAGGATTCATGTTAAATAATAGGAACGAGTTGCATTTCGATGTTTGAATGCAACCCGTTCCTTGTTTACGATTTTATTTCTTCTTTATTCTTATAATTCACAAGTTGATCTGGGGTCTTAGGATGTGGAAATGAGAGAGTTTTATATAACTCCGAATTTTCAATCCCTGTTTGGTAGCACTCATCCACATTTCGACCAGAATCCTTAAACTCCTTTAACAGCTTAAGAAATCCGAACATTCCGAGCGATCCATGTTCTCTAACTCTTCTAACCTCTTGCAGGTTTAAGGAAACAAAAGTAAACGATTCGGTCGTACCTAACTCTTCTATAATCCGGCCTTCTGGATCAACAGCGACTGAATTCCCCATGCCCATTGGTGATGGCTGGCTGATGCTCACGACGTAGCATTGGTTTTCGATAGCTCGAGTGATGGCAAGTGGAGTATGATTACGAACTCCACCAATCCATTCCCCTTGAAGAGTTGGCTTAATAATGACTTCTGCCCCTTTTAACACTAAATTTCTCGCAGCCTCTGGATAGTGCCCATCCGCACATATCAGGAATCCTACTTTTCCGATATTCGGGATTTCATAAACCGGGAATTCACTACCAGGTGTCGAAGGTTCAAGTGGATAAGGAATGAATACCTTCCGATACTTCATGACGACTTCACCTTCTGGAGATATTAATACAGCGGTATTATAAACTTCTCCATCGGCTCCTCGTTCAAAATAGGAACCAGGCACAAGCCATTTTTGTACCTCTCGCGCCTTTTGACAAAGCTTTTCTGTCGTAGGTCCACCTGGAATAGGTTCCGCCATATTCCTCCAGTTAATCGGATCAATTCCATTGATGTAAAGCTCGGGAAACGCAATTAAGTCAATCGTCGGGTTTATAAAGCACACTTGATCAATATACCCCATCATCTTTGCAAGATTTTCATTCACTTTTTGCTCAGGATCTTGGCTGACACTAAGGGAAGCAATTTGTACCATCGCCATGTTTAAATAACTCAATCTCTTCATCTCCTTTCACACTTTCTTCATTTATATACCAGCTAGTTTTCTCTGTATAGTAGCCAAAAGGATAATATTCACGTAAATGATTCCGTTTTCATACAAAATATTCAGAATTTTTATTATAATAGAGGCAGACCATTATTTATTATGAGGTAGGTGAGAGGGATGTCCTCATTAGTAGCAGTTAAAGAAATCTTACTACAGTTAGATGAACAGGATTCAGTAGATGAGTTTCGCCATCAAACCTTGTCATTGCTAGATAGGCACTTTGGCCTTGATCGTTCCATTTTTTGGCTCTGTAATGAAGGTGGAGAAATTACAGCTCCCGTCATTCGAAACATTAAGGAAGGTGCATTTAGTCAGTATGTAAATGGTTATCAAGAACAGGATATGCTCTTGCCTCATAAGGTAAAGGACTTACTCCTTAAGTCAAGAGTGCTCCGAATCCATGACATTACCACATCAAAAGACTACGAAAATAGTAGGTATTTTAATGAGTTTATGGTTCCAAATGATTGCTATCACGAAATGGGGGTCTATTTAATAAGCCGAAATCAACTGATTGCTGGAATCTCCTTCGTTGGGGGAAAAAAACATTCTGCTTTTGGTGACCGATCAGCGGAACTGTTAGACGTATTGTCTTGTTTTATTTCTAGTAAACTACATTATTTACTTCAATATGAAACTCACAGAGATTCAACTCTACCTATAGATTTCCCCGCACATTTTACTCCAAAGGAAAAGGAGATTTGTTCATTATTGAAAATGGGTTTGACGAATAAACAAATGGCTGATCAATTATTTGTAAGTACAAGCACCATTAAAAAACACCTTCAAAATATGTATACAAAAATGGGAGTATCGAGCCGAACTAAACTGCTGCATAAAGTGAAACTTTAATCAGTGGGGGCTTTTCCCGCCCCACACTGTGGGTTACAGACGTTGCCACAGGAGGTGGCGACTTTAGTCTGTGTTCCTATATAGGGTTCTAACTGATGTTAGTTTATGTTACAGTAGAAATGTAATATTTTGGATGAACACTTGTAATAGAAGGAGAGGATCAAGTGGAACAAAAAGACATCCTCAAAATGAGAATACATCAAATCATGATAACAAACGCTCTTATTCTATTAGTCTTACTTTGTTATTTTTCTGCCATTAGCGTTTTAGAGATTACGCAAACTCAGCTATTCTTAATCCTTGGTGCAATGATTTTAGTACAATCAATTGTTGCCTTTGTAAGAAGGAATTCGACTAAATCTATTTTTCCGATTTTTGAAAAAGTCAATGTGTATGAAAAGAAGAAGATGGGCCCTGAATGGTTTAAACAGCGAAAGCTAAACGCCTATACTACGTTGTTTCTAAGTGGTATCATGTTTTTCCAAGCTTATCTAAATCGTGCATCCACGTATTCAGCTTTTCCCTTCGAACTAGGATTTATCGTATTTATCATATTTATTTTGCTAATCGTATTAAATTTAGGTATGTTTCTTCATATTAGGAAGGTGGATAAACACCAATCACCAGAAGAATTTAAGGGGTACACCCAAAACTCCATCATTCTAGGTGTCATTCTTGGCTTTGTGTTATCGATTATTATAGTGGTGGGGATTACGTATTATGTTGTTCGTTGAAGTGAAGAAAAGTCGGGGCAAACTGCCCCCTTATTTATCTTCTAATCGACTTCTAGTATCGTAGAATGACAAAATCGCTAAAGTTTATTATTGAGTAAGAGGAGGTAACAAGACAAATGGTTCTTTCGACTTTATTTTTTATTCTCTTTATACTTTTAATAGTTGCCTATTATTATCGCTCTTCTCTTAGCTCCAAGCCATTCTCTGCCTATCTAGGATTAGGCATTGTTTTTATTCTTGCTGGCGGATTCATCTGTCTAATTTCGATTAACATTGGCATCGATATAGGAGTCTTTGTAGGTATAATACTAATTACAAGTGGATTATTTTTAGGTTTAATTGGCTTTGGTCTAGCATAAGTAATAGATTTAAATTTATTAAATGTTTTCGATCAGGATTTAGTATATGATGCGTTTTACCAACTGTTAATCCTATTACTGATATTAAAAGAAGGGGCTCATGAAATTGTAATCCCTTCTTTTTGTTTTTATAAAATATTCCAAGAAATCTTTTCATATAGAATTCAGCAGGTTATGAGCTATTTTTGAACAAGCTTTCTTTCAACTATAAGAATTGATTTTTTAATAAGATTGGGAACTCCGTTTTGTTCAATTACTATAGATTACTTTGAGTTTTTGTAATAAACCAAATGGTCCGTCCATTCATCATTTTCGTATATAAACCCTTTGCGAATGCATTCGAACTCCATCCCTACTGCTTCAGCTAACTTCATCGAAGATGTATTATCAAGGTTGATATGGGCTTCAATGCGATGGAATTTCAACTGTGTAAAAGCAAGATGAAGAGCTCCTTTTACCGCTTCTTGGCCGTAACCCTTTCTCCAAAACTGATTATGGATCGTATATCCAATCCTTCCCCATTGGAAATCGTCTCTGGCTAAGGTTGAGAAATCTACCATACCTAGATGTGTACCTTCTTCTTTTCTAAACACACCAAATACGTAAGCGGTATCTTGAAGTGCTAACTCTTGATGTTTATCTACCAGATTATGAAACCACTCCTGTGTGCATTCACTCATATCTATTTTTCCTAAATCGTGGCGGTTTTGAGATGGATATCGGTTTTCAAATTCATTTAACCAATTTGCATAGTCGGCTTTCTTTAATGGTCTGATAACTAATCTTTCTGTTTCTGAAACAAATTCAAATTTTTCCTCTATCAATTTCAATGTGACATCTCCTCTGCAAAGACTTATTCCTAAATTGTTATGATTTAGTTGATATGCCATTTTTCACTCATTTGTTAGTTTATCATAGGTCACAGGAGTCGAGAACAGACCACTTTCAACATCCGCTTGCTACCCGTTGTGTCGTCATATCGGTAGGTACGTAGTTGGGACCGAGGGAGTTATAGCTACTGTAAACAGCTCTTTTCTAATCCAAACATTTTTATTTTTCCACTTAGCGCACCCTTAAAAGTAATACAAATTACTCTTGAGCGCCAAAAATAATATTTTTGGTGATTTTCAGCATCAAAATACGACGTATCGGTGATTTTCAGCATCAAAATACGACGTATCTATGATAAAATAACCCCTAAATGGAATACTAGTTAATCGATAGTAGAAAAAGACTTGGAGAGGTAATATGAGTATCATCCTCGCACTATTAGCGGCTTTATTTGCTTCATTTACTGCCATCTTAGCGAAAATTGGAATCGAAAAGGTGAATTCGAATTTGGCGACAGCTGTCCGAACAGTTGTCGTTTTACTCATGGCTTTTTTAATGGTTGTCATCACCGGACAAACTGAGAATCTTACAAGTGTTTCTATGTATTCGTTATTATTCCTAGTCCTATCCGGATTAACAACGGGTTTATCTTGGTTATGCTTTTTTAAAGCGATTCAAATTGGCGATGTATCAAAAGTAGTCCCAATTGATAAAGCAAGTGTCGTTTTAACGATCCTCTTATCGTTTATCATTCTAAAAGAGCCTGCTACACCCTTTGTCATAACGGGAGGAATCATTATCTCGATTGGAACCTTCGTGTTAATTGGAAGAGATAAGAAGAAGAAGAAAGCGAAGAACAAGGTGTTCAATACGAAGTCGTATCTATTTCTCGCCATCCTTTCCGCTATCTTTGCAGCTCTTACAAATATATTGGCGAAAATCGGAATTGACGATGTTGATTCTAATGTGGCCACCTTTATTCGAACCGTTGTCATTATTATCTTTTCTTGGGGGATCGTACTGTTTCAAGGAACCTTACCTGAGCTTAAAAAAATATCCAAAAAATCATTTACGTTTCTTATCCTGTCAGGTGCTGCAACAGGATTATCATGGCTATGCTATTTTGGGGCCCTTGCCCTAGGTAAGGTGAGTGTCGTCAATCCTATCGACAAGTTTAGTGTCGTGCTAACCATGATTTTGAGCTTTATCATCTTAAAAGAAAAGCCTACGAAACATACAATTGTAGGGGCAATCTTCATAACCATTGGAACCGCATGCTTGATTATATGAACAAAGGGAAGATTCTACTTCGGATAGAATCTTCCCTTTTCTTGTTATTTAAAATTTCCCAAATAAGTTGAAAAAAATATTTCCGAATCCGAATATTTCGATATATGAAATAAATAATTTCTGTGGTACGATAGGTCTAATAAAATTTGAAGTTTCCCTAGGAGATGTATAGTAGCATGGAAACATGGAAACGGAATCTATATGTTCTTTGGATTGGTGTCTTTTTTACAGCAGCTAGTTTTTCAATGGTCATTCCTTTTTTACCGATTTTTCTTTTACAAATCGGTGTACATGAACATACAGAAATGTGGTCAGGACTTATCTATAGCTCAGCGTTTTTTGCAGGTGCGATTGCTACACCTATATGGGGCAATATTTCGGACAAATATGGAAGAAAGCCTATGATTATTCGGGCAGGAATTGCCCTCTTTTTCGTTTATACATTAATGGCCTTTGTTACAAATCCGTATCAAATACTAGCCCTCCGTATCATGCAAGGATTATTGAGTGGATTTATTCCTGGAGCGATTACGTTGATCGGTACAAATACACCGAGAGAAAAGGTTGGATATGCTCTTTCGCTTATCTCTTCTGCCACTGCAACAGGAATGATTATGGGACCTTTACTAGGTGGCGGAATGGCAGAACTCGTCGGGAACAGGTGGGCCTTTGCTAGCGCTGGTATCATTGTTGGATTTGCGACCATCTTGATCGTCTTATGGGTAAAAGAAGAAAACTTTACACCAAGTAAAGGTAAAGGATCGATACGAAAGGATTTTCAATTGGCCGTGCAAAATCGTCCCTTCTTTCTTGTATTGATTCTAACCCTGATAGCCAGCTGTGCCATCATGACACTTGAGCCAATCCTACCTTTACATATAGCAAAATTAGGGGGAACATCAGAATATGCCTCGTTACTTACAGGCTTTGTCATCTCAATCCCTGGTATTGCTAGTGCTTTCTTTGCCCCGTACTGGGGGAAGTGGGCAGATAAGGTCGGTTTTCATCGTGTTCTGTTTATTGGTCTTCTCGGCGGTGCATTAGGCACCTTCGCCCAAATTTTATTTAGCGGTATTATAGGCTTCTCCATTATTCGGTTTGTGTATGGAATCTTCTTCTGCTCCGTCTTCCCAGCACTAAATGGATTAGTTGTGCAATCCACTCCAGAAGAATTCCGGGGCAGAGCGTTTAGCTTGAATCAAACGTCAACTCAAATCGGTGCTATGATCGGTCCGATGATGGGAGGATTCCTCGGTGGATTCGTGCCTATGCAAAGCTTATTTTTTCTTACAGGGTTATTGCTCTTAGTGGCACTGACAACGGCCTACTTGAATACAAGAAAATATAAGCATTCTGTGGAGAAGGAAGTTGTTCATGCCAAGTAACGAGATGATAAAATGAAAGGGAGTGCATCTATGCATTCCCTCTTTTTTCCGAAAAATCCCTATTTTTCGGAAAGGAACGACACACGTTAATCCACCATAGAATGTTCAATCGAAAGCAACTTGCCAATAGTTCACCCATAAAGTGAAACTTCAATCAGTGGCGGTTTTCCTCATCCCCCACTGATTGTTAGCCCCGGCCCGCATGATGTGGGTCACACAGACGTTGCCACAGGATGTGGCGATCTTAGTCTGTGTTCATATTATCGGGTTCTTACTCGCGCTTATCCCCCACTTAAATTTCTCGATTCATCTAAAGTTTTGAAGTGGGGGTCTTAGCGCCAGTTGGAACGGGATAAATCCACTTCAAGATGTAATAGGATAACAGAAACAAAATACGTATTTATAAGGAGTGTTGAAATTGATCAAAGCCGTGTTTTTCGATCTTGATGATACGTTATTATGGGATCAAAAGAGTGTTCAGGAAGCTTTTGCCGCTACATGCCAATTGGCTGAGGAGAAGTATGGAATACCGACAGATGAGCTTGAGAAGGCTGTCAGACAAGAAGCAACTCTTCTTTACGCCTCCTATGAAACGTATGAGTTTACGAGAATGATTGGAATTAACCCGTTCGAAGGCTTATGGGGGAATTTTTCAGATGACCATGAGTCCTTTCGGAAGTTGAAAGAAATTATCCCTACGTACCGGAAAGAGGCATGGACAAGAGGACTGAAGCAGTTTGGAATTAATGATGAAGGGTTTGGCTATACGCTTGCTGAGCAATTTCCTCTCGAGCGCCGAAATCATCCGTTTGTTTATGAAGATACCTTTACGATTCTAGAGCATTTAAAAGGAAATTATAAGCTTTTATTATTAACTAATGGTTCCCCTGACTTACAAAACACAAAGCTTACGATTACCCCTGAACTCGCTCCTTATTTTGATCATATTGTCATCTCAGGAGCTTTCGGAATAGGAAAACCAGATTCCTCGATTTTTGAGCACGCCTTACAGACGATAAGGGTATCAAGTAATGAAGCAATCATGGTCGGAGATAATTTAATGACAGACATCCTCGGTGCTTCTCGAGCAGGAATGAAATCAGTCTGGATTAATCGAGACAACAAAGAAAAAACGCACGTAGTCCCTGATTATGAAATCCACCATCTTGAAGAATTATTGCCAATAGTAGATATACTAAATAAAGCTCTTCAGAAGTAGCATCTGATAATAGGGAACAAAAGGCTCAGGGCATCCCGTTTAGCCTCAGGCATAGCAAATGTACTGTCATGAAAAAAGGTGGTTTTCCCTTTTATTCATGACAGCTTATATGAACCA
Source organism: Bacillus salitolerans (assembly GCF_042680805.1). Classification (NCBI taxonomy): domain Bacteria; kingdom Bacillati; phylum Bacillota; class Bacilli; order Caryophanales; family Bacillaceae; genus Bacillus; species Bacillus salitolerans. The sequence continues at coordinate 96,487 of NZ_JBHUEM010000028.1, read as the reverse complement.
TGGAACAAGTGATTTTTCCTTTTCCCTCGAGTAGGATGAAATGGCAAAGATCGTAACCATTTCATCCTGGCTGGGTGCTGGAACTGGAATTCCAAGTCACTAGCCCATTCTCTTGCTGAAAACTTTTATACTTTCTAAATAATTTAGAAAAACTTGGCTAGCACCAAGTCTCCGGACCCAGTGTGAATATGTTAGGAAAGTTATACTAAATTATTTTAATGAAATAGGGTTACTTTTTACGATTTCAAAGAATTTTAGTTAAGGACAGCGTCTCTTTAGAGGAAAATTTGCTTTCATACCATTAAAAAATTGATCTTGTCTTATCATTATAGAAGTCTATCAGCAACTTCATTCATTTTATCAGCAACCCTTTGAAATTTATCAGCAACTTTCTGATTTTATCAGCAACTTTTCGTATTTATCATCAACTTTTTGGGTTATCAGCAGCTTTGCCATTTTTATCAGCAACTTCAAGGCATTTATCAGCAACTATCCTATTTTATCATCAACTTTTTGGGTTACGGACAGATCCATACTTTATCTGACCTCAAGTAAGATGAAAATCTTGGCTGAGCGCTGGATTCTGTTTACTAAACCACAGTGTAAAATATGGCACAATCAAAACTTATCATTTCATATTCTTCCAAAAAACCTACTTTTCGCTCAAAGTAGGTTTTTTAAACTCTTTTCATATCGCTACATTACTTAGCAATCTTCTTAAGATAAGGTTCTAGGTAATTACGGGTTTCCTCATTTAACCCTTCAGGTAATTCATTACAAGTAAAGTACTGTAAATCGATTGACTCATTTCTATCCATTTTGATCGTACCTTTTGATTCATGAGCTAAATATACAGCCGTTACTGAATATAATTCGTCACCATTAGGTAGCTTTAAGTAATAGTCAGGTCCAGAGAAAACACCTAGTAATTCCAGTTCGCCAATATCTAGACCTGTTTCTTCTTTCACTTCTCTCCTTGCAGTATCTTCTAAACTTTCACCTAATTCCATTAGACCACCAGGTAATCCCCAATCTCCATCATGTCTATGTTGTAATAGTATTTGATGATCTTCATTTAAAATGATAACAACTGAACCTGGTAGTAATAAGGGTCTATGACCCACTAATTCTCTTAATTCCATTACGTAACTCATCTATGTTCCCCCATGTTACTATCAAAAATTGTATGTCAACATCCTTGCTCCATTAAAGTAGTCGGAATACCTTACATGGTTAAAAAATCTACTACGACTTTCGTAAATTCATCTGGTTGTTCGTAATGCGGTGTATGCCCGCAGTTCATAAAGTGATATACTTGCCCGATTGCAGCGTCCTTTTTAAACGTATCGATATGGATCTCACACGTTGCTGCATCATGTTCAGTTGTCATTAACAGCATTGGTCGCTTCACTTCTTTAATCTTAGTTAATAATGATTCATATATTTTCCCTTCCGACTGTAATCGGTTATAGTGAATGTCAGATCGATCATAGAACTTGTCCCATTCCTCGTCGGTATAGGCTGAATGATAATCTGTTGGGTTATCATTTATGTATCTGTATATTTCCATTCTATTTTCACCAAGCTCATCACTAAGGTTCATATATCCCTCGGTTAGTTCCTTCGGTGTCACTTCTTGGTTCCTAGATAAATCCATACATCTATTTGCTAGGTCCTCATTTCCATACTTCCTTGCAAGCATCGCTGTCTTCTTTAGTAAAAATCTTGATGTAAGAGCAAAATCAAAGGTTGGGCATTCAAAAATGATTTTATCAATTGAGTTTGGGAATTTTGATGCATAGAGAAGTGCGAGAAATCCCCCAAAGGAATGTCCAATTATTGACCATTTGTTAATCTTTAGATGCTTCCTTAAGGCTTCACAATCCTCAATAATGTCGTCTAATGAGAAACTCTCCTCCTCCCCTATTATCTCCGAACGGCAAACACCTCGTTGATCTATAGCAATAACTCGAAAATAATTTTCTAGTCTCTCTCTTTGATGATAAGTAAAATCAAAGCAGCTTTCTCCTGGTCCACCGTGCAAATAAAGTACAGGTGGTTTATCTTTTTGGCCATATTCTTCAACGTACAAACCTTTTTCTCTGATCTGAATTAATGTTCCATCCACAAGCTTACACCTCTTCTTCAAAAGAATATATAAAATAAAAAAAACCTTACTTTTATGAAAGTAAGGATGAAGCGAATATATAAGGTATTCTCTAAAAGAAAACGATATCCTCCAAAAAACTGAGCTTTTCAAAAATTGTGAAGAATACGTGATTATTTTACTTCATAGAGTAGATAAATTCTGTAATGGGTAATGTAACGAACGTAAGGCATACCACTATAAATAAAAGGTTAATTTTCAATCTCATTTAAATTAGGCACACCTCGAGATTCTATCGAAGTCTGTCACTGTTCCTGAACAACATTCGCTTCGAATCCGGTGTTATAGTACCCTAAACCGTCATCTTCCAATTCGATATAGCTAACCAATATTCCTGTTCCTTATAGTCAGGCATAATTTTGCCCACAAGTCGCCAAAAGGAGCGGTCATGGTTAAGATGGACCATATGGCACATCTCATGAACCACGACGTAGTCAATCACCTGCTGGGGAGCCATTGCCAGCTTCCAATTAAAGGTGAGCTGTAGCTTGGAATCACATGTCCCCCATGTTGTTTGGCTGTCGGTAATCCGAATGCTCCGTGGTTTTGTTTTAAAATGACATTGAAAACGGGAGACGCTTCTCTCTACTAATGCTTTACAACTCTGATAGTAGAACCGTCTTAACGCTTGTTTCACTTTCTCATCCTCCAGCTGCTTCACCTTTATATGTAAACAATCCCCCTTAAACACGACGTTGTCACGTTCAAGACTTTCATCCAAAATAATCTTGATGGGATACACGTTCCCTAAATAAAGAAAACTCTCCCCTTGCTCATACACCTTTTCCTTTGGTCCGCGCATTCTCTCCTTCTGCTCATGTAGCTTCTGACAAATGAGGTCCCACTTTTCCTCTACTACGTGTAACACTTTCTCATCGGGAGTACCTTTTGGCGCGTGTACCTCAATATTTCCGTAATAGTCCATCGTAATGCCAATTGTCTTTCGATTTTTATACTTGATCTCTAACCGTATCGTCTCACCTTTGTACGTATGTATCATCTGCTTCACCACTTACTATTAATACTTTTTACCTTTTATCAATTCCGCACCGATTTTTTATTCAGCCTTCCTCTCTATTATAATGTACGTGTTCCTTCTGTGTAATCGTATAGGTAGCAAACTATCCATACGTACTTCTAATTGCCTACGTTTTTTTGTTGAATAGTTTTTTTTCTATGTCACACAATAGAAGTAGTTGAATTTATTCAACTATTGCCCTAAGAGAGGGCTACTGAATGGAAGCAGTAGCCCAAAATTTTAGGAATAACAAATTCTTTTTGAGAAGAAAATAATTCATGGTCCTTCCTACACTGTTCATGTAAGGAGATTTTTATGAAATTAAAAACAACAATAAGGAGTGCAGTTATGGGAATTTTAAGCGGAAATCCACAAAATGAACCAATGCATTATGGAGAAGTTTTTTCACTTTGGTCGTTCTTACTAGTATCAAAAGGTTATGTGGCAGGCTATCAAACGCATTTGAATCATGCAGGTGATGATGACCTACATAAGTTATTAGAAGAATCCATTAACCAGTGCCAACAAGAAATTAAACAAGTTGAAGCTATACTTAAAGAAAACGGTGTTGGGCTTCCACCAGCTCCTCCAGAAAGACCTAAAGCTTGTTTAGAAGATATTCCTGTAGGTGCAAGAATCCAAGATCCTGAAATTGCCGCTTCCTTGTCAATGAATATTTCAGTTGGTTTAGTCACATGTAGTCAAGTGATTGGACAGTCTATACGGGAAGATATCGCAATGATGTTTGGACAATTCCATACACAAAAAGCGACACTTGGCGGGAAGGTATTAAGACTGAATAAAGAAAAAGGCTGGTTAATTCCTCCACCGTTACACCATAACAAGCTTGAGAACTGTTAGGTAATCATCTAGGGGACATTTGTCCCTTTTTTTTGTTTGATTTAATACTCAAAACGTACTTCCTAATACCTAATACCAATATCAAATAGTCGTACAAACCGTTATCTGTTATAATTTGGGGTATTCACTGTTTACTATCTTGCTGTCTAAGTTTACTTTTTTCAGCAAAAATAGCGAAAGGATTTTTTCTATGACGGAAACACTGTTAATTAATCTGCTTTTTTTGCTAATTCCAGTTATAACATACTTAGTATTTTTTGAAGATAAGAAGCGCCCATATAGCTATAATCGGTATTTGTTTATACTCTCCGCTCTATCGATGGTTCTTTGTATGTCCTTTCCTATCCAACTAGAGATTGGGTTTATATTTGATTTGCGTTTTGTTCCTTTCATCATTGCTTCACTTTTTGGTGGATATCGAATTGCAATCCCGTTATGGATCGTGTTAAATGTGTATCGCTTCTATATTGGTGGGGATGGTATTTTCCCTTCCTTTATTTATTCATCTATTGTTTTCATTCTTGTATCTTTATCTAGCAAGGCTTTTCTACAACTTGAGTCGAAAAAAAGAATTATCGCAGCAAGTTTCCTTTCTTTTCTTGCAATGGCATCATACTTGTTCTATATTAGCTCCTATTTTCAACCATTAACAAGTCACTTTTGGAGCATCGTTACAAATGTGATTACAATCCATGTTGGTGGAACAGTCATTGTGATGATTCTCATTCAAAAAATTATCCATAATCTCAAGACACGTGAAAAATATAATGATACGGAAAGATTAAGCGTTATTAGCGAGCTAGCAGCAAGTATTTCTCATGAAATTAGAAACCCGCTTACCGTCACGAGTGGCTTCCTTCAGCTTCTCAATAAATCTACAACCCTTACCGAAGAAGAAAAAAAATATGTTGATTTTTCCATGCAAGAACTGAAAAGGGCCGAAAATATCGTCAGCGACTTTCTGTCTCTCGCCAAACCTCAAGCACAATATATGGTTCAATCGGACTTAAAAGAGGAATTTGACTATGTCCATAATATCATGCTACCGTATGCCAACATTCATGATGTGAAGATGCAATATGAATTTTCAAATTCGTTACAGTTACGATATGATAAAAGCCAAATCCAGCAGTCTTTGATCAATCTATTTAAAAATGGCATTGAATCGATGAAAGAAAAGGGTGGAAACCTTACCGTTACAGTATCAGAACACAAAAGTGAAATTCAGATAATCATCCAAGACACTGGTGTTGGGATGTCCAAGGATGAGGTTCAAAGAGTGGGAAAACCCTATTATTCAACGAAAGAGGAAGGGACAGGCCTTGGCATGCTCGTCGTGTTCAGTACCGTTTATAAATTAAAAGGGAAAATTGATATTATGAGTGAAAAAGGGAAAGGGACAACCTTTCGGATTAGTCTTCCTGCTAGTGAACAAAAGGCTTAGGGCGCCCCGTTTAGCCTAAGGCAGAGCAAATAACCCTAAATAAGAAAAGGGTGCCTATCCCCTTTTACTCATTTAGGGTTATTTGACCTCGAATGGCTAGGCGCTGGAGCTGGATTCTAAGAGCTTTTTGGTAAATATTGAAAATAATATAAGTCCTCTTTTATACTAGTTTTGGAGTGAACTAATAGTATCGATCTAGAATATTTATAATTAATTATTTGGAGGAGAAAAAATGAAACTAGGAGCACTTTCTGTAAGTTTAAATGTGAAAGACATTCATGCCTCAAAATCTTTTTATGAAAAACTAGGATTTCAAGCATTAGGGGGGATATTACTCAAAATTGGCTTATTATGAAAAACGAAAATTGCGTTATTGGACTATTCCAAGGAATGTTTGAAAAGAACATCCTAACATTTAATCCAGGATGGAATCAAAATGCAGAAAATCTCGATTCGTTTACAGACGTTCGAGAACTTCAAAAGCAGCTTAAAGAAAAAGGAATACATATGCTGACTGAAGCAGATGAATCAAATGAAGGATCTGCCTATTTTACCATTGAAGATCCAGATGGTAATCAAATTCTTGTCGATCAGCACAGATAATAGATAAAAAAACTAATTCTCTTTACCTTACTACAGAATAAAATGCCTGTCCCCTTATTATTCTGGATTCAGGCACTTTATGTACTGAATTATTTTTGAGAACTTAAATCTTACAGAACAAAAATCATTTTGCATCCTCGTCTGGCTGATGAATACCAAAGATATTTCCTTCTGTATCCACATAATAACCCTGCCATGCCATTCCAGGCAGGGCATACTTCGGCAATGCTACCTTTCCACCACGTTCAAGAATTTTTGCTTCCGTAGAATCGTAATCTTCTACTCCCATTGTACAAGCATATCCATTTAAAGCTTGGTTTGCTTCTGGCGAAGGACTTTGACGCTTCATTAACGCTCCGTTAATTCCAGGCTGATTCGCATCACCAGTTACTGCTCCAAAATACGGCATCCCCGCATATTCACTCCAGTCTTCAAATGTCCACCCAAATACTTCTCCATAGAACTTTTTTGCACGTTCCATGTCATCCACATGAATTTCAAAATGAACTAGTCTTCCCATGATTGCCTCCTATTTCTTCGATAAGAATTTTGATTATTTTACAATCTTTGCATATGTAGTTTTCAACCCATCATATTGATATTCCTTCATCATTGTAGGAATAATATTAGAAATTTAATCATTTTTGTTAGTTAAAGTAGCGGAAGTACTAATAATAAATATCTAACTTGAAAATCATAAAATTATGCAGTATAACGTTGACACGAAACCAAATGGTGTTATATTATCATAAATGAAACCAAATGGTGTTATATCATCATAAATGAAGCTAAATGGTTTTAGTACTATTTTGAAAAAGGAGAAGTTAATGATGGAAACATTACAAGATATTAAACAAACCGTTATTTTTGAAGCACCCCTACAAAAAGTTTGGAATAAGGTATCAACATCGGAAGGTATTGCATTATGGTTCATGCCAAATGATTTTGAGCCTACAGAAGGACATGAATTTCATATTCAATCTCCATTCGGTCCATCTCCATGCAAAGTATTAGAAGTGGATGAACCAAATAAAATTTCATTTTCATGGGATACTGATGGTTGGGTTGTTTCTTTTATACTAAAAGACATGGGTGAAAAAACGGAGTTTACACTTATACACAGTGGTTGGAAGTCTCCTGATACTGTACTTCCAAAAGCAAATGAGAAAAGTTCAGTGATCCGTGAAAGAATGGAAGGTGGTTGGGTAGGTATTGTGAATGAACGACTTCGTCAGGTTGTTGAAGGATAATGGAAGCAGCAAAGCATGATGTATTTCAAGCTATTGCTGATCCAACTAGACGAGAGGTTCTTCGGTTGCTTGCTAATGACAAATTAGCTATCTCAGAAATAACAGCTCATTTTCCAATTAGTCGTACAGCCATAGCAAAACATCTTCACGTACTTTCAGAAGCAAATTTAGTCTATGGAAAAAAAGTAGGCAGAGAAAAAATTTATCAGTTGCAACCAGAACCGTTAACAGAAGTTAAACAATGGCTTTCTTATTACGAACAATTTTGGAATAACAAGTTGTCTATTCTTAAACATGTTGTTGAAAATGATGATGAACATAGATTTAAAGACATGAAAACAGACCGTGAATAATGATATATAACTGTACATAAAAGCCGACAATTTAATGTCGGTTTTTTTTCGTCCGATTTAACCCACTCTCTCGTGCTATGTATTCACCCTCTTTCTGGGTCTCCTTCTTAGATTCCATGCTTCTTCCCTTATTTACTGCTTCAATTATTTCTAAATGAAAGATTCTGAAATGCTAAATTTTAATAAAGCGATTCCTTACTATAAAGGAATCGCCAAGTTGTTTACAAGCTCTTATTCATTTTTACTTGCTGCTGAGTTAATAGATTGAACCCCACTTGCTGAGGCTGACTACGGTCAGTTTCTTCTTCTCTTTTTGAATGGGACTTCCATTTACTCTTCCGGTCTAATATCTTCACTCCAATTTTAGCCTGCATAACCTCCTGCATCCCTTTAAGCATCGTTTGCATTGCAAGAATTGCTACGATAAAGGCTATTAACACCGGAATAATGACCCACCATGGACCTGTAGCAAGTGTATTTTTAGCATCACCTATCATCCCTGACCATTCATTTGAGACAGATTTGGGTGGATCCGGCAGGTAAATATATGTCCCACCAAAAAACAGCTGAAATAATCCTAAATGCATAAAAAGTAACATCACCTGCATAAATTGTTGGCCAAAGAGTATCGTTAATCTCGGTCCGAGTTGAGGTAATATGTGCTTTATAAGGATATGTGAATGACTACCACCTAGTAATCGTGCACTATCGATATAGGTATTTCTTAGTAGTAGCTTGATATCACTTCCAATTTGCGTCATAAGAAACGGAGCCACTAACAGTGTCAAAATAGCAACCTCGATCCACACTCTTTCTGCATATGAATAATCCCATTCGCCTTTTTCTCCCCAAAGAATGGGCTTAAGCAGCATGTATGCAACAATCGTTAGAGGGACGAAGTGGAGACTTTCCACCCACTTTTCAATAAATACCCTCCATCTACCATGGATGAAGTACCCAAATGGAATCGCAAGAAGCAGACCAAGCAATATTCTGAGGCCAGCAATTCCAGCCCCAAATAACAAGGTTGATTTTGCACCAACGACGATCATGTCATATATATTGTAGCCAAGGCCAGTTGTACCAAGTAAGAAATCTTGGGACGGAGGATGTGGGGACACGGATACTATTTGACCTTGTTCATTATATAAAAACATTTTCTGTTCTATATAGCTATCGGTGAGAACCGAGTAGATGAGGCTATACAAAATTAGACTACTTAAAAAAACAAAACCAATCACAAATTTTACATTTTTAAAGTATGGAATCATCTGTTTAGCTGTTTCCTTACCTAATTGAAGACAGTTTGCAACAATGATAACTGGTTTGAGTCGTTTTAAAATGCGAGAAGTATTTATGTTTTTTATGCTAAAAAGGGTCATAAAAACCTTAAAAAGGGTGGTTAACGATCCCTTGATTGTTCGATTCTTATAGTCCTTTTTCGTAATAGGATTTGTTTTTTTAGTTTGAAGTATTGTTTCCACAACCGAATAGATTAGGTAAGAAGGCGTAAAAACAAACCATAATGATACAGCAGATACGATAGGACGAAAATCATGGAAGACAAAATAAAAAACTCCATTTATATCTAACAGCCACTCGATCACAAATAATGAAGACAGTGCTCCCCAAATGATAACCTTAGAATAATGGAATACACTTGGTGCCACGTTTCTTATGATATGGTTTAAAATGATGAGAACGTGTTGAAGTCCTTTACTGTTTGCGAATTCAACATATGGTTTCGATGTTTCCTCCTCGATGTACATCACCATTACACGGTAAAACGATATAGCAGGTAATATGGACAACACTAGGATGGGAAATACATAGATCTCTTTTTCAAATCTAGTAAACTCCATTAAAAGTGCACCTGTCTGTTTGTAAATAAGTACGATTAAAAGCTGCACAAGGAATAAAAACAAAATATCCGGTACAACCTCTAGAAATTGAAGTGTCCGTTTAATCAACTGCTTTATAACTGAAGGCATATTCATCGTAAGTACCGCAAGGATAAAAGCCACAAGAAAACCGAAGAAAATGGCACCTACTAATATTTTCATAGAATAGAGGTAAGGCTCCCATAGAAATGATACGACAGATACTTCATAATCCTTATATTGATAGACCCACGTATTTTCATCAAATAGACTTCTTATAAATGTGACATACTCACTTGCAAATAAAGCTGGTGACACCACTCCATGGGTAAGCAATACCTCTGGTACAATACTAATAAAAAGTATACCCAATAATCCTATTACATAATGACATACTGAGTTGAACAGTTTCATTTTGATACTCCTACCTTAAAAGTGTGATCGTGATTACTTATGCTATTTTCTACCAATAGTGTAATGGTTCCTTCACTGCTGTGGAAAAAATTCATAAATAAGTTTGTCATAGTCAACTAAACAACAGTGTGGTTAGGTTTCGTTCACTAGAAATGCGGTAAGTTTTGAACCGGATTTGTTCAGGTTTGACCGGTAAATGGATGAGTTTGACCCGGATTTGGCGATGTAGACGATTATGTGCTGATGCGGGACGGCATTTTTTTACATTGGGTATATCCGAACTTATAATGTCCGATTTTTAACGTCCGGCACATATAAAGAAGCAGGAGTCGTTGCTTCTTTTCACCATTAGCAAATACATGTCTTTCGCTTCATCCCTACTTTATTCTTCTCTTCTACTTTTTTAATGTAATCTGAAGCAACGGGTACCTTACACGCCGTATTTCCTACATCTACCTGGACCTTTCCAATCGAATCTGCTACTTTTTTTGCTTCATCAGTTAGTTCTGGAACATAAGTGCCCACTGAGATTACAAATCCATTCATTACATATCTGACTCGGTTTCTTTCTTCATGAATGGTGGTTTTCACTTCGTTCAACAAGCTTCTTATTTCTGCGAAATCTAGCTTTTCATCTGGAGTGATAGACAAATAATTAGCATATGTACTCCAACCACACACCGCTAGCATTTCATCGTCAGATTTCATCCACTCTCTTGCGAGTTCAAGTGCATAATCACCTTCAGCTGCAACCTGAGCCACTGTATATTCAGCCACCATATACCAGTAAGCTTTTCTGGCCCATTCTAGTAACGTCTCTTTTGTCATTAATTTTGGATTAACTGATAGACCTGCTAAATACATCGCATCATGATTCCCTGAGTCATATAAATCCAAAGCTAGTTCATGATTTTTTTTCACATACTTAACTAGTTTTTTTAAATCTCCAATCTTCACCCCGTAGAAGGGTTCTTTCACTCCATGGTTGTCATAGATTTTTTTCGTTTGTTCTGAACCTAATTCTTCAAGCTGTTGCATGATTTCTTCATATGTCACGCTATTCATCCCCTTATTAATTGTCTTTAATAAATGGTATAACTACCTTATTACTCTAGTCTTTTTTGGCAAAAGATAAACCACGCTCCTTTGGTGCTTCAGTTAATAGTCTTACTGCTTTCGGTCCAACACTATGTAATGTTTCGGCTTCCGATACAGCTGATAATTGGTCAAGCTTATCATATCCAGTATTTACAAGTGCATGTGTTGTAGGCTTCCCAATATTGGGCAATACTTTCTGGTCTTGTATTAGTACTATTTTTCACTTACTTCCCCTTCCTACTTTTTTCAACTGGTTGAGCCTTTCGATTATTGTTTAAACAAACGTTTGTTTAAAACCAACAACGATTAATGAAAATGGAAACTCTACTAACAATAAAATCAGTATCCTTCCAATTCCATTTCTTTGGAAATTCTCTTACATTATTATTTGATGCATGAGTGCCGTTTTCCTTTTCAAATCAATTTTTTTCTACGATCCTTACAAATTCATTCTTTTTTTGTTTTTCTAGATCTACCTTTATATAAACTAGCTACACTCAAAAGTAAAAACTACAGGAACTAGGAAAAAAAGTGCCTAACCCTAATTTTAAGGTAGGCACTACATTCAACTCATTACTGGTTCTGCCCAAACTCCGCCCTCACCTTTTTCTTCATTAACCTAATATAGCAACTAGGAGCAATTCTACTCATCCATAGAGATACTTTAGAAACGGGACTAATATAAAGCCTTTTCTTCTGCTTTAATACTCCTTTTACAATACACTCTGATACATAAGCAGGGGTTAATACATTCCCGATTGTTTGTAGTGATTGGGATACCTTTTTCCCGTCTCCGCCTAAAGCATTTTGGACTAAACCTGTTTGGATAAAGGATGGATACACAAGCAAAACCTTTACCCCTAAATCTTCGACTTCTGAACGCAATGTTTCAAAAAAACCATGCAAGGCATGCTTACTTGCTGCATATCCTGTTCTTCCAAAAAGGGGTGCAAAACCTGCAACGCTTGAAATCGCAACGTATGTTCCTTTATTTTTGATAATTTGCTGGAGCGTATAGTGGGTTACATTCACTGGTCCATTTACATTTACGGCTAGTACGTTTTCAAGAACATCAAGCTTCGTATCAATGAACGGACTTCTATGAGAGACTCCCGCATTATGCACGACAACATCAATGGAATCGTGAATTTTTTCAATCTCATCTATCGTCTTTTTACATTGTTCTTTATTGGTTATATCTAATACAAAGATTCCACACTGTATGTCCTTTTCTTGTAAAAGAAATTGTAAAGCTTGGAGTCTATCAAGGTCTAGATCTAATGCAATAATCGTTGCTCCTCTAGTCCCGAATGCTACACAAAGCTCTGTTCCAAGTCCACCTGCAGCTCCTGTAATTAATACGTTTTTTCCATTTAATGCATCCCTTTTCAAAATAAACCCACCCTTTTTAAAAAAGGCCAGTATACACTGACCTTTTTTGATAACGTTTAATTCAAGTTCCTATTTGCTAAGAAATATAGAAATACTTCTTTTGAGGTTTGCTGTGGTGTGTATCCGAAGCTTTCCTTCAATTTATGATTATCAAGAACAGGACGATATCGCAGGAAATTGACCTGCTCTTCGCCATACTGGGTTAATGATAGTCTTTTCAAAATAAAAAGTATAGCTTTTAAGAACCAAGCAGGGAGCCACAATACCCGTTTTCCAAGAATGCTAGAAGCTTCATCAATCGTGACCACACCATCCCCCGCAACATTGAATATCCCCGTTTTTGTTCCTGTAATCCCTCTTATCAAACATTCCACAACATCCTGATCCCAAATAAATACAAAAGGACTTTGAGAGCCTGATATACCAATTAACATTTTCTTCTCAAACAAAGAAGTAATTTGATTGTTAGTGGTGTCACCAAGAATCGTCCCCACCCGAAAAATGACTTGTTCCAGCTCTGGATGATTGGTTCGAAATTTAGACAATAGCTCTTCCACCAGGCGCTTATGATATGAATACGAGAACTCTTCGTTTCCTCTAATTGGATGATCTTCTTTAATCCATTCCGCATTATCAGGGTGATATCCATACGCGGCTCCACTTGATGTTAGAACGATTCGTTTTACATGATTCTCCACACAAGCCTTTACTACATTTTCTGTTCCGATGACGTCTACGGAATATTCAAATTCTCGATTACTCTTCTTCCCTGGTGTCACAATGGACGCTAAGTGAACCACCGTTTCAATATGATATTGTTTCATCAATTCGTTTATTTGCGGTGAACGTACATCTAAGTTAACAAATTGAATACTAGAGTCCTTTATACGTGGTTCCCGAATATCTGCCGCGACAATATTCCATGTAGATCCTTCATTCTGATTCAACTCTACCAATCTTTTTAAAAGATGGGTGCCAAGATATCCCGATGCTCCGGTAATTAATACATTCATACGTGTAACCCCTCATCAATAGGCTGTGTTTTGGGCTTTTTGCGAGACCAGAAAGTAGCAAGAGTTAAGCCTGATACTAAATGCCACACTCCCCACCACGCTGCTACGATTGCCATTCCGCCTAATCCATCGAAAAAGTTAAAGATGAGAATTAACCCAAGCCCTGAGTTTTGAATACCAATCTCGATCGCAATGGCACGACGGTCTACTTCAGGTAGCTTCATCGTCCGTGCCATAAAATAGCCTGATAGAATCGCCACAAGATTTTGCAGGAATACAACGAACACAACCATGCCAACAAATTGGATAAAGTAAGTAAAGTTCGCTGCAAGTGCCGCTAGTAGAAACACGATAAAAAAGATGATCGAGAAATACTTCATCCCTTTATTTAGTTTTTTGGCAAACAAAGGATATTTATAATTAATAAGCATCCCAATAATCAGTGGTAAACCAAGCATCATGAAAATGGAAATAAGCATATCCACTGGACTGATGGTAAATGATCGTAACAGCGCATTTGTACCTGGATATAGTGACCCCCAAAACATGACATTAATTGGTGTCATCACAATCGCGATAACCGTCGAAACTGCTGACATCGTGATGGATAACGGCGTATTCCCTTTTGAAAGATAGGTTAAAAAATTGGATAAATTCCCACCCGGACAAGCTGCGATAAGAAATAACCCTAACGCAATACTTGGCCCAGGCTTTATGGCCATTACTAATAAATACGTAAACGCAGGTAACAAAAGAAATTGACCAGTAAGACCAATTAATATGGGTTTAGGGGATGAAAACGTTCGTTTGAAATCAGTAATCCGTAAATCTAGTGCTACACCTAACATAATAATGGCAATTGCAATATTCATGATAGTCAGGGTAGTCGGATTAAAGTTGAGTTGTACTTGATCGATCGTCATTATTTACCCTTTGGCTCTTGATGCATATCTTTGAAGTATTTTAATCCTGGAGCCCACATATGTTTGACTGGATCAACATCTACATGGATCACTGCACATTTACCCGTTTCTAAAGCTCGTTCTAATGCAGGCTTCAGATCTTTGGCGTCATTCACGTATTCTCCATGTGCGCCCATACTCTCTGCTAATTTATCAAATTGGATTTCCCCTAGATCCGCATTGATTGTCTCTTCAGAACTTAATGATTTCTTCAGCACCGTTTTAATCGGCTTTAAGGAGAATTGTTGGTTCATTTTCACCATTCCCCATTGTCGATCACACATGACAATATAAATAATTTGTAGATTGTTTCGTACAGCTGTTTCAATTTCCTGCATTTGAAAACCCATCGCTCCGTCTCCGATAATGCAGCATACTGGACGATATGGATTTGCCGCCGCTGCTCCTAGCGCCTGACCTACCCCTGCCCCTAACATACCGAACTTATAGGTGGAGATAACAGAACCTGGCTTTTCAATAGCAGAGAAAAAATTAGCCCAAATAACGGAATTTCCACCATCTAAGACTTTAATCGTATCTTCTGGGAATACCTCCTGACAAATGGAAGGGACATGGGCTGGGTTCATTGGAACTGTATATTCCTCTAATTGCTGATCTAGCTTCGTCCGATTTTTCTTTTTATCAGCAAGGATCCGCTCCATTTTCGTTTTTCGATTTTGCACGGAAATCTCGTCTTTTCTCTCAAGTAACTTAGTATACAGCTGTGTTAGAAAGGTTTTTACATCTGCTTGAATCGCAACATCTACAGGCTTATTTGCTCCTAATATACCTGGATCAAGGTCAACCTGGATCATTTTTTGACTTGCATTCCAATAAGGGGCTTTCCCCCACCAATCTGTTTCACCAAGTCTTGAACCGAGAACAAGCACAACATCTGCTTCATTTCTTGCCTTATTATTGGTTTGAATATGAATCATAGGAATCGTCAAAGGATTACTCTCACGGATGACCCCTCTTGCAGCCCAGCTCGTGGTGACCAGCGATTGCATTAGTTCAGCAACCATCTCTAATTCTTCATATGCATGGGCATGAACCACTCCACTACCAGCATGAATAAGAGGAAACTCTGCATTGATGAGCAAATCTACTGTACGAGCCAATTGCTGATCAGAAGCACCGGGCATTTCTGTCAGGCGATATTGGTGTGGTTCCCAAAAAGAGATGTCACACTTCACCTTTGTATTGATGATGTTTTCTGGTATATCAATGTGGACGACACCAGGTCTGCCTTCATAACATTTTCGTAAAGCTGTTCGTAGCATTTCTGGAATTCGATCAAAGGAAGGTACTGCTTGACTCCATTTTGCGATTTTCGAGATAACGCCAACCTGGTCAAAGCATTGATACGTACCACCACGGTCTGGATACATAATGCCCGTTCTTCTTGAACTAGTAATAACTAGTACTCTATTTCCTTCGCCTTCCTCCACAACTAAACCAGGTAAAATATTGGCTACTCCTGGACCATTGCTTGCCATACAAACGCCAAGTTTTCCCGTTACCCGCGCATATGCCCCCGCCATGTGAGCAGCACTAGCCTCATTTCGTGGAGTGACCAATTCAATACCGTAGTTTTTTAGATTCGAATAAAACCCAAAGTAGGTTCCGTCAATAATACCGAATACTTTCTCAACATTTTCAACACTTAACATTTTAGCGACTACTTCTCCACCAGACAATTCCATCTATTTCCCTCCAGCACCTAAACGGTTTAGTTTTGCACATTTTTTTCATTTTGAAGTTAGGAATGCATTTTTTGAGTGTGTATTATCTCTAAAGAAGTAAGGCATTCATTTCTCGAGAACTACAGACTGGTTAATTTACCCCATAATTCTTTGTACACTCTTTCTACATCTTTTTCAGTGGGAATCAAGTGGTTTGTTGTGATTCCATTTCCAGATAAAGCATCATTTACTAAAATCGGTAGTACATCTTCAAAATGAGTGACAGTATCAAAATACGAGAGTCCATCCTCCCAAATATGAAAGGAAGTATTGAAATCTTTTACTACTCTTACAAGCTCCCTTGCCATTGCTGCTTTGTTCGCTCCTCCAATACAGCCCATTACTTCGGCTATTTTGGCATATCGATCCTTGGATCCCTCCAATCCATACTCGATGACAAATGGTAATAATAACGCAACACATAAGCCATGTGGAATGTGGTATCTTGCTCCAAGCGGTCTTGCCATTGCATGAGCTAGATTCGTAGATGAGTTCGAAAAAGCAATACCTGCGTAGGAGCTTGCAAGTAGCATTTTCTCCCTTGCCTCTATATCATTTCCATTTTCATACGCTTTCGGTAATGCTTCGACAATGGTCCGAATAGCTTCTAGTGCATAATGATCACTCAGCGTGGTAGCCCGAGTTGACACATACGCTTCAATGGCGTGTGCTAATGCATCCATACCTGTATAAGCTGTAATAGGCGGTGGCAAGCTGACCGTTAACTGTGGATCAAGAATCGCAACATCTGGGATAAGTCCTATATGCCCAGGATTCTTTTTCTCACCACTTACAACATCTGTGATCACCATTACTTTCGTTGCTTCCGACCCTGTTCCTGCTGTTGTTGGAACGACAATGAGTGGAAGTCTATTGATTGATTTCATGTTAGATATGTCATCTAAGCTACAATCTTTATTCATAGCGAAAACAGATATGGCTTTAGCCAGATCAATGACACTTCCGCCACCAATCGCTACAATGCAATCTGCTTTACATTCGTTTATTTGAGCTAGAGCCATTTTCAAATGCATACTCGTTGGCTCTTCGTTTATGTGCGTGAAGTATGTAGCCTTTAATCCACGTTTCCTCATACTATTATCAAGCTGTGTTCGGAACGGACCATCTGTTAATAAAGAGCCAATGACAATTAATACATGTGTCGCTTGAAGAGAAGTGGCTTTTTCACCGACTTCTTGTATGCTTCCACTACCTAGTAAAAGAGAATTAGGTAAATACAATTCACTTCTCACTTCTCGATTCCTCCCAAATTCGTTTGCGGATGACAAAGATGCGTCTCTACATGACGAAATGAGTTATTTTTTTCGTTTCGTTTTAATACGAAAGACATACATATCTGGACGAAAGTAGCTTATATAATACTCAATCGGCTCGCCTGTAGCATCTGTAATTCGCCGCTCCACACTTAGAACACTTGAACCTTTTGGCACTCCCAGATGGATCGCATCTTCTGAAGAAATTTCTTTGCATGAGATAAATTGCTCTGCTTCAACCAGTTCCAACCCTAAATGATTTTCTAGTAAATCATAGATGGTCGTTGTATCCAAATCATACTTTGCTAATTTCAAGCCAATCTCTTCTGAATAAAAATGACGTTCAATTGCGATTGGGGTAGAATTAGCAGTTCGAAGTCGTTCTATCGTATAAACCGTATCTACATTTAGTAGCTCCGAGATATAAGTACTCTCTTGGATAATACCGTTGTTTAATAGTTTTGACCCAGGTACCATCCCCATTCTCTTCACTGTTTCTGTTAAGCTATTTAAAGAATCTAGCCATTCATGTACAGGAGGAGTCTGTGAAATAAAGGTGCCCTTACCATGAATTTTTTCTAAAACTCCATCCTGGACAAGGTGTGATACCGCTTCACGAACTGTCGTCCGACTGACTGAAAATCGGTCCATCAAATCTCTTTCACTCGGTATTTTTTCCTTATATACTCCTTTTTTAATATCATTTGCTATGACATTCTTAATCTGCAAATGTAAAGGAATCGGATTATTTGTATCAATCAATGAACGTTCCTCCTTTTTAATCCACACACTCATCATGACGTACGTACCAGTTAGAATATACTAATACAAAAATATGTACAAACACTTACGTTTATTATAATAACTAGTAATTGGAAGTACAATATATTTTTTAGAAAATTCCAATAATAAAATAGAGAATGACCGACGAGACGTACCTTTCATTTTGAAGCTGTATTTATTTGTTATCTTTTATCTGTTTCAATAAGTTAATGATTTCTGAATTTTGTTCAAATGTTTTATCAAACTTCTTTTCGATTGAAAAGCAAGTAACCACTAAAGCGATAAACCCAACCACCAAAACAATGCTCATAAAGGCTTCCATTCTATCTCCCCCTGCTCATTGCAGTTTTTCAAATATAGCATTTGATAATATATAATTCTTCAAAAGGAGTATCATAACCTTTAACTAACCCTAAAAAATGGAAAATATCTTCAAACGTTAACCTACTATCTTCAATTGTTAATGAATCTCTGTTATTTATTGCAAATTTTGGTTAACAATTTCCCATCCTGTATTGTTATTACCTTTTAGGAAAACAGCTGGGACCGCTTAAAAGGATGATACAGTTTATGCTTGATAAACTGGAACACTTCTCCATTTAGAAACGTACATTTTCTTAGGATAGCCTCTTGTTTTGCTGTTTCATAGAGATTAATAGATGGCTGTTCTAGCGATTAATAAAAATTGCTACTCAAGAAAAAATGTATAAAAGCTAATATATATACACATTTATAGTGTTATGTTTGATGCACTAATGGATCGGTTTATTGAAGAGCAGAAGTTTAACTTGCCCCTTATATAACTTTCGGGTAATATAACTGCATGGAAATATACATTTGAAAGGTTGCTGAAATGTGAATGTTGCTCAAACTAAAAAAGAAAAGATGAATTTGTTTGAAGTAATAGCGGAACCAAATCGTAGGAAAATTATTGACTTTCTAAGAATTAGTCCAAGAACTGTTAATGAAATTGTTGAATTTTCAAAATTAAGCCAACCTGGTGTTTCGAAACACCTAAAAGTCCTGAGGGAAGCAGGTTTAGTTAAAAGTATTAAAGAATCTCAAAAACATATTTACCATTTACAAGGACTTCCTTTAAAAGAAATTGATAACTGGATTGAGCCATATCGAAAGTATTGGTCAAAAAAATTGGATGCACTAGAACAATTATTAGATGAGGAGGAGTAAAAATGTTAGCTGTAATAGAAAAAGTTGAAGGTGGTCACATTGCTCGTTATGATCGTCCACTAAAACATTCAGTAGAAAAGGTATGGGCTGCTATCACTCAAAATGAAAAGTTAGGTAAATGGATGCCTAATCTTCAAGTAGTAGACCTTAGGAATGGTGGTACTATTAAATTTAATATGAATGATGGAACAGGAAAATCCTTTGACATTAAAATAAGGGATTTTAAAGAAAATGAAGTTCTTGAATACGAATGGGGTGATGGTTGGGTACGTTTTGAGTTACATGCTAAACCTGAAGGCTGTTTATTAGTTTTAAAAGAGTTTATCAATACAATAAATGACCATACCTCGAAAGATTTGGCTGGATGGCATGTTTGCCTTGATGTATTGATTGATTTATT
Organism: Bacillus salitolerans; assembly: GCF_042680805.1. Taxonomy (NCBI): domain Bacteria; kingdom Bacillati; phylum Bacillota; class Bacilli; order Caryophanales; family Bacillaceae; genus Bacillus; species Bacillus salitolerans. Next base: position 76,642 of record NZ_JBHUEM010000028.1, on the reverse strand, counting down.
AAATGGGTATTATCACGCAGAATTTCCTAAAGAGAATTGGGAGAAATGGCATTCCAAATACGTTGTTTCTGTTAAAAAATTTTATACTTAAACAAATGTCTTACTTTAACAAATAGGAGCTTTTATTTAAGAACGAGAGGAGTTGCTGCAGCATCTCCCTTTCTTATTAAACTATTGGTGCAGTATAGTTCAACAAGGAATATGGCTTATGATTGTAGAAAAAAGTGGATTTAATAAAAATACAAATTTGCTGTATAAGGAGGTCAAAAAGATGTCATTTCCAACGCATATTGTAGCCGCAGGTGGCTTCGTAGAAGATGAGAAAGGAAATATTCTGTTGGTAAAAACTCGTGATGGTGGTTGGGTTTATCCAGGTGGACAAGTGGAAGTTGGAGAAAATCTGATGGATGCTTTGGTTCGTGAAATCAAAGAGGAAAGCGGAATAGACACCACAGTAAGCTACCTAGTAGGTGTCTATTCGAATACAGGAGTTTTTAAATGGTATGATGGTGTGACTGATGTTCCTACGCAGGTTGGATTTGATTTCGTATGTAAACCTGTTGGTGGAGAGTTGGCTGTTTCTGAGGAAACAACCGATAGTCGCTGGGTGGCAAAAGACAAAGTACTGGATTTCATTGAACATCCAGCTATTCGTACTCGCTATCAGGCTTATTTAGATTTTAATGGAAATGTAAATTACAAGGAGTATGTAACGAACCCCCAGTTCAAAATAAAACACCAAACATATATATCGAAGTAGAGTGTTTATAAGGTGATATCCTTAGCCAGCTGTGCTTTCGATATTTGTATCTACATTAATATCTTGATTTCTGTTTTCTATTGCCTTTCTATATCCCATCTCTGTCCCTACTGAGCATGATTCCTTTATGGATCATGCTCTCATATAGTCTTCTTAAACGGTCATCTTATAAAAAAAGGCCCACCATCAGCTAATCAGTGTATCTTTTCTAGATATGCATCCATTCGTCGTATAAGGTTCACCAAAGCAAAAGAAGAGTAGTTATATCCTTTTAGCTCACAGTACAAATCAAAAAGAAGCAGAGGATATTGAAAAACACCTTATAGGGTCTATTATTTCAAACTTTTTTGTGTAAATTTACCTATTTATGTTATAATTTTAGTAGTTATCACATAATTTAAAAAGAGGACTAAAGAGTGTTGGTAGCACTCTCAGCCCTTTTGATAGTACAACCGCAGTACCTACGGTCACTGTGGGCGTAAAGATGAAGATAATCCACCTAAGCCGCGACAGCTTAAACGGGTGGATTATTTTTTGTTCATCTTATCTATTAGTACAATGATTACATTGAACAAAGCAATAAAAAGTAACCCTGTACTTATAAATATCTGAACATGATCCATTCGCAGCCCCCCTTTCTCCACAGAAAGAGTTGACCGCATTTACCCGTCTACTATCCTTTTTATTATACCACTTTTTGGTCGAATTCACACATAGAAACAGGAACGTAGGTTCTATAAATTTTTATAACAGAAACATAAGAATATACTTACTTTATTCAATGACGGAATCCTTATTACTTAAATCATGGTGAACGCATCTTGAATAAAAACACTGGAATATTGTTACCTACTAGATCATAGTTTCCCTCTTCCGTGTAGATTTTGGTTGCAAACCCGCGCACATCTCGATCCGACTCAGCAGACCCACACGTGAACCTATTCATCATCTGTCATTTTAAGTCCTTGGTTCGTTGTCAATTTTTTACCTTTATCATGACACGAAACAGATCCAGCTGCTTATTTTGCTGTTTTCATTCACCTTTCGGTCGTCTTTCAACATACCCCCTCCTTTCGATAAATGTTTATGAAACACGACCGAAAGGAATGCCAACAACCTATATTCCAAGGAGGAGAAAAAAGAGGTTCCTTGTCAAAGATTTTTTATCTCCATGACAAGGAACCAGACTTTTTGCTCCTTCGATTAATTTAAACAAACGTTTGTTTAAGATCAAATAAAGGTACTTCCATACACATATTCAAGTTAATGACCATGCCATACGAGTTCATTCACAATGATATGCGAGCGTGGAGTAAAGCCGTCAGCAAATTCACTCGGATAGTAATAGCCAATACTATACGTCTCATCATGCTCTGACAAAGTTGCAACTCGTCCTATAAATCCTTCTTTTTCAAGGAGAAATTCCTTATCGGAAAAATCATAAGCTTTTTCTCCAGCTTCAGTTAATGTAAATCCTTCTCCTTCAAGATACGTTGAGATCTTTTCTTCTGTTTGATTCTTGATAAAGAATCTCGCATCTTTATTTACACTCCCTTGAAAATTAGTGTATACATTAAAGGTTTGATCATCTGATTCAACTACCATGTCCTCTGGTACATATGTAGATAATCCCAACTGTTCATGGTGATGAAGGTTAACAACTATTTCCTGTGTTTCCCCTTCAATTTCCATATTTACCGTTTTGGATTCTTCTAAATCCGGTAATGGGGATCCATCACCTGCTTGTTCATCGGCTTGCTCCTCTCCCCCTTCAGGTGTGTCGTTTTCTTCAATTACTTGATCATTTTGCTCGTTTTCTGTACCTAATTCATTATCTGCATCATTTGTTCCACATCCCGCTAAAATGAGCAATACAATCAGTAAGAAGATGCAATAGTTCCTCATGAATATGTGCCTCCTTTTCATCTCTTATAACATGACGGTAGTATACGAAAAACGTTTACTTCTTCATCTATTTTGTTCCACAATTTCATCTTTCCTATACTCAACTTGAAACTCATAAAAAAAACGAACACATTTATGTTCGCTCTGAATGAAAAATATATGTTTTATTTGATAATTACTGTCCTCTCATTCCGTCTCTCTCGCTTTAACAACATCCCCATCGGGAGATATGTGATAAAAAATACAATAAGTGCTGCAATTTCCAGATTAACATAATACATAATACCTGTTCCGAAAAAGGATAATATCGTTGTAGATTCGGTAGGTGTAGCTAAGTAGAAAAAGTTTGTGTCTAGTAAGATATTTAGGATGAAGATAGGAATGGCGATAATGTTGAGTAGGAATAGCCCCGTCCAGATAGCTTTCCTTGGTACACGGTATCCCTCAAATACGATGAAATATAAGACAGACCAAGTTATCGCTGAGTGATGTAGGAAATATTTCAGAAAACGATAATGGGGAAATTGATAGAATAATTCGGGTGTCACCATGCTTAAGATCGGAGGAAATGTCCCAGTAAAAAACAATAAATAAAATGCTTTTTTACTAGGCTTTAAGAATAAATAAATCGAAATAAAAGTACTTATTGAGCAGAGATGAAGTGGCAGGCTCCCAATCTCCCATTGATCGGTCGCTATTACCCATAATTGTGCGGATATCTCACTTAATACCAATAGAGTAAATAAGGTCCACTTGATGATAGACTGGTGAGGCTTTAACTTCATTCTACAAACAATAAGGAAAATTGAAACCGCCACGAACATCACTAGAACAGCGATATGCTGAATAGAAAATAACTCAAACGTACGCATTTCCGTAACCGAAAACATGAGTCCACCCCTATCCTTTAGTGAATTAAGTGGTTCATGAATAGTCTATTCGATTGGAATCGGGATTAAGACCATACCATAAAATTATCCGTTAGTAATTTTATCACCTTAAAATTTAAAAAAAAGCTAGTGAAAATATCTTATACGGTGGCAGTCCTTCGCCTGGAAGTGCTCCTGGCTGAAACAAACGACTTATTTCTTGAATGGGCAATTTTCATAAGGAGAACAAAAGGTTAAGTGCGCCCCGTTTAGCCTAAGGAAGAGCAAATGGTGTGTCATGAAAAAAAGGGTGGTTTTCCCTTTTATTCATGACAGGTTATTTAACCAAGGAAAAAGGAATTTTTCTTTTTCCCTCGAGTAGGATGCAATGGCAAAGATCGTTGCCATTTCATCTTGGCTGGGTGCTGGAGCCGTAACATTGTATAAATTAGACACCAGAAACTTATCCTTTTTCAACTTATAAAAAAGAACCTTCAATCAATAGATTAAAGGTTCTTTCTTGAATGTCCAATGTGTTCAATGATTAAATAACAGCCAAAGAGTTAACTATACACCAATTCTTTTTTTTCACTCAGTCCTAACGCTTGATCTGTTGAATCATGAATCTCTTCTATAAGCTCAGGGTTCTCCATCAGTGAAACTCCATAAGAAGGAATCATTTCTTGTAGCTTTGGTTCCCATTCTTTTATGTGCTGTGGGAAGCATTTATTCAATACCTCAAGCATAACATGAACGGCAGTTGAAGCACCAGGAGAAGCACCTAGTAGTGCTGCGATTGATCCATCAGCGGCACTTACCACTTCTGTACCAAATTGAAGGGTTCCCCTTCCGCCTTCAGGCGTATCTTTAATAACCTGAACGCGTTGGCCTGCTACAACTAGATCCCAATCCTCTAATTTTGCAGTCGGGATAAATTCTCGTAATTCTTCCATACGCTTTTCTTTCGATAACATCACTTGCTCGATCAAGTATTTAGTCAATGCCATCTCTTTTGCACCTGCAGCCAGCATCGTTAAAACGTTATGAGGTTTTACAGAAGTTAACAAATCAAACATTGAACCATATTTTAAGAACTTCGGTGTGAAGCCAGCAAACGGTCCAAATAAAAGTGATTTTTTATTATCAATATATCGTGTGTCAAGATGCGGAACAGACATTGGTGGAGCACCAACCTTAGCTTTACCGTATACTTTTGCATGATGCTGCTCTACAACCTCCGGTTTGTTACATACCATAAATAGTCCACTAACCGGGAATCCGCCAATCCCTTTCCCTTCAGGAATTCCTGATTTTTGTAGTAAATGAATACTTCCACCGCCGCCGCCAATAAAGACGAATTTTGCAGCATGACGTTCTACCTTTCCACTATCAACATTCCGGATTTTTAATTCCCATCGTCCATCCGTCGTACGTTTTATGTCATCTACACTAGACTTGTAGTTTATATCGACGTTTTTACTCTTTAAGTGGTCAAATAACATACGTGTTAAAGCACCGAAGTTGACATCTGTTCCAGCGTCAATTTTTGTTGCCGCAATAGGTTCATCAGATGTACGGTCTTTCATTATAAGCGGAAGCCATTCTTTTAGTTTTTCAGGATTATCAGAAAATTCCATTCGACGGAACAAAGGGTTGTTTGACATCGCTTCATAGCGTTTCTTTAAAAACGATACATTTTCTTCCCCTTGCACTAAGCTCATATGAGGCAATGGCATGATAAATTCCTGCGGATTACTGATTAACTTACTGTTTACAAGATAAGACCAGAACTGCTTTGACACCTGAAACTGTTCGTTCACTTTTATAGCTTTACTAATATCTATAGATCCGTCAGGTTTTTCATTTGTGTAATTCAGCTCGCACAGTGCAGCATGCCCTGTTCCTGCATTATTCCATTCGTTAGAGCTTTCCTCTCCTGCCTTTGCGAGTTTCTCAAACACTTTGATTTCCCATTCTGGTACTAATTCCTTCAATAGGGCTCCTAAAGTCGCGCTCATAACTCCAGCCCCAATTAAGATAACGTCTGTTTTTGTCTGTTTGTTGCTCATGATAACCATCCTTATCTCCTATATTTGCAAAAAAGAGTAGGTATTTCTGGATAGGTGTCACAAAAAACAAGGCGCCACCTAGTTACACACCTTTTCTGACTCATTTATCTAAACAATAGTGTAATATAATGATCTAACGTTTGAAACATCTACTATTATCTTATAATTATAAACTATTTAAAGCCGGTAAAAAAGTGAGAACTTCATCCACAACGCTCTAATTTCACACAAAACCAAGTTCTTAACTTAGTTTTTTGCAAGGATAAAGGTTTTTCTTTATATAAACAAGTGAAAGCGCATTCATTATTCCAATATTTGTTAATATTTTCTTAGCATAATTTAAAGGATTTTCTATGATCGTTACTTCGAAATGGGTGTAGTGTTTCTAAAATGGAGTAAAGCACTAGATGAACTTCTTTTTCTGAACATGTTTAAGCCAGTTCACCGGTATTTTCTCTAGTTCGACCGATATTCAGCTTGATTTGACCGGTATTTGGCCTGGGAGCGGACTATTCACCTAGTCTCTGCCGTATTTGACCTTGTTTCTACCAATATTCACTCTGGCCGTGCATATCAATTGAATATTTTACGTAATCGAGAGATCTGACCTACACCTCAACAGCCTCACATACATGAAAAATACCACAGTTTCAACAACTGTGGTAGTACCAAAATTTTATACTTTCTTATCTTTGACCAAAAGGCTCACGGCACCCCGTTTAGCCTTAGGCAGAGGAAAGGTTCTGTCGAAAAAAAGGGTGGTTTCCTTTTTATTCATGACAGGTTATTTGACCTCGAGTAGGATGAAATGGCAAAGACTGTTGCCATTTCATCTTGGCTGGGCGCTGGAGCCGGATTACTAAGCACATCGTAATAAGATATAATCATAAACTTATAATTTCGTATTCATTAAAAAAGCACCCAAAAGAGTGCTTCTTCAAAAGAATCGTACGACTCAAGAAAGGGCGGGCTGCCTTTCTTCAAACTAGTTGCGAGCTACAATCATGATGTGTTTACTGACCTTGACCTAATGAATAGCCTCTTTCTCCATTAAATTTGTATAGGTTTTCGATTTTGATAAAGTCTAAATCCGCTTCTTGGATTCTGTTTAAAAGGTCTATGATTTCCTTGTTTGTAGCACTTTCCGTATTAATAAATTCGAATCGGCAACGCCAGTGGTCTGTTGTAAACGTTTCTGGGAAGCCTTGTGGATATACCTTTACTCCTCGATTTGTAATGACAGCTAATTTGAAATGGGGACCAGCTAACGCCTCTAGCTTTTGACCAATTTCATCAGGTGTCAATTCATTGTTAAAGAGGAAAACATCCACTCCATCTAATTGTCGGACAACATCTAGTTTAGGACGATCCTTTACTGCTGGAGAAAGTTGGAATGTCGCACTTTCATTTGGCTCTGCATGTTTATATGCTACCGGTTTATATGTAGAAGGGTTTTGACCTAATCTTTCAATAACAGCCTCAGCGAACTCCATTGTTCCAACTGATTTTCCTCCTTTTGAAATATCCCCCGTATGAATACCATCCTCTAACGTCTTTAACCAAGCATTATGAATACGAGCTGCTACTTCAGGTTGACCAATATGTACGAGCATCATGATGGCACCATGAATAAGTCCTGAAGGATTGGCAATGCCCTTCCCTGCTATATCTGGCGCACTACCATGGATTGCTTCAAACATCGCAACTTGATCTCCAATGTTTGCCGAGCCTGCAAGTCCAACACTTCCCGTTACTTGAGCAGCCACATCAGATGCAATATCCCCGTAGAGATTTGGCATAACTACAACATCAAAGTCTTGTGGAGTATCTGCGATTTTGGCCATTCCAATATCAATAATCCAATGTTCTGTTTCTATTTCTGGATATTCTTTAGCAACCTCTTTAAATACTTTATGGAATAGACCATCCGTTAATTTCATGATGTTATCTTTCGTGAAGCACGTTACTTTCTTTCGGTTATTTTTTCTTGCATACTCAAATGCATATCGTACAATCTTTTCCGAACCAGGGCGGGTTATTAATTTAAGACATTGAACAACTTCTGGTGTTTGCTGGTGCTCAATTCCTGCGTATAAATCCTCTTCATTCTCACGGATAATGACAATATTCATATTCGGATGCTTCGTTTCAACAAACGGTGCATAGGATACATTTGGTCTTACGTTTGCATATAAACCTAACGTTTTACGAATTGTAACATTTAAACTTTTATACCCTCCACCTTGAGGTGTTGTAATAGGTCCTTTAAAAAATATTTTTGTCCGTCTAAGTGATTCCCAAGCCTCGTCTGGGATTCCTGAAGAATTTCCTGCCAAATATACTTTTTCTCCTATATCAATGAACTCTGGATCAATCTTGGCTCCAGCATGCTCCAAGATTTTTAGAGTGGCATCCATTATCTCAGGTCCAATTCCGTCTCCTCTAGCAATCGTTATCTTACGTAGTTGTGTCATGAATTTTCTCCTCCAGTATTAAGACTTGATTAAGAGCTTCAATTGCTTTTTTCTTATTAATAAGCCCCTTACCTATTCTACCTAATATTCTCTTATAATTCTTCCCTCATATACATCTTCAACACCAAAGCTTTTATTACTAGTAATAGCCAATTCAATGATTTTAGATAAAAGGTTCTCCTCTGCCATTGAATGCACATATAAGTATTTCATGTTCCCTGCCTTGGTATCTTCCGTTTCTTCGTAGGATTTTAGCTTATAAAAACCAATTGCTTCTGTAACTAATTCTTTGAAACAGTCTAAATCGTTATGATCAAAATAATCCATTTCTTCGGTTGTTTTCTTTACAAAATCCTTGAAATTAGAGTTCATTAAAATACTCCTTTATCGGTCATTTCCTATATCTATTTTATCCTCAAAAATGAAATATCTAAAAGGTTCCCAATAAAAATGAGAGCATAATTGGAGACTGCTGAAAAGATAAGCATTTAAAATTATTGCATAGAAACTAAAAAGATCAGGGGATAATTTTTGGATACTCCCCTAATCCTTTTTATTGTTTTGGCCACACAGAGGTAATTAATAGGTTATTTCTAACCAAATTGTAATGAAATTCCCCTGTTGCTCTTTTATTTCCCTCTGATATTGTCTTGCATAATTTCGATACTTACCTCAACAATTAAGTTTATGTGTTCGATTGGATCATTTACAATCTCTTCTAACGTCTCGTAGCCATAACCCCAAAAAATACGGCGTATTCTATAAAATTGTGCAATTTTTTATTCGTTTCGGGCATTTTCTCGTGGAATTTTGCTCATATAAGCTTCCCTACGAGTTTTACAAAGTCAATTTGGCGGTTATCTTGATCTTTTTATAGACTCTGGGAATTTATCATCAACTTGTTCGATTTTATCGGCAACTATTGGAATTTTTTCAGCAACTATTTAATTTTATCAGCAAGTTTTTGAATTTATCATCAACTTTCGATTTTACCGTCAACTTTGGTGCGTTTATCAGCAACTCTGACAATTTTTTCAGCAACTCGATTTTATCAGCACTACGACACTTTTAATTGCCGCCAGTTTTTAACCCTCACCCGTGTGAATGCTCAAAATCCTATAAGTAAAAGCTTACACCTTGGCGCAGAACACACAACTTTCACGACTTTTTGGGACATTATCCCTTAAACAACTCCATCAACAACTCCCAAAAGCCTTTTTCTTTCTCAGGTTCTGTTTTCTTCGTTACTGGTTCTTCTTTTTGGATGCTCTCAGTTTTGATGACGAATTGGACAGAAGAGATTTTTTCATTTTCAGAGGATACGAAAGAGACAGGTTCAAAGTCTGATTTATCATACTCCTTAATCATTTGATTGATTTCCTCTTGCATTTGGTTTGGCAAGTCTTTCGTTTCCTCGTACAATTCCTCAGTTCCGCTTTGAAGCTGATTTGCTCCATCTTCTAATTCGCTTGTTCCGCCCGTCAGTTTAAGTATGCCAGAGTGAAGCTGATCATAGGAAGCTGAAACCTGATGGATCCCTTCTGTATAACCCACTAAACCTGAATGAAAATCACGGTAATTCGCCGATAATGCTGCCAGACCTTTTTGCAACTCACTCAGTCCACTACCATCCGTCTCCTCAATAGATCCAGACAGATTAGTTGCGATTGAGGTAAGCTGTCCACTCATCAATCTAATGGATTCACTAGCCTGTGTTAATGAGGTTTTAACAGCAGCAAAACCTTCCTTTACATGATCGTAAGTCCGTCTTACTTTTTGTGAAGCGGAATAGGACGCAACGAGTTTATCAAGTACCTCGGTACTGGCACCGCTTTGATACAATCCAGCGATTTCCTCCTCTGAAAGCTGATCGGCTGGAATTTCCTTAATCGCTCCATCCAATGCAGCATAAGCACTTGAGTAGTTCTTTTGCATGGCTGATAGACCATTTGCTGTTTCTGTGAGCCCATTGGCTACTTGGATTAGACCTGCTGGTAATTCCTTCAGACTCGTTAAATCCATGTCAGCTGACTCGTTAGAAAGCGATTGATAGATAGTTTCAAGTGCCTCTCGAATGGAACTAGATGCTTTCACTATCTCAGGGGATGAACGATTGATACTGCTTATGCCACCTTTAAATTCTCCTGATCCATCACGAAGACTTGCTGTACCGTTGTTTAATTGGGTCACACCGTTTTTCAGATCAGCAACACCCTTATTTAATTCTCCGATAGCATCGGACAATGCTGACATGTCCTCTGTCATATTCTCCATCTCTGATGTATCGATTGGTAATGAGGATGGAACAGCAGCTATTTCAATTCCTTGAAATTCAAAATCTTCAACTTCTGCCTGAACGGTAAGGCTTTCTTCTTGTCCTGGCATGACCGTAAATGTTATTTGCTTGTTTTTCCCCGCATTTGCAATCATTCCACCTGAAGTTTCTATGTTCTGATACGTATTCGGAAGTATCAAGGAAACCTGTAATAAGTAATTGTCATAGAATACGGAATTACCATTCTGGTTCTGAGCCAATTCTATGTTGATTTCGACATGACCCGTTTTTCCAGCTAATTCAGATGGTTTCACTTTTTGACCATCCAGTAAATATGAGACTTTTATATTCCACGGTAATTCATTATCCACTTTCATATTTCCTTGATAGTAGAACTTACCTTCTGGAGCCTCCATTATTACCTTTTGCTCCTCATGGACCAGTTTTGTTAAATCAGTTAAATTTTTGACGCTGCTGTACTCCCCGTAATCAAGGATCTCTCCTGCCCGTGCCACCTCAAGTGTATTCACGACATAAATATGATTCAACTCTCCACTGGCATTTAATGTGGCATACACGACTTCATCCTTTGAAGTAACTTTACTTTCTATTTTTTCAGTTTTTGCAACACCGGGGTAACTAAGAAATGAAGGCAAGAAGATCACCAATGCAAGCGCTACATACAAGTATTTGTTTTTTCTCATCATCACTTCTCCTCATTAAAATTTGCGTTATGGGTCGTATTTTTAATTAGTTTATCGAACACCAATAACATGGCTGGTAATAACAACACAACCATCACAAAGGCAAGTAGTGCTCCCCTTCCTAGTAATAAACCGATGGATGCAACGATTGGATTTGAAGTGGTAATCCATAAAATGAACCCTACACTTGATAAAATCGCGGCAGAAATGGAAATGGAGAATGTCTTTTCATCTAATGTTTTGATGATGGCTTTTCTTGCTGTCATTTCCTTTCGGCGATGATTATAATCCTCGGTTAGTAAAATGGCATAATCCACCGTTGCGGCAAGCTGTACCGTACTGATAATCAAATACCCTACAAACACGAGCGAGGTATTTGTAAAGTATGGAATCGATAAATTAATCCAAACAGCTGATTGAATCGTGATAAGTAGGACAACTGGAATCGATATGGATTTAAAGCTAATGAGCAGTACAATCGCAATGGTAACAACGGTCAACACGTTCACGACGAGATTATCTTTTGTAACTGTATTTTTAATATCATACAGTGTGACACTTTCACCTAGGCTAAACGCCTGATCTCCATAATAGTTCTCGGCTATTTGTTCTACCCTCTCTACAATTGAAAAGGGAATATCTCCTTCTGTCCCTTGATTCGTATTGATCACAATTCGACTGTAATTCTCAGAGTAAAATTCATTTGTAATCGATTTATCTAAGTATTCGGGCGGGATTACTGAACCAACCTTGTTCACATAGGCAATCACGCTTGTTACGTAGTCTAGCTCTTCTAATTCAGAAACGAGCCCTTCCTCTTTTGGCACATCTCCTCTAGGGACTAACAAAACAATCGGTGTCGTTTCACCAAACGCTTCATCTACCTTTTTATAATCACTTCCTGCACGCGTATGCTCTGGCTGTTCACCAAGTCCATACGTAAAGGCCGTGTTGCTTTGCGCCAAAAAGGCAGGAACGAGGGTGGCAAAAACAAGGAGTAAACTAGGAATCTTAAATTTTATCACCTTATTACCGATACCTTTGAAACTCGGAACAAAGCTTTTATGCTGCGTCTTATCCATCCATTTATAAAAATAAAGAGTTAAAGCTGGCAGGAATACCATGACACTAATAAAACTCAGGACAATTCCCTTCACCAAGTTCAATCCAAGATCCGAACCAATTTCAAATTTCATGAAAGTAAGAGCGATAAATCCAAAAAACGTCGTGGCTGCACTTGCTGTGATGGCTGGGAATGATTTTTTCATCGCAAGCTGCATCGCTTCTTCAGGATTATGGGTCGTCTTCCGGTAATCGGAAAAACTATGAAGGAGAAACACTGCATAATCCAAGGAAACTGCTAACTGTAAAATCGGAGCAACCGACTGAGTAACAAAGGAAACTTCTCCAATAAAAATATTAGTCCCTAAGTTTATCAGTACCGAAACACCGATAGCCGTAAGGAAAAACAATGGTTCTATCCACGAAGTAGTAGAGATCACCAAAATAAATATAATAATCGGAACTAGTAACAATCCCGCATATAACGATTCGGTACCCGCCATTTTTTGAGAGCTTGCTGTATTGATTGCCTCACCCGCAATCGCACCCGCTTCCCCAATCAGTTCATAAATGGCATCGGTGATTTCGACCTCATCCCCTGTACGGACGCTAATTGAAAACAGTGCATTCCCTTCTTTATAATAGGTTTCTACCGTCTCTTCGTCTGCTATTTCTAAGGGAGTCTTTACATCCATCACATCATCGAGCCATATCACTTCTGAGACTCCGTCAATGGCTGATAACTTTTCTTTATATTCAAGGGCTTCTGGCAGGGATACGTCTGTAACCATGACTCTCGTGTTCGGAACAGCACCTGTAAACTCCTCTTCCATAATATCCATCGCCTGTGTCGACTGGGCATCGTCTGGTAAATAATCGACCATATTGTAATTGACCGACACAAAAAACTGCGCCGCTATTGAGAGTATGGTCGCAAGCACAAATACAATTAAAACGGCTTTCTTATGCTTTATGATACGTGATGCAATATTTATCGTTTTTCATCCTCTCTTGTGTCTTTCACTTTTTCACCTTATCATTATAATAAACACAGTGTTGGGTATTCAACAAACAGTTGTGCACATTACGTTTAATACACAACACATCATGAAAGTTTGTTGGAAAACTTGAAAAAATAGCTAGAAAAAGTAGGAAAGGATCGTTGATTTTGAGTTCTAAAATGGACCGACGAAAAAAATATACGAAGATGGTTTTAAAGGAAAGTTTGATGGCCTTATTAAAGGAAAAGCAGATTTCAAGCATTACCATAAAAGAAATTTGTGAGCAGGCAGATATTAATCGTTCCACCTATTATGCTCATTATTCAAACCAATACGACCTGCTCCATTCCATCGAGGAAGACTTCATTGAAGATATAAGAAACACACTTACTCAATACAATTTTTCAAAAGAAGAAGAAGCCTTGCAAATAACCGAGAAATTATTTGAACTTCTTGCTGAAAAAAGTGACGTATGCCAAATTCTCCTAAGCGAGAACAGTGATGTCCATTTTCAGAAGAAGGGAATGTTAATCACACAGCAATTCATCTTCAACAATTGGATTACGGACAAATCGCTCGATCCGGATACATATGAATACATCAACCCTTTTTTAGTTAGTGGAAGCCTATATGTAATCAAAAATTGGCTCGAAAAGGGACAAAACAAAACACCGAAGGAAATGGCAGAGATTCTACATCATTTTATTAATAAGGGATTGTCAGATATTCGATAGGTTCTTCCCTTTGAAAAAATTGATTTTCTAAGTACAAACAGCCCCTGGCAACTTTGGTGCCAAGGGGCTGTTTGTACTTAGAAGAAGTTGACTATGTTATGCAACATAAACAATCCTTCATAGAAATTTTTACCATTTTATTAAAACTACTGTATAATCAAGGTATCTAGCGTTACATTTCTATAGGCTATTCAGCACACACATTACATGTTAATAGGTTAAGGCAAGGTGTAAAACATCATGTGGAAGGATAAAAAATTTGGATTAATAATTGAGGTGTTCGTTTGTTAACTATCGTTTTAGTATCGATTATATTTGTAATAATCGTATTTTTAGCCATGGCGAAAACAATAAAGGATAGTCAGAAAAAATAAGATGATTTAATAGTGACGGAATCATATCTTAACCGGTCTAGACACCTTATTCGCCCTTACACCAAGCACAGTGGGAATTACATATAGTAGCCAAACGATCGGAATAACAACTAGCAGTATCATTCCAAAGGCATAGTCATCCTCTAATCCTTGGTGTCCTCCAACCAAACCTATCAAGTACGTATTGAGGATGAAAAAAATCAGCACATTGATAAATGGGATATATAAAATAAATCTCCAGTATCCAAAGTAGAATTTTTTACAGAATTGATAGCTAAAGACTAGTAAAAGTAATCCTATTAATGGAAGGGTTGCTAAGTACCACATATCGATTTTCTCTACATATACCCACTCAATAACCGTAAAAAGGATCTTTAACGTAATAACATTTATCATAATAAACAATAGGAAGGATATAAATTGTAAAAGCCTACCTTTCAACCATACAGTCATGTAATCACCTGCTATTCCTTATAATAATTTTTATATTGTAATTATACATCAACTAGTTTAGAGGGTTAATATCCATTTTTTGGGGGCTACTATTAAGGATATAGTAACTGCATTTTGGTTGAGGAAGTTGATGAAAGAGTGAGGGAAAGCAATGATATATGCGTGGTGCGGTAGCTATGCCATCGGCTCAGCCTTTAACTAAACGGGGCGCCTGCGCCTTTTGTTCACGACATTTACATATTATTACTCTACATTTTATAATATGGAAACAATTACCTTCCCGAAGTAGGATTCATCTATTTATTCTTGTAACAGTAACATTGCTAATATGGGGATAACTCCTTTCAAAAGAGCATTTCTTTTATCTCTTAACAAAAAAGAATTGAAAATCCATAAACATACATTCATGAATTCTCAATCCCTGCCATTCGAGCCGACCTTTCAACCATCTAGTGATGATATCATTGCCTTTGTTACACTAAAATATAGTAAGTAAAAACAAGGGGCTGGAGAGACTTATGCCCTCTTTATGCCTTCTACACATGATCATTTAATTTCCACTTTAAAGCGATTCGTTTAGCCTCTTGACGGTCAGATACTTGAAGCTTATTTAATATATTCGTTACATAATTAGCCACGGTTTTCGAGCTAAGATGAAGTTCCGACGCGATTTGTGAATTCGTAGCATTTTTTGAAATGAGGATTAAAATCTCTCGTTCTCGGGCAGTTAATTCTGCATAGGCTGGATCATTTGGCTCGTAACGACTGGAAACAGCGAAATAATCCATCATTCGGGCTGCAATAACCGAACCAAAAACAGCTCCACCACTCGCTATCATACGAATTGCATGTAATAGTTCATCCTCATTTGCATCCTTTAGTATATACCCCTTAGCGCCTACCTTCATTGCTGTAAAGACGGACTGGTCATCCTGGAACATTGATAAGATTAGAATATGAACATGTGGTAATGTTTCTCTAATTTTCTTCGTTGCCTCTATGCCATTTAGACCTGGCATTCGAATATCCATTAGGATGATGTCTGGATTCAACAGCGAAGCCTGTTCGATCGCTTCTTCTCCTGTTGAAGCCTCCCCAACAATTTGCATTTCATCGACTGTACTTAATAAGTTTTTTAATCCAGCCCTAAAAAGGGTATGATCATCAGCCAGCAATATCCTCATTTACATTTCTCTCCGTTCATATGGAAGGATTGTAAAAATACGAACCCCACCTTCTATCCTTGTTTCAATTGTACATGTTCCACCAAGCTCTACCGCTTGCTCTCTCATGGACTGCATTCCTATACCACCATTTGGAAAACTCATTCGATGTTCACCGAGACCAATTCCGTCATCTACAATCTCCATACAAATATATGCATCTTCTTCTGATATTATCTTGATCGTACAATGCTTTGCTGATGAGTGGCGGACAACATTTACTAATGACTCTGTTACGATACGGTAAATGGCCACTTCAACAGCAGCAGGTAATATAGGAATTCTTCCTTCTATTTTAAATTCGACCTTTACAGTTGGAATGGTCAGCGATTCAGATAATTGATGGGTGGTTTTGGTCAGCTCCTGAATTCGCTGCTCTATCGCACCAATTAAACCTAGTTCATCAAGTGCAGGTGGTCGTAAATCATGAACCCATTTCCGTATATCATTCACAGTTGAGCGAATCGTTTGTTTTAATTCCGTGAGAATATTTACTGTTAATGATGGATCCTTACTAACAAAGCGCTCAGCTGTGGCTACATTCAATGCGAGTGCTGCTAACCTAGGTGCTAAATCATCATGTAAATTTCGTCTTATTTTACGCCTCTCTTCTTCGCGCGCTAGCACAAGCTTGCCTCGAGATTCTTGAACCTCTTCAACGAGAAGTTTCATTCCGACAGACATTTTTATTCCTTGAATAATAGGACCTGATTGGCGAATTAAAACATCTAGAAGCTGACGATCATCTTTTCCTAGTTCTTCTCCAGGCGAACGCGGACATATTAACAAACTTCCTAATGTCTCACCGCGGTAAATGATTGGAATCATACTTACATCACCTATTGCTGTTCCAGAAGCAGCGACCACTGTGTCGCGACTATCTATTGTAAATGAAATAGCTGTATAAGGTAACCGAAGCGACTCGCGTATAGTAGCTGCAACAACATCAATTGTCGCCTCAACAGTCATTGGTTTTTCCCATTGCTGACTTAAATTGGCTAGCACAGAAAACGGTTCATCCTTTTTTCCGTACAGTATTCGATTGATTAACCTTTGTAATCGCGCTTTTAATGGTGCAAATACAATCGCAACCAGTGCCGTTGCAATGAGTGAAATGATCATATTATCCTTTGTCTGAAAAATTCTACTCAAATAAGAAACTGGCACTATATATATAAGAATGACACATAAAGACAACACCCCATACACAAGCGTTCGATTAACAATCGGATCAATGTCCCAAAGTCGATGTTTTAAAATCGCAAATGTAAGAGTAGTCGGTATTATAGCCATACATAGATTGATAAACGCATTTAAATATAAATAGGATAGAGCTCCTTTCATTATCCCTGGTACATACAAGAAATTAATGAAAATGAATCCTACTAGTGTAAGAGCAAATCCGTACACAACCCACTTCGTTTGTTGTCTCTCTGTTGAATCTGAAACCTTTATAAAACGATATATTTGTGAAAATCCCATGGTTAGAAGAGGAATTAACAACATTACAGATTTTAACCAGATAGGCATCATTAATATATTGAAAAAACTTTCCGGGAAGAGCAATCCAAGTATTTGGATTCCAATGTATGTTCCAGCAATTATACTTGTCCAATTAGGGAAAAACCTTCCATTTGGAAATATCATAAAAAAGACAATAAATGCAGTCCAGCCAAGGACAAAGATGAAGTTGATGTTTTCCCCCGCTACCCCTACCAGCGAAGGAAAGGCCGTTCCAAAGCTGACAAGCATAAGACCTGCAAAAAGACCCATTGGTTCTGAAAAACACTTCCAAAAAACAATAAGCGCCGTCATGTAAAAGTATAAGATTAATAGGGTGTCCATCAAGACAAATAGGAAAGCATAGTTGTCCCCTGTTATATTCAGTTTACTCAATTCCTCTGTGGTCGTTGGAGGCATTGGGGCAAATTGACATTCTTCAAATATGCAGGTCGTTCGCATCATTTCGTAATATTTCGGAACACTTTTCATAAATGTCAACATGAAAATAATACAAAATATTATAACTACTGCTTGGAGAAAAAGGATTTTTCGCGACTGTATATTTAGTATCAATGACCTCATATGAATTGCAACACCCCCCTTTTCCTCATTATAGCAAACAAGGAATTAAGTGGATGCACTACACAGTAATATTCCTAATGTTTCCTAAACTTTCCTAAAAAAACAGGAATCTGATTCTCTATTCAATTTGATGAAGTGCTTGCTAAGATTAGCTTACCAAATTGAATGGGGGAATAATTGATGACATTAGATAAAATAGGAAAATGGTTTGGGGTACTAATAATACTAGCTGGTTTTACTAGAATGGGGATGACTCCTACTTCACTTATTTGGGGTACTGATAGTACTCAAGAGTTAATTTTTGGATTTGCGGCTTGTATCCTTATGGCAGCTTCATCAATTGGTCTATTTTTAGTACAAAGAGAATCTGGAGCGTTAGGATTTGTATCGACTATCGCTATCATCGTATTTAATGCGATAACTGGCTGTATGGTTTGGATGCTTTTAGCAAGTGGAATGACAGGTGAAGAAGCACTTAGAGCAAACGCTAATTCGTTTATTCTTGTGTCTAAAATCATTGTTATGGCTGGTATGTTCCTTGGTATGCCTGGATTTGCGTATGCAACATTCCGTGCAAAGGTATTCCCACGCTGGATTATTTATCTTCTATTGTTAAGCTTTATCGTGCCAATGCTTCCATTGATGGAAAAATGGGGTGCGTTTTTCTGGGGATTATCCTATGTAGGTATGGGATATGTAATGTTAACTGAGAAATATGCGAAGAGTCAAACTATTAAAAGTGATTATTTACCAGTCTAACAAATGCTGAAGGTTAAAAGGGATACTAATCACACAATTGGCATCCCTTTTTCTGAAAAAAAATCATAAAGATCCCGCCACTCCTCGAAGTCTGCTAATTTTGCCGAAATCATAAGTCGGCCACGCTTTTATTTTCTGTAAAAAATAGCCCTTTCCTATTAAGGAATTGGGCTAATTCAATTACATTTTTGTACAGTCGTTTTAATCTTAATAAGCTCCACTCAAACCTGTATTCCTTCATTCTTTATCATAATAAAGCTTTCGGACAAATTCCACTTTCTTCCTTTTCAACTTCAAAACATCACGATTTGTTGGCCTTTTCCACGCATTTTTACAAATTTTGATTCTAACTGCCGATGGCTGTGGAAAATCTTTATTGTAAGGTATAAGAGGGTAATTTGTTCGTTATAATTTTAATAATAACTGTGTCACACACTCGACATGTGCCGTATGCGGAAACATATCAACCGGCTGCAAGTACTTCACCTCGTAGTTCTTCCCAAGCTCAGCGACATCCTTAGCTAACGTCGATGGGTTACAGGACACATACACGATCTTTTTCGGCTTTATTTTTTTCAGGGTGTTCAATAATCCTGCATCACAGCCAGTACGTGGTGGATCCACCACGACAACATCCGGCTTCCAGCCTTCTTTCACCCATTTTGGCAAGACGTCCTCTGCTTTGCCGACTTCATACTTTACATTATTAAAGCTGTGGTTAGCAGCATTTTTTCTAGCGTCTGTGATCGATTCTGGAATGACATCCATTCCTCTGATTTCACCGGCGTCTTTCGCCAGCCATAGTCCGATTGTTCCAACTCCGCAGTAAGCATCGACGATTTTTTCTTTTCCTGTTAGTCCCGCTGCTTTTTTTACTTCATCATATAGCTTGACCGTTTGGGTTGGATTTAATTGAAAGAATGCTCTTGCTGAAAGTTCAAACTGTAAGTCCCCTAATACTTCTTGAATCGTTTCCTCGCCTGATAAATGCATAGTTTGGTTTCCAAAGATGAGCGACGTTTTTTCACCGTTGATGTTTTGCATAATGGATTTGACTTCTGGTAGCTTTGATTGGATATCACGAATGAGCTTGTCGCGGTTCGGGATTTCTTTTTTTGCTGTAATGAGAATAACTTGAAGCTCTCCTGTTTGAATTCCAACTCTCGTGACTATCGTACGTACGATTCCTTTTCTTGTCCGTTCATTGTAAATAGGAATTTGTAGTTTCTCTAACATTCTTTTGATCACCTGAGTCACTTTATTCGTACTCTCATGCTGAATCATGCAATCCGACAGGTCAACAAGCTCGTGTGAATTCATCCCATAAAGTCCAGCAATTACTTTTTGTTTTTGCAAGCCAACTTGAAGCTGGCTTTTATTCCGGTAGTTCCACGGATCCTCCATGCCGATTGTCTCACGCACCTCAAGCTGATCCATTGGTATTTTTGAATATCGTTCAAAGGCTTGAATGACAATATCCCGCTTTTCGCGTAATTGGCCTTCATAGTTCAGGTGTTGTAACTGACAGCCACCGCACTTATCATAGATTGGACATGGCGGTGCCACACGGTCAGGTGACTTTTTGCGGATTTTCTTTACCTTTGCTTCCATTAAGTTTGGTAACACCTTTGTCGCTTCTGCCACCACTTCCTCACCTGGAAGAGCCCCTGGGACGAAAACGACCTTCCGCTTAAAAAAGCCCACTCCTTCTCCATTAATGCCCAGCCGTTTGATTGTTAAGGGAAATGTTTGTCCTATTTCTAGTACTGCTTCTTGTGTCTTTTTCACTGTGATCCGCTCCATTATTGTTTCGTTTCAAGGCTACGCCATAAATATAGGGAGGCATAGCTCAAGTAAGGGCTCCACCCTTTTGATAATTCATCCATTTGTTCATATGTAGGTTTTTGGTCTAGGTTGAAATGCTTTTTTATTGCGTTTTGGATCCCAATGTCTGCCTTCGGAAATAGGTTTTGCCTTCCAAAGCCAAAAAGGAGCAAGTTTTGAATGGTCCACTGACCAATCCCGCGTATCTTCATTAACTTTTCTTGAATTTCTTCGTCATTCATTGTCACAAGTTCATCTAACGATAACTGCCCTTCCGCAAGAAGTCTTGATGTATCAATAACGTACTCTGCTTTTCGTTGACTAAACTGCATGTCTCGAAGCTCGCTATAAGCTAAGGAAGCAACCTTTTCAGGAAGTGGGTAAAACCAAACACCATCCACTTCCTCTCCATACGTTTGAACAAGTCTTTTTGTCAGCGTAAAAGCAAATGACATATTCAGCTGCTGGTGTATGATACATTTTAGCAAACTTAAATACGGATTCATATCTAAAACAAGCGGTGTCCCTTCGTGATCCTTTGCAAGCTTGGCAATGTTCGTTGCCTCAAAATGTTTAGCCATTTCTTTTAGCGATACGTTCCATTGAAAAATTCTTGCCACTTCATTCAGTGTTTCTTCTTTGTACTGATCACTGGTGACTTCAAACTCAGGAGCCTCAATCGTTCCAACCCCTTTAATCGTAACGACCTGTTTGTGATTATGTACGTACATCGGAATTCTAATTGTGTTTGCTTCTAGGTCAATTTGATTTAACGGATCTAATGTAAGACGATGTAAAACACTTTCAAACCGGTACGGTCCTTCTGTTATTACCGTTTCAGTCCACATACTTAGACTTCCCTTCCAAGCAATTTCTTATTTTTTCCGTATTATATCATGAAAAATGGTCATTCTAAATGATGGCAGTAAAAGCTAGATTAGGTAACAAAAACTTGTATTTTCGCGTAGAAAGCAAAAATACCACAGCAAAACAACTGTGGTATCTCAAATTAGCTAAATAACCACGGATGTGGCATCGTTTTTTCCATCATTAAATCATCTAGGCTTTTAAAGGTGTAGCCTTGTGCTTGAAGGTCGGTAATGATTTTCTCAAGAGCATCAGCATTATCCTTCGATACTGTATGTAACAGTAGGATTGCTCCAGGATGGATTTGCTTCATGACATTGTTATACGAATGCTTCCAGCCCTTTTGTTGATCGGTATTCCAATCGACGAATGCAAGTGACCAGAATACATTTGTATAGCCGAGTTTTTCAGATAAGGCAAGCGTTCGTTCACTAAATATACCTCTTGGTGGACGCAGATAATTCATGCCTTTTTGCCCAGTTAGCTGCTCGTATTCTTCTCTGACTAGCTCTAACTCTTTCTTTAACCTAACATCACTGACCTCTGTTAAGTCAGGGTGGTGCCAGGAATGATTCCCAACGATATGGCCTTCAGCGACCATGCGTTTGACAAGGTCTGCTTCCTTTTTCAAGTAATACCCTGTCACAAAGAACGTTGCTGGGACCTTTTTCTTTTTTAATACGTCTAGGATTTGTGGTGTATATCCATTTTCATATCCATTATCAAAGGTTAAATAGATTTCCTTTTTGGATGTATCGCCTAAGTAAAAGCCATTATACTGCGAAAGTAACTCTTCTAATTGCTTCCCTGCAGAGGCAGGCTCATGATTAACACTCTTTTTAAATCCCCAATGCGTTTTAGCATTCGAGTAGTTTGATGCATCTATATGAAGTGACGGAAATAACAATAAGCTTATCGCGAATACGCTGAAAATCATTTTCCATTTCATTTCTTCAGCCCCTTTCTTTTACTTAAACATTTCGTATATGGATAGTTTCTGTTGTAAAGGGAATTTCATGCTGTGTAAGGTTTTCCAAGCGCGAATCATCATCTGCTATCTTTTTCAAAATTGTCACATTCCTTCCATTTACAGTTAGAAATTACTGGTAAACTTGTAAGTGAAGGGGTGGTTGATTTGATGAAGATGTCGAATACCGTTAAATTCTTTCTGTTGTACTTCTTCCTAATCATTTCATTAGTAGTTTCAGCCGTTTTGTGGTCAAAGGATTATTCCCACACACCTATCGAGCAAACACATACAGAAGAAATGAAAGCTCTCTTTTCAGATGCCATGGCTAAATATGAATTGAAACAAGAAGAGAAGCGAAAAGAAAATGAAGGAAAGTGGACGGTTTCTAATGAGTTCGCGGTCACTGCCGTCACACTTGGAGCCATTTTTGATATTGTCTTTATTCTCTTATGGGCTAGATATGAAAATAAGAAACGAGAAGGGGAAGTTCAGCCTAAAAAGCGATGGACCGATTCAAAATGGTTTTGGAACATTGTCGCTTTTGGAGTTGTCCAGCCTAAAAATAACCGGCTCGTGATTAATTGGAAAAACTTTATTCTATTTGTCATTATGATGTACGTATTGAAACTTGCGATATTTAGAATGATTGAGCAAACGTAAAAAGCTTGGGACTAAGTCCCAAGCTTTCAGCATGTTTTAAGACCTCATTCGGGAAATTGATATATCCGACTAAGTAACATATACAAAGAGGCGACCCCTACTATTGAATAGTTCAAGGATCAAACCACTTTGAAATGTCGATTAAATCCTGTTATCTGACTTTTCATTCCGCAAACCAATTCGAAATATCGATTAAATCCTGTTATTCGACTTTTCACTCCGCAAACCACTTCCAAATGTCGATTAAATCCTGTTATTCGACTTTTCACTCCGCAAACCACTTCCAAATGTCGATTAAATCCTGTTATCCAACTTTTCACTCCGCAAACCACTTCCAAATGTCGATTAAATCCTGTTATCCAACTTTTCACTCCGCAAACCACTTCCAAATGTCGATTAAATCTTGTTATCCGACTTTTCACTCCGCAAACTACTCCAAATGCTCGATTATTAGAACCCAAACTTCAATTCTCATCATATTCTATAGGACCATTAAGGTGGAACGTAAAAAAGACTATCGAGATCTTTCTCGACAGTCTGAAACTGGAACTAAGTCCCAAGCTTTTCAAATTATTTAAATACTGGCTCTTTAAATTGGGCAAGCTTTTCAAGAGATGATTTTTCTACATCCGCATGTAAGCTATTTCCGTGTGAGTCCATTGTTACAACTGCTTTAAAGCCTTCAACGTTTAAGTGCCACATGGCTTCTGGAATTCCAAACTCCATAAAGTCAACACCTTCAACCGATTTAATACAGTCTGCATAGTATTGAGCAGCTCCGCCAATAGCGTTTAAATAAACACCGCCGTGATCTTTTAATGCGGCAAGCGTCTTCGCTCCCATACCACCTTTACCGATAACTGCACGAAGACCAAACTTCTTCATAATATCACCTTGATAAGGCTCCTCACGAATACTTGTTGTTGGGCCGGCTGCTTTCACATGCCACTTGCCTTCGTCATCCTTAAGCATAACAGGTCCGCAGTGGTAAATAACCTGACCATTTAAATCTACTGGTGCATCGTTTGTTGAAAGGTGCTTATGGATTGCGTCACGTCCTGTGTACATCATTCCATTGATGATGACAACGTCTCCAACCTTCAGGTCACGGATTTGCTCTTCTGTAATGGGAGCTTGAAGGACAACCTCTCTGGATTCTTCGCTTGTTTCTACTGCTGCTGCTACTTCCTTCGAGAAGTCGATTTTTTCTCCCTCTTGATACATCCAGTCTTGAATCTCACCTGTTTCAGGATCAAGCTTTACTCCTAAACGACGGAATGCCCAGCAATTGTACGCTACAGATACGAAAAAGCTTGCTGGAATACGATGCATCACACCGATTTTACAGCCTAGTAAAGTCGTTTCTCCCCCAAAGCCCATTGTTCCAATTCCAAGCTCGTTCGCATTTGCCATCACATATTCTTCTAGCGTGCGAAGATCTTCGTTTGGATTTACATCGTCATTTGAACGGAAAAGCTGTTCCTTTGCTAAATCATATCCACTTGAACGATCTCCACCGATTCCAACACCGATGAAGCCGGCACTACAGCCTTGCCCTTGTGCTTGGTAGATAGAGTGCATGATACACTTACGGATTCCGTCAAGGTCACGACCAGCCTTGCCAAGACCTTCTAACTCACATGGTAAGCTATACTGAATGTTCTTATTTTCACAGCCGCCACCCTTTAGAATTAATCGAACGTCGATATAATCATTTTCCCATTGCTCAAACTTCATAACTGGTAAGCCGTCTCCAAGGTTATCTCCACTGTTTGCTCCTGTTAATGAATCAACAGAATTTGGACGAAGTTTTCCATTCTTTGTTGCCTCGGCCATTGCATGCTTGATAGCTTCTTTAATTTTAAGTTGGTTGACCCCTACTGGCGCTTTAATTTTAAATGTTGGAAGTCCTGTATCCTGGCAAATAGGTGATACATTGTCATCCGCCATTGTAATGTTATTTGTAATGGTCGCAAGTGACATTGCAGCACGTGTTCCAGCACTTTCTCTTTCCTTTGCTGCTTTAATCGCACGACGGACATCCTTCGGTAAATTTGTTGATGTTTCAACAATCAGCTTGTACATACTTTCTTGAAGCTTTTCCATTTGTAAGGCTCCTTCCCTGCTACCAACAAAATGGTAGTGACGTATGCAATACGCCTTTTTGTATAAATTTTTATCCTCTACTATTATACGACGATAGAATTATTTCATAAAGTGAAACTTCAATCAGTGGATGCTTTTACCACTGATTGTTAGTTGAACCAACCATTCTTTGATAAATAGTAGGATTTCGTCAGCGGTAGCTGAAACGGGTAAGGTTGTCGTTTTTATACTTTTATGGATATATGTTTTATTTTTCTGGATATAGGAAAATTTTTCTGGATAAAAGCACACTTTTTCTGGATATAACACTTTTTTTCTGGATAAAACGAATAATTTTCTGGATATCGCTAACAACACTTTATTTTGCACGATCTTTGATTTCCCTCTAAAGAATCGGATTACAACATGAGTCATAATTAGTATCTAAAAAACACAGCCGACCTACTCGACTGTGCTCTCGTCTTTCTTGAACTGTTCTACTTTTACTTCCATATCATCCAGCATTTGAATGAGACGATCAATATCCTCTAGATCGGCATGCTCCGGGTCTAAATGATCAATCACTTCAATGAACATTTCTAAGCGATTTTTTAAGTAAGATATTTGTGAGTCATTATTTGTTACGGCTTTGCCCAATTTTGTTTCTCTCCTTACGTATTGTTATTTATCCTTTTACACGATATCATAGAAACGGTATTTTTTCGAAAGGAAGTTTGTTATGACCCTAATTACAAGACAACCAATTACTCCTACGTTTGATCCGTGGGAAGCTTATTTAGATATACAAGATTATGGCAAGATGACACTAACCAACGTTGAATTCACAACGACTACACTATGCAATATGAGATGTGAGCATTGTGCAGTCGGTTACACGCTTCAGCCGAAGGACCCAAATGCCCTTCCACTTGATTTATTATTGAAACGGTTAGATGAGATTCCTCATTTACGTGCGTTAAGTATTACGGGTGGGGAACCAATGCTTTCATTAAAATCCGTTGAAAACTATGTGGTTCCTTTGTTACAGTATGCCCATGAACGAGGTGTTCGAACACAAATTAATTCGAATTTAACGTTAGATCTTGACCGTTATAAAAAAATAATCCCTTACTTAGATGTCCTTCATATCTCCCACAACTGGGGTACGCTCGATGACTTTATGGAAGGCGGCTTTGCGATGATGGACCGAAAGCCTAGCCACGAGCAAAGAAAGGTGTACTTTGATAAAATGATTGAGAATACGAAAGAATTGACGAGTGCTGGAGTCATTGTTTCGGCTGAAACGATGTTAAACAAACGCACACTCCCTTATTTAAAGGACATTCACAAGCAAATCGTGGAGGAAATGGGCTGTCAAAGGCATGAGGTTCACCCGATGTATCCGAGTGATTTTGCAAGTACGTTAGACATTCTTACGAAGGAGGAAATTCGCGACTCTATTCATCACCTTCTTGATTTCCGGGATGAGAACGTTTGGATGCTGTTTGGAACCTTACCTTTTTATCCTTGTAGTGATGATAAAGAAGATCTAGCCCTACTAAAGCGACTCTATTCAAGTAAAAACGTAACAGTACGTAATGATCCAGATGGTCGTTCAAGGCTCAATGTCAATATTTTTTCTGGTGATATCATTGTCACGGATTTTGGTGACACACCAGCACTCGGAAATATTACAAATACGACCTTCCAGGAAGCATATGATACATGGATGGCTTCTAAAACAGCTAATGAGTTAAATTGTCACTGCCCTGCAGTTCAATGTCTAGGTCCGAATGTTTTAGTGAAAAATAGCTACTACACAGATACCGACTTCCAGACCCGCCAAGCAAAACTTGAGAAAATGAGGTAAGGTAATGGAATCTTTGGAACTACTTTGGAGGCACCCTGCCTCCCAGCTTGTTGTTGTTATATTACTTGCTCTTATCGCGATAAAATTTGTGGATAAGTCTGTCCACAAGTTTTTTCTGCGAACCGAATTTTTTGAAGAACGAAAAGAAAAAACGATTGAAAGCATGATTCGTTCCTTTACAAGGTATACAGCCATTATTGGAATTGGATTGTATGCAACGTCCCTCTTTGTTGATGATTTTGGAAAAGTACTTGCCGGTGCTGGGGTGGTCGGAATTATCATCGGCTTTGGTGCTCAAAGCTTAATCCGAGATATTTTAGCTGGTATTTTCTTAATTTATGAAAAACAGCTTCATAAAGGCGATTTCGTTACCGTCAATAATACGTTCAATGGAACAGTCGAAGATATTGGGCTTCGTTTTCTAAAGGTAAGAGAATGGAGCGGAAAGCTCCTAACCATTAGTAATGGTGAAATTAAACAAATTCAGAACTTCAATATCGACCGAATGAGAGTAATTGAACGAGTGGTCGTGAGCTATCGTGAAAATCCTGCAACTGTATTTTCTGTCCTAGAGAAGGTGTGCGAGCGGCTAAATGAAGATATTTCATTTTGCTTAAAAAAGGATGTAGAGAATTGTATCGTTGAACCCTTTCAAGTGTATGGGATGACTTCTTTAAATGCGAATTTTAAGGGCTATGAATATACAATTACAGGTCTTGTTGAGGACCGCTATTATTGGGACGCTTCAAAAAGCACAAGAAGAGCCATTGCTGAGGAAATGTACGCGCAAGAAATCCAAATGGCCGAAGAAAGAACATTTTTTTCAAATACAGAGACACCGATCATCTAAGACTTGGTCATTCATTGTTCCAAATGCGTCTGTGCTTCTGTGAAACGTTGGTGAATCTTTTTGCTATAAATGCTAATGGAAACAGCAATTAATGGTAATGGAATTAATGCAGCAAATGTATGCTCCAGCTAATCAAGATACCCAATGTAAAAAGGATGGTTAGCATAAACACGCTTGAATCGAGTAAGGTAAGAATTCCAAATCCTGTTGTTAATGAACTAGCTTTTAAATCATTGGGGGCAAGCGCCATTAAGTCCCCAGTCCTATTTTTCTCATAAAAGGTGGTGTCATTTTTAAACTACGTTAGGTGTTTCACAAGAAAGATATGTGGGTATAACTAAACAAAGAAAATGGAACGGTTCCGAATGGATATACTATATTGCTCAAGAAGGCGTCACGTTTAAATTCCTATATTTTAGGTAGTGGTCTAAACTATGTAAGAATTCGCCTTACTTGTACTTGTGGCAATCCTCTTGCACTGACAGGTTCTCCTGGTATCGATTTCGATTTCGAAGCACACATATTCCCAAACGGTACAGTAAGAATATTCGGAAACACGATGGATATCCAAGCTATGAGATTTATAAGAGGGTTGATACTGCCCCACATAATACGATTTACAATTTACTAGACAAGCTCAATATTCCTCAGGCCCACCAATGGAAATATCTATGGATAAAACTGTATAATATCATTTCGTATCAAAAATCCTTTAAATCCTCAGGAAACTCAAATGGTTTAGCGTTATTATAATCTTCTTCAGTTCCAACGAAAAAAAACAAAACTTGAGTAGCCGAAGTTTCAATTTTTTCTTTAACTTCACCAATATTACCAATTGCCATCCCATGAATCATTGTTTCTTGATCAATTTCCTTTCCTTTCTTTCCATTCTTATTCATATAATAAAATTGATCTCTAGCTACTCCAGTTTCTGGATACATAGTTGAGGTCCTCAATTCACCATTATTATCGAATTTAAATATTAAAAAATCGCCTTCTTTTTGTAGCTCTTCATATTCTGATTGATTAAATCCTGCAAACACCCAACCAATGTGTCCTTCTGGTATCAAAAATAAATTTGTCGTTCTTTCTTGTACTTGACACCCTGAAATTAGAAATAAAATAAAGAATATTACCCAGTACCTTTTCATACAGTAAAATATTCCTTTCTTTGTCATAATAATTATTTTAGTATTTTACAATATGAAGAAACTATACATTCAACTATTTAAAGATTTTACAATACAAGTGTTGTTTTTTACCCTATGATTCTTTACCTTTTTTTTTGCATTTTTTATAGTAAGAAAGTTAGACTTCACCTAAGGCTCTTATTTTTCCCGTGAAACATTTCAATTTCTTTTAAGTTTCATTGTGAAACTGCATTACTAATCGCCGATATAACATCTTCACCATCTGGACCAGCTTTTATAACAGCTTCTACCTTACCTTGAGATATCCCACCAATTCCTACGATGGGTAATATCACTCCCGCTTCTCTAATTAACTCAATCACTTCAGGACCTTGTACTTCTCTAATATCTGTTTTTGTCGATGTTTCATACATAGGGCCAACACCAAGGTAGTCTGCCCCAGCTTTCACCGCAGCGTGTGCTTCTTCAACATTATGAGCAGACACACCAAGAATCTTATCACCGATTCTTTCACGAGCACTCATCGTCGATTCATCTTCTTGGCCAATATGAATACCATCCGCATCTATTTCAAGCGCAAGATCAATATCATCATTTAAAATGAAAGGTATCTGATGTTCCCGACAAATACTTAGTAGATCCCTAGCCAGATTAAGCCTCTCTGAATCTACTAACTTCCTTCAGCTTTTTCGCAAAATTGAAGAAGGGTAATTCTCCCCCTTAATCGCTTCTTAGAACATGCCGCGGATCTCTAGTAAAATTAGGGCTACCTAATACAAAATATAATTCTTTTTTCAACCAACACACACTTCCTTATTTCGGTAGGCCCAGTGCGTCATCCCAGTAAGAACTTCTGCTTCCGGGATAAATTTAATATTTGGATCGCTTCATTTTTGGAATCCTGAAATGAGCTATTCCCCTTTACTTGTAGGGATGGACTATGTATTGGCTGGCATCATCTGGTGTTATATTTCCGCTAAAACAAATAGTGCTGAATTAACAATCGGTGCTCATACGGCTAACAACATGCTGCACGGCTGGTTTCTTACGATGGATAACTCAGCCTTTGGCGAAATTCCATCCCTTTTCGTTGTAACCTCCATTAATCCTGGAAATTCCTTACTATGGTCGGTCATAACACTAGGGATTTTCCTATACCTTGCTCAGCGAAAATATGGGTTTAAAAAGGAAAAGGCTATTGACTAGCTAGTATTTCTACGAGAAAATAATCGCAATAGTTAGATTGAGAATATGGGAGGCTTACAATGAAAAAATATTTTCAAATGATGATAATAGCTCTAATCGTATGTACAGTTCCATTCCAAGCACATGCAAATAGTGTTTCACCTGGAATAGCAACCTCAACCGAAGTAAGATTTGATGTTCATTTAACAAACTCAAGGAACGTAACGGTCAGACATTCCTACCAAGGAACCGTTAATGAAAATACGATTATCTATGAACATAACGGAGATTTACCTTTTTTCGAACTTTCTTTTGTTGGAACGTGTAAGGGCGCATATACCTTTTTCTTTTATGATGAAAACGGAAAAGAGATTAAGTGGATACAGTATCACACAGAATTAATCGCTAAGAAATGCGAACAAGCAGAAGATTTCGGAGAATGGGAAACAGAATAAAGGATTCAAAGAAAAATGCTGTTGAGACAGTACTGTCAACAGCATTTTTTTATTCCATTATCTAGGTCGATCAGACACGACATACCCAAATGATACGTGGTCTTGAATCGGAATCCATGCGCCAATTCCTTGTGATGTTACATTTTTCACGACAATACTTTTTTTATTTCCTTTTAACACAAGGTATACTTCACCAAATGTGACTTTTCCTTTTTCGTTTACAGCAGGTGCATAGGCATATAAATAACCCATCTTCTTAGGTGCCACATTGTATACTTGATCCTTTTTCGTACCATAGCCAATGACTGTATGGAAGGATAGAGGAAGATTTGTTTTTTGCATTGATTTTAACATCATCATTTTTTTGACGTCTTCTGAATTGGAAATTTTCGCGGTTAATCCACCCTTTACATGCTTTTCCGCTTCTTGCTTATAGTAGATTTGTTGTGGTGATTTTCCGCCACGGTTATCTGAATAGTTTGTATTTATCTTTTGATATTCCCAGTTTACACTTGTTTCATTCGATTCGTAGTTAAGAGGCCATTGCCCCATATAAATTGTTGCTCTATATCCAAACGCCAAAGGTGCATCTGAAATCGTAGTCTCGTTCAGCATGCGAATGAGATCAGGATTTTCAATTTTTACATCTGACGTATCGAGTAGCTGCTGTGCTAAGCTACTCGGTTGTAAGTAAGGTAAATCTTGCGTAGGGTTTGGATATGTGTTGTCCTTTGAAATATTGAGTACCGAATTTGGGATTTTAACACTTGACTCAGCTTTTACTTTATCATCAGCCTTCTTCTGTTCAGCACATGTAACACTTGAGAATGATATGAATAATAAAGATGTAACGATAGCAACCATTACTTTTTTCATTTTTTTGTTTTGCTCCTTTCATGGATAACACTACTTATAGTTGTCCCTAGTTTTTTCTAAACAAAAGGACTTTATCCATGAAACCTTAAAAAAAATCAACTCCACTTTTCCTTCAGTCTCTCCATCCTCGGGAAAAAGATCTGAACAAAAGGACCAACCGAAAGCGCGATGATAATCGTGCCAATTCCAATTGGACCCTTAAATAATAAGGCAAGAAGCAGTGCAGTCACTTCTCCTATTGTTTTTGCCACCATTAGATTCACTTTAATCCTTGCTTGAATGGCAAGCATGAACCGGTCAATAGGGATGAGTGGATATTTTGCTTGAAGATAGATGGCAATTCCAAGTGAAAGGAACAAAAGACCAACCATTAATACGACAAGCTTCATAACAAAGCTTGCTGGATCCCACTTTGCTAACACATAAATTAACCAGAAATCAATGTACCCTCCAACAATTACGATCGTAAAAATTGCAAAAATATCTGGACGCTCCTTGAGTAAAATCGCATTAATGACGATAAGAGCTAATCCAACAATAATGACCCAGCTCCCAACCGTCAATCCAAATGTAGTTGAGAGCCCGACATTTAACGCATCCCAAGGACCCGCTCCTAAGTCAGACTTAATGGTAAAACTAACCCCTAATGAAAGAATGGTCAGCCCTACTAAATAAAATAGCAATCGTTTCACGTGCATAAGACAATCTCCTTTTGATGTAAATAATGATAGAATACCATTATAAATGTTGTTTATAAATTAATTTAAATTACAATTAATTTGAATATTTACATTATTTAAAATAGATGCTATAATCAGATTAACCCTAAAAGCTTTTCATTCCTTAATTCCTAAGTTTTGTAACTGCAATCATTAAGTTTGTCCTATCAAAAACCTCTGCCCTATCTGGTGCAGAGGTTTTTGATTGTCTACATCATTTCGCAAATCCATATTGAAATAGTCTTGTCATGAATAAGGCAAAATGCTGTCTTGTTATAGGTTCATTTGGATGAAATGTTTGATCCGCATAGCCCGTAGAAATACCAGTATTCGTTAAATGATTAATATAGTGATAGGCCCAGTGTTCTTCTCCTACATCTGAAAAATTAGTGGTTTCTTGACTTTCAAGTTTATAGGCTTCTGTTATAATTTTCGCCATTTGAGCTCTAGTCAGAATCCCGTTCGGATCAAACGCACCTCCAGGCTTACCTGTTACAATCCCTAACTCTACCGCCTTTGCAACAGCTTCATAGCCGTAGTTACCCTTTTTCATATCTGTAAATTCAATCGTTGATTCCACATCTAACGTATCTATTTTCATTTGTCTAAGTATCACCTGAACAGCTTGCAACCTAGTTATCGGGTGCGTAGGTTTGAAGGTATTGTTCTCATAGCCTTTGAATAATTCCAGTTGGGTTAAGAAACTAATTTGTTCGGCATACATTTGAACGTCTGCAAAGGTCGAAACATCGTTCGGCTGTACTACTTGCTGAATGACTTCACTTTGATTCCCTTCTGCGTCCTGCGCCCAAATATCGAGCTCCCAGCCAGCTAACTGAGGAGGAATCAGCAAGTTAAACCTGCCAGATGAATCTGCCATCACTTCATTCGTAAATAGTCCATTCCTACTAACAAACACGGAAGCATTCGCTTCTGTTTTACCAGTTACCGTTGTATCCCCTTGGAGGATTGGTGCAATCTCATAAATAACTGGAATGTCCGTGTCTTCTACAACAACTGGTTCAGCATTAATTTGGACGGTATATGGTAAATCTGACCAAAATCCATACTTATCCTTAACAGAAATAAAATAAGTCCTTGGTGATGAAAAAAATGCAGCTTCACTTCTCATATCACTTTTAACTGAGTGATTGATCGTTACTGAATTGGAATATATTTTTGTATTCAAACCTCCGACAAATGCTGAATGATACCAAATTTCTACAGTAATATTTGAAGCATTAGGCACCGTAAAAGTAAACCAATCTTGATCATAAGGATGCTCCATTGTGTCAATTATTTTACTATTTAGGGGAATGGAACGAGCTGTTCGCTCATTATATGATGTATCTGTTGAAGCCCGCTGACTAATAGTCGTGCTTTTTTGTACATCAATCAATCCATATCCTACGTGATTTGACATAAGCTTTATAGAATCGATTGCCCCGCGTTCAAGTGCCCATTCAATTTGTGTTGGTGTCCAGGTTGGATAGATAGCCTTTAATAACCCAGCCACCGCACTAACTATTGGTGCAGAAAAAGAAGTTCCACTCGCATACACATATCTGCCTGTTGCATCTGGAGCTAATATATCAACCCCAGGTGCTACTACGTCCACCCATTTTCCGAAATTAGAAAAGTTTGCTAATGCCAAATTTTGATCAATTGCGCCGACTCCAATGACAAAGGGATAAGCCGCTGGATAGCTAGGTATTCCACTTGGTTCATTCCCTGCCGAGGACACTAGTACTATCCCCGCCTCAAAGGCTTCCTTAAGAGCATCCTCTTCAATCACACTATATTCTGGGCTACCATAGCTCATGTTAATTACATCTACCTCTTGTTCGATTGCATAATAAATCCCTTCGATAACAGCACTATCCGGAATATATCCTTCTGCATCAGATATTTTTACCGGTAAAATTTTCGAATACGGGTTCACTCCTGTCATACCAATACCGTCTGCTTTGCTCGCAATCACACCCGCAACTTCTGTTCCATGACTATATAAATCATTCGTCGTTGTGTCATGATCAAAAAAATCATAGCCAGGGAGCACCTGCCCACTTAACTCCCGGTGATAGCTATTAACACCAGTATCTAAAACGGCAATCACAACTTCAGGTAGACTTTGGAAGGAACTTAAGGCTTGTTTTAGATGAATAGGCTCCACATACCATTGCCTTGAATCAAATTGAACTGCATTTGGCTCCTGTACAAAATTAGGCTCAGCGTAGATAACATTCTCCAATCCTCTCAAATACGATAGTACCTCGTCAAAATTTTGATTCGAAGGCACAGCCAAGATTGTAATATTTCTCTTTTGCATTTGCTCGGAAGCCTCAATCTCCTGTAAATGGTATGGTTCAAGATCTAATCTTGTTCCCTCATTCAGCTTTACGAGGATTTGCCTATCATAAATAATCTCTTCCATATCATTTGTTTCATATAAGGTTTTCGTTTCGTTAAACCCCATGCTTTCAGCTTGATTACTAGATGGATAATCGATATTTCGATACGTAATTTCATTATAGGTGTGGCTCTCTGAACGATCCTCTGTAGGCATGCAGCCACATAAGCACATCACCACCATCCAAACAATGGCTTGTTTCACCGCAAGCCCCCCTTTCCTTGTATAGGATTCCTCCACAAGTTATAGGTTATGTCCTCTTTCTTCCATTCTCACACTTCTATCATAAAAATGAAGCCACAAGGCACATTATAGGTAGTAAATTCATTATCGAAAGGATTTGAATCGGATGGACCAGACTGTGAAGCAAAAAATAAACAAGCTTATGGATCAACATCAAGTAGGAACACTTGCGACAATACGAGATCAAAAGCCTTTTACACGATTTATGACCTTTTCTCATGAGGACTTGACTCTCTACACTGCTTCTGACAAACACACACATAAAGTCGAGGATATCAATCAAAATCCTTCAGTCCACATACTGCTTGGGAATAAAGATATTTCCTTTGATCACTCCTATATGGAAATTGAGGCAAAAGCAGAGATAACGGATGAAGTGTCATTAAAAGAAAAATGCTGGAATAACCATTTACATGAATGGTTAGAAGGACCAAATGATCCTAACTATGTAGTATTAAAACTAACTCCGGAAAAGGTTCGATTTTTTGAGGAAGCTGGCTCAAACCCTGAAGAATTCACTCTTTAACGATCCTCGTAAAAGCCTAAGTCACCTAGTGTGATTTAGGCTTTTCTATTTTTTGAAATGGATGAGCGAATTACATGAGATGAAATGGATAATAGTGTATGATAGATAAGTATGTTTTCAAATTGTAAAATAATGGAGGAACTTTATGGATTCAAAGCTTAATACAAAAGTAATTATGATTACGTTTATGATCGGGGCATTTTTTGCCATTCTGAACGAAACGTTATTGAATATCGCACTCACGGAGCTGATGCATGTGTTTAACGTCGATGCACCAACTGTCCAATGGATGGCGACTGGATTCATGCTTGTTATGGGTGTCTTGATGCCTATTTCTGCCTTGCTAATTCAATGGTTTACAACAAGGCAAATGTTCATCGGGGTTATGACGATATTTTTAATTGGAACAGCAATAGCAGCCTGTGCCTTGAATTTTCCAATGCTTTTAACAGGGCGTATGATCCAAGCAGTGGGAACAGGGCTGTTAATCCCTGTAATTATGAATGCATTATTATTTATGTATCGTCCTGAAGTTCGCGGAAAAGTGATGGGGACATTTGGACTAGTCATCATGTTTGCACCTGCAATCGGCCCTACTGTTTCAGGTGTCATCGTTGATTTACTAGGTTGGCGTTGGTTATTTATTTCCGTCATTCCTTTTGCAGCGTTTTCAATTTTATTCGCATTAAAATTTTTACAAAACGTAGGGGAAGTTACCCGTCCGAAAGTCGATATTCTATCGATCATATTATCTTCCATTGGAATCGGGGGCATTGTGTATGGATTTAGTAGTGCCGGAGAAGATCCAGATGGTTTTTCATCGATTAAAATTCTTTCGATTATTTTCATTAGTTTGCTTAGCTTATTTTTATTTGTGCTTCGTCAATTGAAGCTAGAAGAGCCACTATTAGATGTGCGTGTGTTTAAGTATAAAAACTATACGCTCGGCGTTAGTCTCTTTGTCATTGTCATCATGGCGATGTTCGCTTCCGAAATCGTAATGCCTATGTATTTACAAGGCCCTCTCGGTTATTCAGCGAAATTGGCAGGATTATTACTTTTACCAGGGGCACTATTAAATGGATTGATGTCACCAGTTATGGGGACGTTATTTGATAAGTTTGGCCCTAGGAGGCTGATGATTCCAGGAACGTTTGTATTAGTAGGGGTGATGATATTTTTCAGCAACATTAGTCCTTCCATACCGATTTGGTCATTTATCCTAGCGTATATCTTATTGATGCTATCCATCTCAGCAATCATGATGCCTGCCCATACAAATGCGTTGAACGAATTACCGAAGAAGCTATATCCACACGGGACAGCCATCGGAAACACACTTCAACCAATTGGCGGGGCACTTGGGGTTTCCATTTTCGTTAGTATTATGAGTCAGGGCCAAACTAACTACTTAAATGAACAGTCTGGACCCATTACAGAGAAGTTGATGAATGAAGCAATGACTCTTGGTGTCCACCATGCATATTGGTTTGCCTTAGGCTTATGTATTGTTGCTTTCTTTATTACCTTAGCTATAAAAAAAGCTATTGCCCCAGATTTTGATCAGCAATCTCAAGCTGATTAATAAAGAGCATTTCCTTTTTAGGAAATGCTCTTTTTCATGACTAGACTAATTCAAACGTTTCCTCTACGACAATACTACCTTCAACAGACTGAACCATTGGGCAGTTTTTACGAGCGAGATGAATTGCCTTTTCGATTTGGTCTTCCTTAAGGCCTGTACCTTTTATGAGATAATGAATCATAATCTTTTCAATTTTATTTGCTTTTTTTTCATCTCGTTCCACTTCAGCTTGAATCGTGATGTCCTCAACTTCCAGCTTCTTTTTCGATAAAATGGTTCTAAGCACCCCACCACTGCATACAGCAATAGAAGCTGTCATGAGCTGATAGGGGCGAAACCCATACTCCTCATTTCCAGAAACATGCAGGTCACCATATTCCAGCTTTGTCTTAAAACCAACTTCCTTCATTTCAAATGTTAACATAAGAACACTTCCTTTTGTTTCATCTTTTAACTTCATCATATCATAGGAACAATTGATAGAATCACATTTGGATATGTACAGATGCTGGAAGGTTTTAACTTTACTAGGGAGTTAAAATAGTTGGCAGTCTAGAAAATCGATGTTACCATCTTTTATGGAAGAAAATTTCAATGAATTGGAGATTAGTATGAACAATCGGTTTCGATTTTGGATATTGGTCAGTATTGTCGCGATTTCTGGCTTTTCACAAGGCATGCTTTTACCGTTAATCGCCGTTATTTTTGAAAAAGAAGGACTATCATCCTCCTTAAACGGGCTTAATGCAACGGCCCTTTACATCGGAATTTTATTAGCGTCCCCATTTATGGAAAATCCATTGCGAAAATATGGGTTTAAACCGATTATTTTATTTGGTGGGTTAACCGTAATTGTCTCAATAGCTTTATTCCCAGTATGGCAATCCTTTTGGTTTTGGTTTGTTTTGCGCTTACTCATCGGAATTGGCGATCATGCACTTCACTTTTCGACGCAAACATGGATTACATCCTTTTCGACGGAACAGAATCGCGGACGAAACATTTCCCTTTATGGATTATTTTTTGGAATTGGTTTTGCCGCTGGTCCGTTAATGACACCACTGGTTAACATTAATCAAGCCTTACCATTTATCATCTCTTCACTACTTTGTTTGATCGGATGGGTCTTTATTTTCTTCTTAAAAAATGAAAACCCAGGTGAAGAAATGGAATTGAGCTCGTTTTTTGATACGTTTAAACGCTTCGCTAAAGCTTGGAAATACGGATGGGTAGCATTTTTACCACCATTAGGCTATGGATTTCTTGAAGCTTCATTAAATGGTATATTCCCTGTCTACGGTCTTCGAATCGGACTTAATGTAACAAACGTTTCAATCATGCTGACCGCTTTCGCGATTGGGGGAATCATTACTCAGCTACCACTTGGAATCTTAAGTGATAAATTAGGGCGACAAAAAGTATTAACGCTTGTACTTTCATCTGGTGGTATCGCATTCCTTCTGGCTAGCTGGATGGAGAGTTCCGCTCTTGGTCTGTTAATTTGCTTTTTCATAGCTGGAATGATGGTTGGCTCCACATTCTCACTTGGAATTAGCTTTATGGCTGACCTTATGCCGAAATCGCTTCTGCCAACAGGTAATCTGCTTTGTGGCGTGTTTTTCAGCATAGGAAGTTTAGCAGGTCCGTTCATCGGCGGATTATTCCTTCAATGGTTTAACCAAATCAATTATTTCCATATTATTAGTTCCATCCTGTTCATAATCTTAATCGCCAACGTTGGCTACGGAAGAAAGATGGTGCTAAGCCCTAGTAAGGGATAAGTCTGGGTAGTACTCGTTGTAGTACTGCCTATTTTTAATTTTGTTGAAACTTTGATTGCACCTATTCCCGCTTCTGTTATATAATAATATTACAAAATGTTATCTGTACTAAAACAGTAAAAGGAGAGAGAAAAAGATGAGTCGACAAGAACGGAAAAACATGATTGACTTTATCCAAAAAACAAAGGGGATTTCAGAGGAGAACCTTCTGTATATGACAGATGCCGACATTGAACACATCTACAGCTCTGCTTATTTCCAATTGGAAATTGAAGCGGAATAGCGAAAAGGGACCTTTCGTGGGAGGTCCCTCTTTTATACTACATACCAGCTTATAAAAAGTATGATAAAAGCAATCACGACTATTACATTGAATATAAAGTAATACATCTTTTTTTGTTTATATAATTGAATGGCATGACGAATGACCATTCCTATTATTGTGAGGGATAATAACTGCCTAGCTAGTTTTTCATCGTAGCGAAAAAATAGTAATTGTAAAAAAGCTATCCAAACGATGAAAACGACAATACTGATAACTTTCTTTTTCACATGCAACAGATCCTTTCAAACAAGTAACAAAGACCCCGTTAGAGGTCTCTGTTGTCGTTTAATCAATGATAGCCGTTACGGCCGTTTGCACTTCCGCTTGTTTTGTGTTTAGGGCGATTACCACTTTTCTGCTTTGTATTCTTTTTTTTCTCACTCATGATAGTTCCCCCTTTTATATGTCTGTGGGATATCACCACGTCTTTAGATTACCCACAACTCCTTACGCCTACTTAAGGAAATATCAGCTAACCTTTTTCCGCCTATAACAATTAAGAATCGCATTAATTTCTCCACCAATCAAAATAATCATCCCTGTTAAGTAGAACCAAATTAACAGCACAATGATACCCCCTAAGCTTCCATAAGTAGCTGAATAGTTAGTAAAATTTCCAACGTAGTATGAGAACGCGGTTGAAACAATTATCCACCCGATGGTTGCAAAAAGCGCTCCGCTAAATATTTCCTTCCAGTGTAATTTCACGTTAGGGGCAAAATAATACAAGCAGCTAAATACAATAAACAGGACAATAAAGCTAACTATCCATCTGCCCGCGTTCCAAACACTTAAAAACGACTCGGATAAGCCAAAGGAGGAAAAAATAAACAAGCCAATTTGTTTTCCGAAAACAGGCAGTAATAGAGCAATGATAATAACCACTATCATCGCAACCGTTAATAAAACACTCATAAACCTGGCAACGAGAAAAGAGCGTGTTTCTTTTACATCATACGCCCTGTTAAACGCCCTGATCACGGCATTTAATCCATTAGAGGCTGCCCATAATGTTGCTAAAATCCCAAATGACAACAGTCCACCATTATGCTTTTGTATCACACCTTCTAACGTTTGCTCGATGATTTGTAAGGATTCAATTGGCGCATATTGAGCCACAAAATCCAGTACACTATCCTCAGACAGAGGTAAAAAGCCAATTAATGTGATGAGAAAAATTAAAAAGGGAAATAACGACAATAAAAAAAAGTAGGCTAGCTCGGCTGAAAGCCCCGCTAGTTCATCTTCATGAAATTGAATCCAAAGATCCTTTAAAAATGAGCGATTCATTACATATCTCTCCAGTTATTGAATTTACTCTTATTTTCCCTTGAAACCGCATAACTAATCAACAGATGAGGACAAACTTTTCTATATTGAAAAAGTCATGTTTTACCTGAACGTGAAATACATTGAACTATGTACTGAGGTAGTGTTTCATCACTTTCATTTTCGTACTACATATCAAAAATAAGCTTCAAGTGTTACAATGATAAAAACAACTGTCGAAAGGGTGAATTTAGATGGATTTAACTGAAAAATCGGTCCAAAATATTGAATTTATGGTAAATGAAATTCAGCAAAAGCTTAAAGTATTAAATGTTGGGATTATGAAACCATCACATTTTAGCGAAGAGGCTTACGAGGATCTGCGCGATATTTATTTGCTTATAAAAAATAAAACAAACTTTTCTATTAGCGAAATGCAAGCTATTGCAGAAGAGCTTGGAAACCTAAAAAAATAGTGCAGCCAAAGTGGCTGCACTATTTTTCATCGAACGTCCCAGTGATAAGTAAAGTATGGTCCTCCTCGAGGGAAACTTCCTTATTGCTTTCGATGATTCGTATTACCGGTCGTTGCATGTGTGATTTAATCTTCGTCACGATGGCCTTCTCACCGTTACTTAGAACAACTTTTGTTCCTGGTGTATAGCTTGGGATACTGTGGATAAACGCGTGGACAATTTCCTCACTAAATCCAACATTACTCTTTGTCATAATCATCTCCATCGCCATATGGGGAGGAATATGATCACGTGAAATCATATTATCATACAGGTTACAGATCCCGCATAGTTGAGCATATTCATGGAATTCCTTCCCGGTAATTCCTCTTGGAAAACCGGTTCCATTGAACTGTTCATGATGCTGAAAAGCAACGTGTGCTGATAGTAAGCTTAGCCCTCTTACCTTACGCAAATAATCAAATCCAGTTTGTGGATGATTCTCATCATTTGAAGTGATGGCTTTCCCAATATCATGTAAAAGTACGCCTAGAGCAAGATCACGCATTTGTAAGTTATTAATGGACGATAGCTTTTTTCCCACTTGTAGTGCTAGTAAAGCAACGTTAACCGAGTGCGCATAAGGACGTAAATCTTCAGCGATGGATGTAGTTGGAATAAGCACGATTGCTTTTCGTTTGTTGACTTCATCAATCAATTTGTTTGTCATTTGCTGAATATCTTTCAATTCAAACGGCTTATTGGTTGCAGCTACTTTGTACACTTGCTGAACAGCCTCTATCGCATCTAACCAAGTAGGCATATCCATCATTTCATCCATCGTGATACCTTCCGATACCGAATCTTCTACAAATAAATAGCGAATATCCATATCCTCTAGCCTCTTTAAATATCGAGGATCAATCGTTCTACCTGCTGTTAGCAATATTCTCTTTTGATTGTCATATACTGGTCTGCCTAATTGCATAGTAGCATGGTTATAGTCAGAGATACTTATTAACCTCATGATCTGACTCCTTTTTGTCTAATTCTACTTGTAGTATAAGCTGTTCACTCTTGATTTTCCATCAATGTGCACTCACTTTATCATGTATGCTATTCTCGTGCAGACAAAAAATAGGCCCAGTTGGAGGTTTTAGTTAATTCACCCGTCAGTAAAGTGTCAACCTTACCTTTTGGTCCATTAATTAATCTTAGTCATCCCTAAGATAGCTCTTCCCATCTAGTCCATAGTTCTGTTGGATTTAATTCGTACACTGAATTCTCGCGATACATAAATTGATGCATAATGAACTCTCTTCTTATTGTAGCAAAATCTTCGTGAAATTGTTTAATAAAATCATTAATTTCTTTTTCCTGATATTTCTTGCCAGGCTCTAGTTTTTCAACCATTTCTTGAAGCACAATAAGTTTCTTCTTCAACTGTGAAGGAATGTGCTTTAATTTTCCATCTTTTGTATAAAAATTTGAGATGACTGAATCCTTCACTTTCTGGTGTTCGGTTTGTAACATATCGTTATCCTCCCTCTTTGCTCCCTCAAGCATTTTAATAATTGCCTCATTAGTGCGCAGAAATGTTCGTTCATCTAAGCTGAAATATATTGTATTCTTCTCCCTCCGTTGAATGAGTAGACCAGCCTCTCTCAATTTATTCGCATGATGAGTTATCGTTGGCGTCGAAACACTTAACCTCTCTGCTAGTTCCTGCCCGTGCAATGGTCCTTTCGCTAAAAGCATTATCATACGTATGCGAGTAGGGTCTGCTAATACCTTATAAAAATTGACGATCCGAGATAGCTGCATATTTTCACCTTTTAGTTAATTTAATTTGT
Organism: Bacillus salitolerans; assembly: GCF_042680805.1. NCBI lineage: Bacteria > Bacillati > Bacillota > Bacilli > Caryophanales > Bacillaceae > Bacillus > Bacillus salitolerans. The sequence continues at coordinate 33,936 of NZ_JBHUEM010000028.1, read as the reverse complement.
ATCTAATTAGATAATAATATAATTAGATGGGTGGAGTCAACCATAGATCGAAGTCATTGAAACAATGTAATCAAGAGTATAAAGACGGTAGAGCAGATTTACAACGATGGGGTAACGCTATGATGCACGATACCCGTTCCATTTGGCCATTAGCTTACTTATATCTCATTGATGCATTTAAGAGTCAGCAGTTCCACGAAGCGAACTTTATTTTTTTGAAGGTAAATGGAAAAAATATGATAATATTGTTATAGAGTTTGTGAGTAATTAGAAATATCTATTGGGAGTCAGTGAGATGAAAACAAGAGAATTGCCGAAAATCCAATTAAGAGAATTAACTCTTTATGACGTTGAAGACCGTTATCAATGGTGTTTAGATAAGGAAGTAACAAAGCATTTAAATATGCCAGAAAGGTATCCACCTTTTAGTAGAGAAGAAACTAAAAATTGGATTGAAATGTGCATAAACAAAACAAATGGATATGAACAAAAAGCCATTGTCACAGAAGAGGGAAAACATATTGGCTGGGTTGATTTAAAAAACATCGATAAGGTAAACAAACACGCTGAATTAGGGATTGCAATAGGAGATAAAAACCATTGGGGTAAAGGCTTTGGGCTTGCTGCGATGAAAGAAATGCTTTTATGGGGATTTAATGAATTAGGACTAAATAAAATTTGGCTCAGAGTTGAAGTGGACAATGAAAAAGCTATCAGATCTTATAAACGTATGGGCTATGTTGAAGAAGGTATTTTAAGACAAGATAGATTAAGAAATGGAGAATTTGTTGACCGACTTCGTATGAGTATGTTGAAAGGTGAGTTTCTTCAAAAGGAGTAGATAAAATGAAAAATAGACCTGAACCAATAGAAGCAGCCAATCAGTATATAAACAAACATTTTCCGAATTGTCAGGGAGCAATTTTAGCTGGAAGTGTTATTCGTGGGCAAGCAACGGAAACATCTGATTTAGATATAGTGGTTTTTGATGAAAGTCTATCTGCTTCTTTTCGTGAATCACTCATTGAATTTGGATGGAATATTGAACTATTTGCACATAATTTATCGTCTTATCGCTTCTTTTTTGAAAGTGATTGTAAAGAAGCAAGACCTTGTATGCCAAGAATGGTAAGCGAAGGGAAGATTTTAAAAGATACAGGTGTGTTGTCAAAAATAAGAAAAGAAGCTAAAGACTTATTAGAACAAGGACCAAAAGAGTGGTCAAAAGAAACTATTGATATGAAGCGATATTTTATCACTGATGCGTTAGATGATTTAATCGGTTGCCAAAATAGAGGCGAAGGAATTTTTATTGCAAATAAACTTGGTGAGTTAGTTAGTGAGTTCATTCTTCGTAGTAATCGTAAATGGATTGGGTCATCAAAATGGGTTGTTCGTTCGTTAGTTCATCACGACAATGAACTTGCAAACGAATTCGTTGAAGCATTTGACACGTTTTATAAAACAAATGGTATTGATAAAATAGTAAGCCTGACTGATAAAGTCCTTAAACCCTTTGGTGGAAGATTATTTGAAGGCTTCTCTTTAGGGAAAAAATAAAAACAATCGTTAAAAACGCTCAGAATGTCTCTGAGCGTTTTTGTTTGCTGTTTGTATTGCTAATTTCTTGTTGAATTCTTTGCTAATTAGGAATGCTATTTACATTGTAATGCTCTCCCAAAACGGAACCCGTTACTTTTTCTACCTTTTTTAATAGTGACGGTCCTATTTATGCAAGAAACTGCTATTATTGATCTCCTTATTTACTAATCTTACTTGCCTTTACTAGGTTATCAGCAACTATTGGATTTTTATCAGCAACCTTTTGCCATTTATCAGCAACTTCTTTATTTTATCGTCAACTTTCTGAATTTATCAGCAACTTTTCGGTTTATCGGCAACATCGATTCTTTTATCAGCAACTCGAATCTTTTTATCGGCAACTTTTCCCTATTTATCGGCAAGACTACGATCTCTTAAACGAGCTAAACAACCTTGGGCATTTTTCTACCCTAAACATCCTTCTCTTATAGCCACACCCGAGCCATGTATCAGCAACTCCCTACTCAAGAACCTAGCACTATCAAAGGCACAAAAAAACCAACCCCCTAAACTGGAGCTGGTTTTCAATATCCTTATGAATCCTGCAATACTAAAGCTTCTAACGCAGGTGTGCCAGTAGCTAATCCAAGTGCATACACGGTGTAGGCGGTATTCGGTCTAATATTTGCCGTCGGTACAGATAAGGCGACATCACTCGTACCAGTTACGAGAACCTGCAGGTCTACTTTGCCTGGTGTGACGTTTTGATACGTACTCGCCTCTCCAAAGGAGACGCCTGAGAACAACACATTTCCCCGTTTTGTTGCAACATCTACTGCTTTAACATCTGGTGAAAGGTGAACAAACCTAACCTTCGCTTGACCATATTCTACAAATGGTTTATCCACTAACGCCAAAAGTTCAAGTTCGTTTAATGGGCCAGTTGCTGCAGCCGTATAGTATACGCCAGGCATTAACGTTATACTTTCACGTAAAACGGGATTGTTCTTTTGACCGGTAGGGTAAATCTCAAGCGTATGAGAGCCTCCAGGGACATCTAAGTATCGGCTCACCTGTTTAAAGGCCACATTTTGCACCACGCGTCCGCCATTTACATAAATATCAACCGCTGGAGCATTTGGCGAAGTGTGTAGAATCCGCACCTTTGCATTCGGATTGCCCGCTCCCTCTGCCCGATATCCATGTTGCGTCTGCATGCACGTGAGCGCCTGGTTCATTGCTTGTAAATGGCACTTATAATAGTAAATATGCCGGTTTGGATCGGAGTATTTGTAATACATGGCTAACAAATCATATTTTGCCGCTTGCTGTAAGTAATAGTCCGCTTGATTTTGCATGTAAGGATACATGCACATCCCCCCTTTTATTCATTCTTCTACAAAGATATTCTCGTCTGCTTGACAACTTTCATATTTTTTTTAAGAACACATAGATGGTTGAAACCAAGCATATACGTGAGTAAGGGGGAATGTTAATGGTTCAATGGTGGGTGACTTTAATTGGTTTATTCCTTTTACTTCTCATGGGGTTAGGAGTGTTTTTCTACGCTGTTCGGGCTGGTGTTGATCCAGAGGATGCACATGTGATAGATCCATTGCCTGAAGAGAAAAATAAGAAATGAAAAAGCTACCAGCTTCTTTATGAACTGGTAGCTTTCTTATGATTTGTGGCTGTGAAAGGGACAAGCTTGATAGTAATAGTTCGGGTTTTTAACTTCATCGTTGTATCTTTTATGAAACACATGACTTGTTGCTGGGGATATTGGTGAAAGTAACCAGCTCCATCGTCCGGTCACGTCTCTGCCAGCCTGTTCTTCCTTCTCCTCAAATAAAAGAAATTGCCCTGCAGCCGTATGATGATCGACCATGCTAACTCCAGCTTCTTTAAACGAATGAAGAACGGCTATATTTAATTCGATCAGCGCTTTATCCTTCCAGAGCGTTGCGTTCGTTGTTGTATCAAGCCCCATAATCGTAGCTACTTTCGGAAGCATGTTGTACCGATTGGTATCTGCCAAATTACGAGCACCAATCTCAGTTTCCATGTACCAGCCATTAAAAGGTGCAGCTGGGTAGTGAATACCGCCAATTTCAAGCTTCATTTCCGAGATAAAGGGAACGGCATACCATTTTAGCTGAAGATCCTCAAATTCTGTTCGTTCCGGATGACGAATTGGAACCTCTTTTATAAGCTCTTTCGGAATGTCATACCAAACTGGTTCACTCGTCCCAATCTGAATAACTAGTGGTAATATATCAAAATGGGTTCCTTCCCCTACCCAGCCAAGCTCCTGACATTGCTTTGTAAACGATAAGGAGTGGGGATCGCCAAGAATGCCGCTGTCTGTTTCGTAGCCTGCATATCTGATAAGCTGGTGGTTCCATATCCGAATAGCAGGTACTGTTTCCTCACTTGATGGTTTAAAGATAGTAATCGTCGGTCGAATCTTCCCATTATTTGTTGCATACTCAAGATGATGAAAGAGTGCTTCTCTAACCTCTTCTTCAGTGTCTAGCTTTCTTTCATCGATTACATGCAAGGAGTTCCAAAACAATCTTCCGATACATCGATTACTATTTCTCCATGCCATTCTTGCACCATGTGTAAGTTCTTCTGTTGTCTGTTCATACGTTCCAGTAGATAATATGGATTGTTTTATCATAAAAAGACGACTTTTTATATCTTGTTCACTTTTACCAAGTTCCTTATAACACGCTCTAATAAACTCTTCAGCCTTTAAAAGTAAAGGATTAGACTTCAATTGTATTCACCTACCTCTAAGCAATGACTTAAGTATAGCATCCCACTAAATAGCTGTTACGTCAGGAATGTGAACAACTAAGGACAAATGGATTCCAACATATTCCCCAAACATTAGAAAAACTTGGCTAGTACCAAGATTTGCTGTCCTATTTAAAACGATAACCATAATTACCATTTATATGTGAATTTCATTGAGCGAACAAAAGGCTCATGGTGCCCCGTTTAACCTCAGGCAGAGCAAATAACCTGTCATGAAAAAAGGGTGGTTTTCCCTAATATTCATGACAGGTTTTTGACCTCGAATAGGATGAAATGGCAAAGATCGTCGCCTTTCCATCCTGGCTGAGCGCTGGAGCTGGATTCCAAGTCATTGGCCCATTCTCTTGCTGAAACTTTTATACTCTCTTAATAAAAAAAAGTGTGGTAATCTACCACACTTTTCAATCTCTTTATTTAAATTTATTGTACACCTTATTCCCATAATCCTTAAAAGCGGAGGAATTGGAGATTTGTCTTTTTTTCACAAGGCTGTTTAAACGAATCGTTTTTTCATTAAGCTGCTTTTGAAAAATGGATTTTTGGTGGTCATCTTGACTCACTGCCATTAAATCCTCAATTGTCTTGATTTCACTCTTTAGCTTATGCTCCTCTGGGTTATAACCCCCATTTTTGAGCATTTTGTAAGCCATTCTTAATTCTTGTGGAATACTAGATAAATCCTCTAATACAAGTGGCTTTCCGTACCCTGGTAGGTTTTTAAAATCACCATCTTCATACGCTCTTCTAATTTTATCCTCTGAAGCTAAGTACCCGTAATCCACCTTCCTCCACCTCTTTCTAAGTAGGTTTACCTCTACTAATAGTATAGTGGAAAAAGTCACATTGTACCTTGTAAAATATTACAATTTTTTGAATTCCACAACGCTTATTCTATCTTCCGCTGAAAAATCCGGTTCAACACGCCTAAATAAATGAGATGAACGAGCAGTCCTCCAACAATTAGCATCCAAAAATCACTTGTTCCAATACGGAGCATCGAAAACGTAATCCAATATGGAGGTAAGAGTCCTGCGACATACACCCAGCTTGAATCCATAAAATACACCGCAAATGGTACGATCAACAGAACGCTCGTGACCTTCGATAGAGCAAGTCCCTCTACCTTATTGCTAGCAAAGCTCGCAATAAATAGCGCGATAATCGGGGTTTCAAGAGAAATAAGTAAGTTTATAGGCAACAACCAAACTAGCTCAATGTCTAATAAGTTACAGAGGTAAATCACCATAAAAGAAACGAGAAATGTCACCATCATAATTGATGCGGTTTTATATAGCAAGTAACCCGATTTGGTGAGAGGTGTTACAGAATAATATAACAGCATGTTTTCATCCCGATCCTCAAGAAGCATGAATCCCATCAGCATACCTACTGTTAATGGTGTCATTAGTAAAACGATACTTAAAATAAATGGATAATGCGGCACTAACTCCCAGTTATATTGATCAAAAAGAAAGTCCTCTAAGCTCGGTAGTCCAAATTTAACCAATAATGAAAACAGGATTGGACCAATTAGCCCAATTAGTAAAATACTATCTCTTAGAATGTTCTTCATGTCACTCATCCATAAAGCTAAGATTCTCTGCATATCGTTATCCACTTCCTATTCTTAAAACAATATACTTATAAAAGGAATGATACGTCAGATAAAAACCTACTAGGATCCAAGCGACCAAGTTGCCGATTCCATATGTCCATTCGTTCACTGATAGAGGTTCAAACCCGCCTTGTATGAGTAAAATCCCCGCATAACTAGGTAAAATCGATGTCCACTTAAGGTTTAGACTCATGGTCGTTTCTAGAACTGGAATGAAGAAAACGATTAAGACGAGCGGTGAACTTAATAGAAACTGATTCACTGTTTTGACTCGAACCGCAAGAATGATGCCTATGCAGGTAAAAAACAGAGAGCTAAGAAAAATTCCGATTACGATCGGTCTATAATCTACTACGATGCCGCTTATACTAAAACCTATAATAGCCAAGCTAGATATGATTGATAGAAACGTTAACGAAAATAGCTTCGAGAGTAAGTACTCGGCAATTTGAAAGGGAGTTACAAACAAGGAGTCATAGATTCCTTGACCTTTTTCGAGCAGAATGATAGCTCCAATAAAAAAACAGCCTATGAAAGATGGATCTGAAAACACAATCAGTACACTTGCCATTTCTTGGTAGCCATGAGGGATAAAGGTTAGTAGAACAATATACAATGTACTCACGACCATATAAGCCGCATAGAAGCCATGCCGCACTTGAAAAATCATGTCTGACCAAATTCCAATAGCTAATCGGCGTAATGATAGATTCATTGGAGCTTCCTCCCGGTCACTTCGATAAATATATCTTCAAGTGTCGCCTCCTGTGTATGCATCGTGATGATTTCATGCCTTTTTATCGTTTGTAAAAACTCAGTGTTTTCCCCAATTCCTTGTAGGCTAAACTCAGCCTTTTCCATAGAACCGTCTTGTAAATACATAAGTTCAAGCTGCTTCTTTCCTTTTTGTATCTTTAAGGCATTAGGTGATTCTATTAACGAAATTTGTCCGTCTACCATAAATGCCACTTTGTCACAAATCTCGTCTGCTACATGCATATTGTGTGTCGTTAGTACAATCGTTTTACCTTGTTCTTTCAATTCTTGAATCGATTCCCTCATGATTTTAGAATTGACCGGGTCAAGTCCAGAAGTTGGTTCATCTAAAAAGATGAGATCAGGATTATTGAGAAGGGCGCGGCAAAAATTCAGTCTCATTTTCATCCCCTTCGAGTAATTCGAAAATCTAACATGTGCATCTTGTAGAAGCCCCATCTTTTTAAGAAGACCCATTGGTTCTGCCGTTTTCCCTGCATATAATCGCTGAAACAGTTTCAAATTTTCATAGGCAGTGAGTTTCCCATAAAAATTAGGAAACTCAAAAGCCACGCCTATTTTTTCATAATAATTTGAGCCCAATGTCGATAGCTCCTCGTTAAAGACTGATACACTTCCCTTGTAATCCTTTAAAATACCAATTAGGATTTTCTGGGTTGTACTTTTTCCCGCACCAGAAGGACCTAGAAATCCAAAAATTTCTCCTTTCTTTACCTGAAAGGATATATTCTTTAACGTTTCCTCCTTTTTACTTGGATATCGATAGGAGAGGTTTTCTACCTTTATCATTTCGTTCACTCCTTAAACACTCGATTCGCTAAACTTTCAGCAATTAGTGAAATCGTTTCATCGAAAATCTCTTCCCCAATTTCTTTCTTATGGAGAGCGAGCAAAATAAAGGCACGAAACATCGCTCCGATAACATGTGGGTCTTGTTTAATGACCCGTCCCTCCGACTGCCACTTTTCAATTAATGGAGTTAATAGAAATCCATCATTTTGAATGTGCTGCTCTACCTTTTCTGCTGGAAGCTTTCGAACCATTTGTTCAAACTCTTTCTCTAAAAATAATCTTCTAAGAATGGGATTTTCATCAATCAGCTTCAATGACCTTATAAGGATGATTGTAAATTTCTCGGAATTGATGGCTGGGTCCAATAAATCCTCCATAAGCAGTTCTTTTATCGCATGCTCCTCTTGCTCCACAATATCAAAATACAATTCCTCCTTTGATGAATAGAAAAGATAAAAGGAGCCTTGCGCAATTCCAACTTTGTTTGTAATTTGACTTACACTTGTTTTCTTTAATCCATATTGGTCAAATAAAAGTTTTCCTTCGTCGATTAAATTTTGTTTGATCATCTCTCGCTCTTTTTCACTAAATCCTCGAACCATTTTCTATCTCCTTCTTTGAACATATGAATATTTTTATTTTTTATTCATAAATAATATATACCATTCTATTCGACTCTGTAAACAATTACCATCACGAATCTGTCATAAAAAGTTGGAATTCCTATACGAATTGTTCTATTACCATTGCTATAATGTTTGTAAGACAGATGTTAGCGAGGTTAGAAAAGTTGAAACAATATAAAGATATTCCTATCTTAAAAATAGCAAAGGATGCAATAGATCGCGAGGTAGAAGATCTACGTCATAAGATCATTTCAAAGATGGATTCACTAGGTATCAGTGCTGAACAAAAGGCTTCTCTTAGGTCAAATCTATTAAATTTGTGTAGCCACTCCTTTCACATTGGTCGATCTCAAAACTTAATGGAAACACTTGAAATAAAAACTCTCCTTATGGAAGAAGGGGCAAAGGAGACATTAGCGTTACATCAAGAAAAAATAAGTGATATTTATGGTGCCCTTTCACCATTGGTAATAGATTTGGTTGAAAAAGCAGACGAACAACAAGAGTTTTGGGCGCTCGTTCTAAATCTTATGACAAAAGCCAATATTCAAGGCCGTTATCATAATGCAATGGATTTACAAGAACCGAATGATGATTCGAGCTTTTTCAATATACTTGGACGAGGGTTTTAAGGAACAAAAGGAGCAAATTCCCATTTATCCTTTGGCAGAGCAAAAGTGTAATATTGACATTAATATTCCCTTATTTTCTTCTAAGTTTATTGATCTCGAGCATTTGGGCGCTGGAGCGAGATTACGCGAGAACATCGTACAAGGTAAACACTAGAAACTTATACTCCCTAATAGTACAGCGAAAAAGGAGATGACTATTTCATCTCTTTTTCTTGTGGGAAAACCTAAAATATTCGAAATAGATTTCACAATCAAAACTCCTTAAAATAACCAATAGGATCCTCCTAACCGACATTTCACTCGTCTTAAACCATCAAAATGTCTTTGAGAACACCTCTCTGAGACATTTCACTCGACTTAGACCCTCAAAATGTCTTTGAGAACATCTCTTATGGAAATATTGTCGGATGTTTTCCCTTTTTAGAATAAATGAGGCATACTACACAACCACCATATATTGTGTTAGAAAGTAAAAAATGGCTGCCGAGACCTTCTCGACAGCCTGAGATTACTTTTTCATCTCTTTTTTCGTTGCTTCTTATCTATGATGAAAGAACCGTCTTCTCTTGACTTATCAGCGTTCCGACATGCAGCCCTTCACAAATTTGCTTCATGACACCAGCGTCATCAAAATTGAATACATGAATCGGCAAGTTATAATCTCTTGCCAACAGAAAAGCAGATTGGTCCATGACTTGAAGATTGTTGGTAATCACGTCTTCATAATTAAGATGGTCGTACATTTTAGCATGGACATCCAGTTTTGGATCACTTGTGAATACACCGTTTACCCCTTGCTTTGCAACTAAAATCGCGTCACAGTTTGTTTCTAGCGCCCGTTGCACACTCGGGTAATCCGTTGTTACAAATGGCTGCCCATTTCCTCCAGCAAAAATCACAACGTATCCTTTATCTAGGTGGTGAATGGCTCGTAGTCTAATGTATGGCTCCGCTACAGATGAGACAGGCACCGACGTCATCACGCGTACCTCCTTTTTCGTCTGGCTTTTTAGTACGCCCCTTAACATTAAACTATTGATTATCGTACCAAGCGTTCCAATATTATCAGCCTCAACCCGATCGATCCCCCATATCTCGGCTTGCTTTCCTCTGAAAATGTTCCCCCCACCCACTACGATGGCGACTTCAATTCCCATCTCGACAATAGATAGAACTTCATTAGCAATGTGATTTAATCGGTCCGGATCAAAGCTTTCTCCTTCTCCCCCTAATGCTCCACCACTTAGCTTAATTAACACCCTATTATACTTCATCATTCTCTCTCCTTTCGAAAATGGGTAAAAAAAAGAAGCAAAGGCAACAGCCCTTGCTTCAATGAAAAAGAAAAAGGAGTGAACGAATTAACGAAATTTTTTTCATTCAAAACACTCCCCTTCCACCTGTAATGATTAATCTATTAAATTATAATGACTCTACTTATCAAATGCAATAGGTTATTAACTCATTTTTACAATTCACCATGTTGATTTTCATAATATCGCTTCATCATTCCTTGTGCTTTACTCATTCCTTGTTTTTCATAGTACGGTTGTAATTCTGCATCACACAGTAAATCGATCATATATAAGCTATTTAATTCATCTAACATCATTTTCACTAACTTAGATCCAATACCTCTATTCTTATAGAAAGGAAGTACCTCTAGTAGTGGTATATAGGCTGAAAGCACTCCGTCACTAATTGCCGTTATAAAGCCGATGACTTGATTTGTATCTTCATCAATGGCCGCAATAAACCGAAAGCTGTTTTGTAATATTCGATAATGTGTATGTGTAGAAGGTGGATTAGGCCATCCATCAAAAAATCCCCCTTCAAGCATACCTTCATTTATGTTCGTTATATCAGTTATATATTTCATTAGATCCCCTCCTCTTTTCAAAAAGTGGTTCATATCACTTTTCATACAGATTGTCTCACTGATACAATGAAAGCCCTTCAAATTAGGATAGGTCCATTCCTACACTTTACTAAGAAAGGATTGAGTTGGATGCACATCGGAAGTAAAGGTTGGTTGATTTGTGAACTAAAAAAAGAAGGCATACGTTATTACGAGGGCAAAAAGCTCGAGCTTTATAAAACACATGTATTAATCAACCTTTTAAACAGGAAAAAATAATCGACTCCTACTAATCGTCACCATTTTGACAAATACAAAAAGTGTGCGATACATGACACGTGGCTCCTCTACTATTTCATATACTAAAAACAAAAAATAAGAGGTGATTCCCTTTATACAGCAAGTGTTATTCAAGTCAGTATCGTCATCAACATCTAGTGAATTATCGATCAAACCTGTTGAAGGCGATGAGCCTTTCAAGACAACCAATTAATGCATATGCACAAAAGCCTGATTCGCAAACCTTGTTAGTCGGGCTCTCTTTTTTTGAATACGTATGTTTTATACTTTGGAAATAATTCCCAGTATCAAACCTCGTGAATACAACCCCTATTTTTGGAAAATATGATAATAGTACTATTCGCCACCAAATTTATTAAAAGAAAGGGCTTCTTTATGTACCATTTGTTATGTGCAACAGGACTCGTAATTGCCTCACTATTTTCGAGAGGCTTCAAAAGAATTCACGATTATTTGCCCACCATGTATTATATATCGATGATGAATCTATTCTACCTCTTTATTGCACATAGCTTAAAGAAGCTTTGGGTACTTGAAAAGCCATTCATTAGTCACTTCATTAATAATACGTTATATACGTTTATTACGCTCCCCGCCATTTCCCTACTATTTCTACACCATTATCCAGATCATAAAGATAAAACGCAGCAACTGTACTATATCGGAAAGTGGGTCGCAGGGTCCATTATTATCGAATGGTTTGCCTACAAGTGGGGCTATATCAAATTTTATGAGGGTTATTCGTTTTTATGGGAATTTTTCTTTTACCCAACCATGTATATTATGCTACGGCTTCATTATGTAAAGCCATTCCTCGCCATTCTTACTTCAATTCCAATCATATGCTCCTTGTTGATCATTTTTGAGTATAATGTAAAATGACCGAGTCTTTTGACACGGTCATTTTTCTTTTTGTAGCTGCCAATCCTCATCAATTATTGCGTACTGATAATGGTCTTTCCATTCCCCATTTATTTTTAAATTCTTCCTCGAAATCCCTTCTTGAATAAATCCGACTTTCTCTAACACTCGAATGGATCCTTCATTATCCAGGGCTGCCCCGGCTTGGACTCGGTGTAATTGAGCATAATCAAAGGCAAAGGCTAAGACAAGACGTAATGCTTCTGTCGCATAGCCATTTCCCGCTTGGTCATAGTCGATGGAATATCCAACAGAGCCTGATGAAAACGGAGTTGGTTTAACTCCATAAAGAGATATATCACCGATTAACGTGTTACCCTTATCAATGAAGATTCCCCAACTGTAGCCTCGTCCATTACTGGCATCTTTATAATTTTCCTCAATCTCAATTGCCCGCTTTTCTAACGTATAGTAAGCTTCATCTCGTAGTGGTTCATATCTTCCCCAGTAGTCTTTATTTTTCAACAAAAGCTCTAAAAACTCTTCTGCATCATTTCGTTCAAGAAACCGAAGTTGTACTCTTTCACCATATAGTATCATCAAGAATCCCTCTTTTTTCTTTCTTCAATGAGTTGATAGATTTCCTCGAGAACCGGCATCTCTTCCTTTTCCTGATCCGTAACACGTTCCCAAAAAATCCCTGGCGGTTTCTCATATGGGCTATCTGTTTTGAAAATAACGGCTTCTGTGGCGATATAATCCACGGTTAAATCATACGGATCCTTTGGAATGTCATCTGTGACAACTTGTACACTATGTACCGTTCCAATAACGGGTACTTCAGGATTACCTAGCTCCCGAATAATTGCATATTCCCGGTCTGCATAGCCTTCTCCCTTGCCAATTCTACGACCATCCTTATGAAGAGCCACAGATCCTACTACAATTAAATCAATCATAGGCATGTCCTTTAACGGGATCACCTTTCCATATGCATGAATATGGCTTAAACTTGCAGCTTTTCTCTCTTCCCCGTTTGGAACCCATTCAGGTTTTACCATAATAAATCCTGCTTTTAGTCTTGGTGTCGGCACTAATAGAGTTTTACCATCCCGAATGATTTGTGCCCTAAGTGGCAGCTGTGGTGAATCGGGGTTTACTTTGATCACCTTTGCCCTTTTATAAACGTCTAATTGAACAACATGATGGGCTGCCTGCTCGGCTCCCTTAAAGTTAGGAATCCGCCCCGTTAGCGGAAAAGGAAATCGGCCTAATTTTTGCTCAGTTAATACACTCCAAACCTTATGTCGTATCTCATCTTTCACTGTCATCTCGATCCAACCTTTATGTGAAAATAGAGCCATTAACGCTAAAAAAATGCCGTAAATGAACATTAGCATTCACTCACAGCATTTTGTAAACAATATTATATAAAAATATAGCTCATTAAAAATATGTTTTATTGTATCAAATATTCAGAATTTAATCAATATAGTTTGAAAGATTTATTCATATTTATCCATTAGACAAGATTTCATTGCATAATTAATTCATTCGCAGGAAAAAACAACTGATTTATTTCAGAAATTGATCGTTATCAGCAGCTTTATTGATTTTATCAGCGACTAGCTGTTTTTTATCGTCAACTTCCTTATTTTTTCAGCAACTTTTACTGTTTATCATCAACTATTTTCCTTATCAGCAACTTCCTAGCTTTTATCATCAACTAGTCACTTTTTATCGGCTACTTCCACAGTTTTATCAGAACTTTTCCCTATAAAAACCTTGCCACCTAGCGCTTTTTCATAACAACGGTATGTTTCATGCCCAACAGGCTTAAAGTCAAATTGTACGTCTCCCCTATACTCATAGCCGTACTTTTCGTATAAACCTAATGCCGTTTTATTCCCTGCGAAAGCATCTAACCGAATATGGTCATATTCATTCTTCTTAGCATAGTCTTCACAAAATAGAAGGAGTTGTTTGCCAATCCCTTTTCCCTGGTCTTTCGGATGGATACAAAGCGTATGGATAACAAGGGGGCTACCTTCTGTCCAATGGATGCTTTCCCACTCTTGAGACTGCCACTCATTGAGTACAACAATTCCTTTTATATCCTGATCATCCTCTAAAACATAAAGATCTCCTTCATGAATGCAATGCTCTAAATACTCTTTATTCGGATAATTATCATCCCATTGAAAAATATGTTGCTCTAATAGGTTCTCTTTAACCAACTTAACTAGTTCATCAATTCCTTGTAGATCGATACGTGTACCTTTTCTAATGAAAAAACTCATGATTGTTTTCCACCATTCTTTATCAATATATTCCTATAAATGGTAGTCTATTTCAAAATTTCCGTAAATAAGATTTTCTTACCTCACAATTCATACTACATGATCATTTATAACGTTACGCACGAAAAGAATCCTGAAGCATAAACACAAGGAATAGACTGAATAGATGATCGTAAATAACAATATTCCCATAATAAAATCAGGTTCCTTTTTAAAGTCATATAACGTGGGAACTCCGATGTAATAAGGCAGTATGACGTAAATGTAGGTCATGATTCCTAAAAACAGAGAAAGGATCAATAATAGAAAAATAGATTTTTTACCCCCTGGCCTACTAAAGGCAATTCTTTTAGACCCTTTTATTAATTGATATACTAATAAAGTTACTGTCCAGACTAGCACTATGCCAATCATGATTACGATTGTCAGAATAATTTTGGCATCATAATCTATTTTTGGAAAATCAGAGACTGCTAGAGTTGTTGGTGTTTGTTCATTGAGTATTTTAAATAGATTAAAGCCAGTATGCAGAGTTATATTTTGTTTGGAATTAGATAGTAGGACAAACCCAAAGGATTGATCTGCAGCAAGAACCATTGTAGATGTAAAGCTAGGTAGACCGCCTTCCATATACACATTATGCGGGTAAATATACCAGTTATAGCCAATTCCCCAATCATTCGGTTGAAACATTTCAGCTATACTATTAGCACTAGCCAGAGATTTTGTATCCTGTTTTCCATCATTTAATAGCATGATCATAAAATTAGCTAAGTCTCGAACATTGGAGGACAAACCAGCTGAATTAGATGTTGCATATACGAGCTCTTCCTTATAGGGGCGCAAATCTCCCCAGTGATAACGGTGTCCAGTGGCTGTATTATTTAATTGACGATCTTGATACGTAAAATATCCCGTTCGATTCATTTCAAGCGGTTTGAAAATCTGTTCATTCATATAATTTTCAAATGATTCACCTGTCACTTCCTCGATAACAAGCTGTAATAAGTCCGTATTCATATTCGTGTACTCATAGACTTCTCCAGGTTTGCCCACCAATATAACACCATTAAGTTTCTGTTTGACTGCACGTATAATTTCTTGTCTGTCTATCGTGTCTACATCGTGCACATTTAGTCTTCCTGGTAGACCACTAGAATGGTTGAGTAAATGTTTAATGGTTATTTGATTAGACAAGAAAGAATCTTTAATCGAAAACCATGGGAGATATTCCACTACTGGTTTTTCGATGTTTATATCACCTTTTTCTTGAAGCTGCATGATGGCTAATGATGTAAACACTTTGGATAAAGACCCTAGCTGAAAATTTGTATACTCATCTATTTTACTAGAGTCATCTCTTACATCTAGTATGCCAAAACCATTAGCAAATATCGTTCCATTCTTATCCACTAGGGCAAATGCCATTCCTGGGATGTCGTGTATATTCATGTTCTTCTGTATTTCTTCTTCGATAAGACTAATCTTTTCTTGCATAGTATCTGTTGCTGCATAGGTTTCAAGAAGCTGCGATTCAGGTAAAAAGCTCCCTATCCACACTAGAAGAAGGAATAGATATATTTTCTGTTTCAAAGGTACTTCCCCCCCTTTTTATCATTTCGAGTGCACACCATATTACGGTGATTTTCATGCTTCTCTACTAACCTTACAAACTAGTCTCATTAGAGCATAGTGTAAAGGGGAATCATTGCAAACACAATATCCATCGTTTTACGCATTGGCATAGGACAGATGATTGGTTTATTATTATGAACGCCATCAAGCGTAATTTTAACGAGCTTCTCTGGTGTCATCATTTTTTGCTTTTTCAATTGTTTTTGTATGACGTTTTTATCGATATTAATGGCTTTTGCTTTACCAAAGATAGGGGTATCAACGAATGCTGGGCAAAGCGTACTTACTTTAATACCGAATTCTTCTGCTTCATAATGTAGTAATCCAACAACAGCATGCTTTGTAGTTGAGTAAGCTGCTGACACAGGTGATGGACCGTGACCTGCAGCAGATGACGTGTTAACAATATGGCCAAATCCTTGTTCCTTCATGATGTTTGATTATATCCTTTTTGTGAAAATAGAAGGGAAGCATGTTCTATTATTTCGTTTTTTGCATTCTCTCTGTCATAACGTCTCTTCATCAAAATGTTACTCCTTACTTAAACTGAACGGACGTTCTAATTTGAGTATACTAAATTCTACCAATTAGTCTATACGTCGTTCGTATAGTTATAAATACTGTAACAATTAATGGCTATTACGGTAGTGAACTTGTCTAGAACCAAGTCCTTATAGGTTTGTTTTGTTACGCGGTGTCCCATGTATACACAATATTATGTAATAAGTTTTATACTTTTCTTTGAGGAACAAAAGGCTCAGGGCGCTCTTTCCCTTTTACTCTTCAAGGAACATTTGACCAAGGAAAAAGTGATTTTTCTTTTTCCCTCGAGTAGGATGAAATGGCAAAGATCGTCACCATTTCATCTTGGCTGGGCGCTGGAGCCGGATTACTACGCACATCACTAAGTTATCCACAAATGCTGAGCTTTTAACATTTCCTAAGCAACTAAATAGACCAAATCAAACCGATTTGGCCTACACACTTAGATTACTTTTTTATCAACTGGAAACTGCAAATGGATCGATAACCCAATTTTCTTGCAAATGGTTAAATAATGCAGCAACGTCATGAGCACCGCACCGAAGTTCATCCCAACAATGACTCCCTGCATTTGCAAATGTGGCATAGACCCTAATATGTACATGGCCACAAACGATAACATGGTTGCCCACATTGCATGATATAAAGCATCCTTGACAAGACCTAAGCCAATTAAGTATGCCTGCAAAGGAATCACAAAAAAATGTAATAAGAAATACGGCCAGAGTAGCTTTAGATACAGTGTTGCCGACGAAGATTCGAAGAAAATATGGGTTAAAGGCTCTGCAAAAAAGTAAAAGAGAATAACTGCTGGTATTCCGTATGCACACGTAATCAACATCACTTGTTGGAGCAGCCTTTGGAGCTTTGAGCTATCTTTATGTTCATAAGCTTCAGAGACTGCCGGGATCAAGGCAATTAGTAAGGAGTGAGCAATGAAGGCTGGGAAGAAACCGATACTCATTGCAACACCAGCCATCAATCCGAATTGCTCTGTCGCTACTCCCTCTGATAGACCTGCTTTCAAAAGAGCTGCCTTAATCAAGAACGGCTGAATCGCATGTGTGACAGAATGAAAGATTCTCATGCCAGTTGTCGGAATCGAAACTGCTAGTAGATTTCCCCTTGCCTCTTTCTTTGTCATCACCGTGTACTTCTCTTGTTTAATGGTTTGCCATTTAATGAAAAAGGCATGGATCAAATACACAAATACAATGAGCTCACTTCCAATTAAAGTACAAAGGGCAATTAAAATGGACGTATCAAAGTCAAACGAAAAGAGCTGATATAAAAATACTAAAAGAATGAGCTGCACTACTTTTCGGAGAAAATTGGAGATAGCGATTTTACTCATATCCTGTTTTCCCATAAAGTATCCCCTTGCAAGAGAGGATATTGAAATAATCGGGATAATGATGACAAACAGCCATTTTACAAGCGGATGGTAGTTATCAAAAAATGATACATGTGGCAGGATGATGAGGACCACACCCATAAAGACAAACATGAATTTAACAGCCAGATTCGTCGCATGCTTCATCAAGCTTCGATGAAATCTCTCTTCCTTCTCAGCAATAAACTTTGAAATCGAGATTGGCAATTCTAAGCTAGCAATGATAACAACTAAAAACAACGAAGGTAAAATGGTCATATATATACCTAGCCCATGCTCACCTAGCTGTCTCGCAAGCACGAGGTTAATGACAAACTCCAAACATTCCCCAATGAACGCTGCCACGGCAAGAAAGAGAAATCCTTTAAAAAATGTCTTCATGTCTTATCTCCCTGTCTCTAAAATAATTACTTTATTTATATATGAGACAAGTTGAGATAATATCTATAAAATTTTCACCCAAAGTTTTTACATGACTGCTTGAACAAATGAACTCCCCGATCCTCTAGAAAGGCTAGTGCATCGTTTATGTATTTTTCTTTGATTGAATAAGTTTCCTTCATCATTTTCATCCAATCTTCGCGTCTTTCAAAAACATATTCTTTCGATTCTTTATTACTTGCTACATACAGAATATTATTGGCAACCGAATAGGCTATACCTTCCTTAAAAACGGTTGCTGTCACTCTTCTCATAAACCGGTTATCATTAACATCCTTGTACGAATCAGCAATATCACTTGCTAAATCATCCATTTCAATGGGAGTAAGATCAATTGTCTTTTTAACAAAACTTGCTCCGTTTCGGTGCCTATCGATTATGTAGCTGTTCTCACTTTCCTTCGTGATGTACACGTCCTCTCCACATGCATGGTAAGAAGAGTTTTTCCCTAGCTTCACTGGTTCGAAAATGGGTACCGAGTAGCCAACATCCACATAATACTGCTTATTTTCAATCGTTACGCACATCGCGACATGACCGGCCGGAATCCTTACAAGATGAACCGAGTAACCTAGTGCTTCTACTAATTGCTTAAAGCTCGGATTTAGAATAAAGCAATTTCCACCAAAGCCTTTTTCATATAAGTTTTGAACAAATACCTCGATTGGTGGAGTTAACCATCCATTTTCCTCTTGATGGAGAAAGTAATGAATTTTACTGCATAAATCGAATGACACTTTTTGCATGTGAGCTTGAATAAGCTCGACTAAATATCCATAGGTAGGAGCTTTTTCCTCCACCTCCAAAAAGGATAGATACTTTCTCTTCCAATCCATGACTTAGTCACCCACTTTTGAACCTAATAGTTTCTTTGTAACGATTGATTTCATTTGATTCGATGGAAGGATATGTTTTAACCTGATCGAAGTTTTAACCCCTTTTCCAACTGGATATCTTAAAGCTGGCTTTGTTTTTTGAGAAGCAATGCTAGCAACTAATCTAGCAACCTCACGGGGATCTCCGTATTTTGGCTTAGCCTTATGTAAATTCTTTAGGATTGCTTTTAAGTAAAAATAGTAAGGTGAGTCTTCCCTTGATGAATGGTCTGTTCGTAGTTTCGTACCGGTAGACCAGATGCTAGTCTCATAGGAGCCAGGCTCCACAAGCACAACATCAATGCCAAAAGGTGCAACTTCAAAGCTTAATGCCTCACTAAATCCCTCCAGTGCAAATTTCGATGACACATAAGGTGATAAACCGGGAAAACCGATTCGTCCACTAATACTGCTAATATTGATCATTCTCCCGCTCTGTTGCTCTCTCATATAAGGGAGAACGGCTTTCGTCACCGAGATGACTCCAAAGAAATTTGTATCAAACTGCTCCTGATAATCTTCGATCGTTAACTCTTCACAAAATCCTCCAACGGCAAATCCTGCATTGTTCACAAGCACATCAACAGAAGGAAGACTCTTTATATACTCCATCAAACCTTCAATCGATTCCTTCGAAGTTACATCTAATGGAAAGACTGTAATATGTTCTTTTACATGTTCTTTCTCCGCTTGTGTAAGTAGTTCTGTCGATTTATTAGGATCCCTCATTGTAGCAACGACCTGAAATCCACTTTGTGCTAATTCGAGTGCACTCATCAATCCAAATCCACTTGAACACCCTGTAATAATCGCTACTTTTTTGCTCATACTATCACCGTCCTTCATATTTGCTTCCTTATACTATTCTTTTTTTATTGTAAATAGTCCTTCTATCATCCTTCCAATAGAAGATAATGGTAAAATGGAGATAATTTATAATAATGAGTAAGGGGATGGAAAACCAATGGTTACAAAGCATCGATCTGTTTGCCCGCTTGACTGTCCAGATACATGCGGTTTGACCGTAGCGATAGATGACAACACCATCACCTCTGTGACTGGTGACAAAGCCCACCCTATCACAAATGGTGTTATTTGTCATAAGGCTCGAAAGTTTCCAGAAAGGGTTCATCACCCCGCTCGGCTTAAATACCCGCTTAAACGAATAGGAGCCAAAGGGGATCATTCATTTGAAAGAATCTCTTGGGACGAAGCCTATAACCTCATAGTAGAAAAGTTTACCTCTATCATCGATTTACATGGAGCAGAGAGTATTCTCCCATACAGCTTTTATGGAAATATGGGGTTGTTAAATAGTGATGGGATGGACAGACGCTATTTCCACCGGTTAGGAGCTAGTCATCTTGATCGAACGATCTGCAATTCTGCCGCAAGTGCTGGCTATAAATACACGATGGGGTTTCCGGTTGGGATTGACCCGGAGGAAACGGTACACGCAAAACTAATTATTGTATGGGGATGTAACCTTTTTAGCACCAATATGCACCAAGTCCTTTATTTTAATCAAGCACGTAAAAACGGAGCAAAAATTGTCGTCATTGATGTGCATCAAAATCGGACAGCAAAATGGGCAGACTGGTTTATTCAACTAAAACCAGGAACTGATACGGCGTTAGCACTTGGCATGATGAATGTGCTAATTTCTCATAACCTCGTAAATTATGACTTTGTCAATCAATTTACAACCGGCTTTGATGAATTGCAAAAAGAATCGGAACGATATACACCTGAATATGTATCGGCCATTACTGGCGTCTCAGAAGAAGACATTATGAAACTCGCAAAACTATACGGGAACACTACCCCTTCCTTTATTCGTATCGGAAATGGACTTCAGCACCATGAAAATGGTGGGATGATGATTCGAACCATTACTTGCCTCCCTGCCCTAACTGGTCAGTGGGGAATAAGGGGCGGGGGCGCCTTGAAAGGGAACGGTTCTTTTTATCAATATAATATGGAAAAACTACAACGTCCTGACCTACGTCCTAGTCCAAATGTTCGCACGGTGAACATGAATCAGATAGGTGACGCATTGATTCATGAGGATCCACCCATTTTCGGGCTCTTTGTATACAACAGCAATCCTGCTCAGGTTGCACCTGATCAAACAAAGGTACGAAAAGGCTTAGTAAGAGACGATTTATTTACAGTTGTACATGATCTGTTTTTAACAGATACGTGTAAATACGCGGACCTCGTCCTCCCAGCTACGAGCCATTTCGAGAACTTGGATCTCTATAAATCCTATTGGCATTTGTATTTGCAGCTTAATGAGCCAATTATGCAGCCTTATTTTGAAAGTAAATCAAACTTCACCTTATTTAAAGAGCTTGCTCACCGCATGGGATTTACAGGACCAGAGTTTCAAATCACAGAGGAAGAAATGCTGCGTGAAGCACTCGATCATAAAAACAGTCCATTTTTATCGGGAATTACGTATGAGAGACTTCAAAAGGAAAAAATCATCAAGCTTTCCATACCTGAAGCTAGCACGTTCCCTCATACCATTCCGACACCTTCTGGAAAAATAGAATTGTATTCTGAGCGAATGAAATTACATGGACTTCCTCCGGTTCCAACCTATATACCCATACAAGAAAGTGATAAATTCAAGCTTCAATTTATTTCTGGTCCGAATCACCAATTTATAAATTCAACGTTTTCAAATCTGGATGAGTTAAAAAAAATGGAGGGTAAACCGCTCCTTTATCTCCACCCAAATGAGGCAAGTCAAAGGGAATTACTCGATGGAGAGACTGTTACTGTTTATAACGACCTTGGTTCTATTGCAATGACATTAAAGATTACAGAGGAAATATTACCAGGAATGGCTCTTACACAAGGGTTATGGTGGGATGACCCTGAACATAGCATCAGCTCTGTTAACTTTTTAACCTCACAGCGATTGTCTGATATGGGTGGAGGGGCAACCTTTTTTTCTGCATGGGTTGAAGTTCGTAAGATGTTCTGATCCAAACTATCACTACGCTCATAAGAAGAAAGTGAGACAAGTGATCCTTCAAAAAGAGCAATCTATTTCAAAGAAATCATTTGTATTATTGGATAATACTGGTAAAAACACATTGAAGAAGGAAGCTTAATTCGGATCATATTATTCTATCTCCTTCTTCAATAGTTAGATACTTGCACTTCAAAGCTAACACTCCTCTAAGAGTGATTTATGGGATTCCTTGATGTTCGAATGTTCACAATCATGATACTGTACTAGTAGGATCAGATATACTACTCGAAACTAGTGAAGAAGGGGTTTTCGAAATGAGGAAAACATTAACGTGGCAGCTTGGGAGTAGTATATATTTTCATGTATGTTATGTGTCCCTTGCTGTCAAGAAATCTCGACAGCCATTTTCACTTTACCACACACTGCACAATGGTAATAAGTAAGGATATGTCGGATGTCCCCTACCTTATCTCGATATACGGTCCGTTCAGATGTCTTTTATTGGGTATTTTGATGCCCATTTGCGAATGAAATGTCTTTGAACAGGGTTCTATTGGACAGTTTGATTCGTGTAATAGTAAACAATTCTCTTAATTTACATAGAAACTTTTTCATGCTAAATAAGACGCTTTTCAATATCAATGATCAAAACTTACAAAAAAAAGATCTACCGATTCGGCAGATCAAGGAGAAATTATTATAAGGGGGAATACCTTATAACCCCATCATAGCCAAGCTATTTTCTTTTTATACAGCTCTTGGCATTTTTTATATTTGAACATGTTTGGTTAATTGTTCATGGGAAATGGAGCCTGCGTAATTTTTCGAAAACGTAATTATCATTTTGGTTCCTTTGTTCAGTTCACTCTCAACGTGAATAGAACCATTTAATGCTTCGATGATTCGAAACACAACCATCATCCCAAGACCTGTACCTTTTACACCCTTAGTTGTAAAATACGGTTCCCCTAGTCTCCTTACTTGTTCCTCACTCATCCCCGTACCCGTATCAGCAATTTCTATTTGAAAATGGTACAGATTCAACCTATTCATCGTAATATCAAGCGTTCCACCATTTGCCATTGCTTCAATACTATTTTTCAAAATATTGATAATGCACTGTTGAACCTGAGCCGAATCACCAACAACATATTCCGTGAAGAGTTTCATGTTAATACTAACACCATGTAAATTAGCTAAAGGCATGACGACATTAACAGAATGCTCTATTTCTGTAGCCAAATTTAGACATGCTGATTGTTCAGGTGCTGGCTTTGCAAATGTTAAATAATCTCGAATAATCTTGTCCGCCCTATCAATCTCATCCATAGACACCTTTAAATAGTCTCGTTGTTTTGCCCATGGAACTTCCTCTTGGTACAGCAATTGAATAAATCCCCTGACAACGGTTAAAGGATTACGAACTTCATGAGAAATACTTGATGCTAAATGGCTGACGACCTTCATTTTCTCAGACCTTAGTAACTCTTCTCGTAGATAAATATTTTGTGTAAGTGTTTCAAATAAGTAGGACATGACAGTCATACCGATCGTTTGAACTAGTACATATTTCACAGTAATCGAAATATCTGTGTCATAATCATATAAAAATTTCAATAGTAGAATAGAGCCTGTGGAAGACATGAATGTTAGCGCGGTCGCAGTCAAAACCTTTTGAGATGTATTTAGGTTTAAAAACCTTCTCCAAAAGAAGAAAACAATGACTAACTGAAGGACTGAAATTATCATCGCAATGACAATCCCGTCCCCACCAAAAAATGACCTGACCAAAAGTAAGGTAGTGATAAGTATGGCACTTGAAATCGGCCCACCGTATAAGCTTCCAAGCCAAATCGGAATTTGTCTTAAATCATACATAATCCCATCATCAAATTCCACAGGATTAAAAACGACAGTGATAATGGATAACGCGCATACCACTGTAAAAAGTTGTTTATTCGCAATTCCTCTAAAGCGTTTTTCAAACAAAAAATGAAAAATCAGCGGTAAAGAGATCACAAAAAATAAATTGAGTAACAAATCTTTTATATCTGATGGCATTTCAAAACACCACCTTTAATAGGATAGTAAATATAGTAAAATTTTACTATATTTTCTAGTTAAAAAGAAGTCTTGAGCACTAGAAAGTATTAGACCATATTCGACACCTTCTGCATTTTTTATGTAGATCTTTACACCTAATCAGTGAATGTTCAAATTGAATATTTTCCGGTAATTTATTTATGTATCTCCTTTTCTATAGAGAAACTAATTTAGTTGATAAATCCGGTATATAATGTAGATATAACTTAGATGGAAGAGATTATTTGAAAAGGTATGTAGCCTTTTCGATTTTGATTATAATTTACTTCTGTTCAAGTTATTTTATATCTGACCATGCTTATACCAAAGCTATACAAGAAATTAGTTTAGTAGGTAGTTCAATTGCTTCGGATATTCTCGATCCAGGTGATGAACATGGTAACAAAAAATTCATAGCTTAATTACAGCTTTTTTCCTCTCTTGTTTTAGTTTAACAATATATTTTATGAGGAGACTTATCCTTCTCACACCCATATATTTTCAATCGAATTATTTGGACCTCTTCCCCTTTGAAAAACTCAATATTTCAAAGAGGAGGAGAAAACAAAGATGTGGATTCGTTTCTCTATGACATTCTTTTTTTCATCCCAATAAAGGAGGGATTGTTTTGTTTGATTTCTTTAAAAAATGTACTAAAAAGCACTTGTTGTACTACTCACTTACGATCGTTTTCGTACTTTCTACGATTATTTTTGTAAACAACAATCATTCCTTCTATGAAAGGCCCATTGCAAAAGTCATCCATATCAATTTAGTTGATTCAATTGAAATCATTGACATCCATGATAATCAAGATCAACTATTCACCCAGCATCTCATTGGAATTCTAAAAAATGGAGAACAAGAGGGGCAGCTTATCAAGCTAACAAATGAGTATTCAGCCTCTGGTGCTAACGACCATAAATATAAACGAGGACATGAGCTATTTGTTTCGATTGATTCTAATTCTTTTAAGGAGTCAGAATTAACGGGTACAATAACAGACGTTAAGCGTGATAAACATGTTTTAATCATAGCCTGGATCTTTATTCTCACCCTTCTCATGGTTGGAAAAAAACAAGGACTGCTCTCAATCATCAGTTTGGTCATGAATGCTTTTATACTCTCTTATGCCTTAGATACTTACATCCATACACCAAACATCCCTTTACTTTTGATATGTAGTATAAGTGCCATATTATTCACAGTCCTATCATTGTTACTCGTTAACGGCTTTAACGAAAAAACATATGCAGCCGTAATTGCGACATTGCTCGGAACGTTTACTTCGCTCGGGATTACATATCTTTCGCTATCTTTATCGTCCGAAATGGGGCTCCGCTATGAAGGGATGCAGTTTCTCACTCGTGCTCCTCAAGTCGTGTTTATGGCTGGCGTATTGGTTGGGTCTTTAGGAGCTGTCATGGATGTTGCAATTACCATGTCTTCTTCGATATTTGGATTGTATGAAAGGGATCCTAACATATCTGTCGGGGCACTAAAAAAATCCGGGTTAGATATTGGACGAGATATAATGGGAACGATGACGAATATCTTATTTTTTGTCTATATTAGCGGCTCCATTCCTATGCTTATTTTATACTTGAAGAATGCCTCCCCACTGGGCTTTACCCTATCTATAAACCTCACACTAGAATTAGCTCGGGCCCTAGCCGGGGGCATCGGCATTGTATTAACGATTCCAATTGGTTTATTTACTGCCATCTATTTCATTAATCAAAAGAGGGAAAGATAATGAATGTATTAGTAGTACTAACAACGATATTGTTTATATTGATGGTCCTTGTTGGTGGGAAAAAAGGGGCACGTTCTTTTATTGCACTGTTCTTAAACTTTGGTGTTCTGTTTCTGACCATCCTTGAAATGACCGATCCGAAGGCAAATCCGATTATTCTAACATTGGTTGCATGTGTGATCATTAGCTGCATTAATCTTTTTTACATAAATAAAGTGAATAATAAAACCATAACAGCTTTCATTTCCAGTATCATTACGACAGCTATTCTATTACTTTTTATTGTGATTGTTACTGAAACTATGATGATACAAGGATTTGGAGAAGAGGAAATTGAGGAAATTAGCATTTATTCGCTTACCATTGGAATCGATTTTGTAAAAATTGCAACCTCGATGATCATTATGAGTACAATTGGTGCTATTATCGATATTGCCATTTCCATCACATCACCTATGCGTGAAGCCTTTTATCATCACCCCTCTATTAGCAGAAAAGAGTTATTTACTTTTGGATTATCAATTGGAAAAGATATATTAGGTACGAGTACGAATACTTTATTCTTCGCTTTCTTTGGGAGTTACTTAGCCTTGCTTATCTGGTTTAAGGATTTATCCTATTCCGTAGGAGAAATTGTTAATTCGAAAATATTTAGTGCTGAGTTGATCACGATACTTTGCGCTGGGATTGGTGTTGCTCTTGTTATTCCTATTGCTTCCTGGATTACTGCCACTTACTTAGTGAAAATAAAAGAAAAAATGTAGATTAGTTCCGTAAAAGATTGAAAGAAGAGGAGGTCACTTTATTTTACCTCCTCTTTTGCTATTCACCGCTGTCATTCTTTGGAGAGTTTTTCCAACTGGAATATTAACTCATTTGCCTCACGCTTGTTTATTTCGTATGTTTTATTATTTATCCCCAACTTCTTACACAATTCTTTAATTCTATTCACCTGATATTCCGAAGGCGTTTGCTCTTCAATTAATCTCTCATAATTTTGGTAGGCAACACCTGCAGCCGTTTCGGGACTAAGCATATGTAATGTTTCGTACAAAGCATGGTACGAATTTTCCAAGCCAATATCAAATCCTGAATCAGTACCCATAAAAAACCTATCAGCATGTGATTCAATGACAGGGATAAAATCCTCTAGGGAATAATTGCTAGACTGATTAAAACGAGTAAAACCAGCAAAAAAGTCAATATACAAATTCTCAAATTCATCCAGTAGACTCTTGAGTTGTTGCGGAGAAGTATACACATTCCCATGGGCAAATACGAATAAGGTGTCTGGATGATTTGTTAACGCTTTTTTTAAATGCAAAATGGGTGTCCCGCTTGGTGGATCAATATGTAATAGTATGGGCACTTTATATCTTGCTGCAAGCTCATATATTTTGGGAAACTCACCCCAATATGGGTGCTCCCCCTTCCAAATGACATTGGCGGCTTCAGAATAAGTAGATGCTGCATAGATCTCACCGATTGCTAAGTACCCTTGTTCTAACATTTCCTCCACCATTTCTGGTCCGTTTCCATTAGATGCAATCGGAAAGCCAGCAAAAGATGGGATGATAAGGTCTGGATATTTTTGATAGTATTTCCAAGAAAGCTTGTCCGTAACGATTGCAGATGGTTCAGATACATCCCCAAATAACACAGTTTTATCAATCCCATATTCCTTCCATACTTCTATAAGAGAATCACTTGACTCTTGCCCCCGTGTTTCAGTCATATCTAAATACTTAACATCATGATTATGCACATCAATGACAGGTATATCTTGATATACCTCATATAAAGGTTCATCAAGATTTGCTTGTTTCCGTAGTTTTTTGATTTTCTCTGCTATGTCACTATCTGGATGATAATCCACAGCATGGATAATCTGCACTCCCTTGTTTAGAAGTAATAGAGCCCATAATCCAATAATAATGACTATGAAAGCTATTACCTGAACCATTCTCTTCACGGTTCTACCTCCTCCTTAAACATTGAGGCTAGTCGTTTATCTGTAGGACCACATCTGCATAATATTCACCGTCAATTTCAACTTCATAACGCCACAATCCACCAATTGGAATTTCAAACGTTGCAGTAAATCGTTCTAAGCTTGGATAGCCTGTGGATAATTCCGTTATTATCTTAGGTGCAACAGCGATTATTCTATCACCAGTCTCCTTATGATAAGCATAAATCGCTAGTTCTTTTCCTGTAAAGGTTTCAAATGGCTCGCTGAAGCTAAAAATATAGCCAAACACTTTCCCAGCCCTAAGACCAGGGTCTGGCATAACACCAAGTATCCGTTTTCCATTTTTTATAAAAACATCCCGAACTTCCCAATTATCTTTATGCTGAAGCTCCCTTAAACTAGGAATCATTTGTTCCTCTATTGCATCATCTAAGTCTTCCAAACGTACTTCTAGACTCGTAATCTTCTGTTTATATTCAGTAAGTAGTGAATTTTGTTGAAATAAAAGGAACCCCATCATGAT
Source organism: Bacillus salitolerans (assembly GCF_042680805.1). Classification (NCBI taxonomy): domain Bacteria; kingdom Bacillati; phylum Bacillota; class Bacilli; order Caryophanales; family Bacillaceae; genus Bacillus; species Bacillus salitolerans. The sequence goes on along the minus strand of NZ_JBHUEM010000028.1, from coordinate 5,604 downwards.
GTTTGTTAACAACACGAAGAGGAGTATGATATTGTAGGGCTTGTTCATCTAGTACCTCCATGTTTTCCTTATACATGTAATACGAGCCTTTTCGACTAATTCCTTCTATTATTTCTTCTACCTACCCAATAAAATAATCTTTATAGTAAATGGCAGTTGCAACGGCAGACACCACTGTATAAATAATCGCGGTGTAAAAACTAATAGATGGTGTAAAAGACTGCTTCTGTTCGTCTTGTTTGATGCCTGTCTGCGCTTGAATCATAACATCCATCTGTCTACTAGTGTATCCCCCAGTTGAGCTAAAGAATTTAATGCAAATAATTCCTAGTAAACCAACAACAAATGCAAAATCAATAAATTTAACAGAGAATAGTAACGTAATAATGTAATTTACAAACAGTAAAGCCGATAATGTTATAAGAATCCTTACTATGTTTTTCATATGGAAAATTCCCCTTCCTTATTCTTTGTTATATGTATTTACGATTCACCCACCAAAAAGTTCCAAATAAATAACTACCTATATTTAGGTTAACGAGTTCTCATTTGAGATGCAAAACACGATATAACAATTAAAATAGGCCCTTAAATCGCATATGATTTAGGGTCATGTTTTTTTGGTTGTATTTCCAAGTGAATGATCAACAACATAGAATTTCAATTAACAAAGTTAGAACAGTAATTCTCAGCCTGCGAATTCATTTGCTAAAGTAGGAGTGAAATATAATACTTATATGAACAACCATTAGTAATTGAAAAAAGTAAAAATCTAATCCTTCTTCAACTAACCTTTGCAGTAAGGTTTAATAAGGTCTAAAAATATTATGTTAAGATAGTAGTATGAAGGGGGTTGAAAAATTGAAAAGAACTCTTTTTATTTTTCTGTTGGCTATTTTAATTACAGGATGCAGCAAAGATAATACGATGGAAGATGTTTTTCATAAAGAAATGAAAGAACTTAAAGATGTTGATGACTATAGGTTAGTTAAGGAAGTAGAGGAAGATCATATCATTCTTTTTACTTCTTACACTAAAGGCGACGAACAAAACAACAACCATCTACAAATTGTGCATTTTAATAAAGTGAATAATGACTGGGTTTGGGATAAAACTACTAGTTGCAATGGTAAGTGGTCAGCCTTATTAGAAAGTAAACCATATATTTGGTGCGGAACATTAACGGAACCCAGACATGAAAAAGTTTATGTAGGTGATAATGAAGCGAAAATGATAGAGGTGGATGTCGGTGCTGAACGGGTCTGGTACCACCTAAGTGTAAACGAAAATGAGGATATAAAAGTTGTTTTAACAGATGGCTCGGAGGAATGGCTTAAGGAAGTAAAAAAGTAGATTTTATTGTATGTGAATAAACTTTACTTAATTTAAACCAGCTTTGGTTGAAGAAGTAAAGGAGCGAGGAAAATTATATCCTGCTCCTTTTTACGATGTTACATTACTTGTGTTTTTGTATGTGATGTAAGCTGTTATTTGTTGATCGTTCCTTCATTTAACACGCCAAAAGAGAAAACGTTATATTTAGGTAATGCCCCTTTGTTCTTATTGACCTAACTTCTTTATTTGGTCAAGTGTGTTTGTTATTTCCTGTAAGGACTCAAAGACTTGATTATTTTTTAGAACCGATGGATCCAGCTTTCCATCTTTTATATTATTTAAGTACAAATCAATACCTTCCACTGCTTGTTGGTTATGTTCCATTATTTGCTGATGAAGTTTCGATGCAATCTCTGGTGCTTGAAGTTCATTAAATGCTTTCATATCATCCTTCATCTCAACTAGTTTTGTTTCTAACTCCACTAATGCCTGTTCATCACTAACAGCTTGCTCAGCTAGAGCCGGAACTTCTTTCACAAAAATACTTACTTCCTGAATATAATCTGTTGCTTCATTCACATAGTTTACTGTGTTATTTACACCCTCTAGTAAAGAACATCCTCCCAGAAACAACATGAGTACCATAGAAATAGCTACTACCTGCTTTTTCACTTTCTCACCCTCCAATATCTTCATTTCAAGAATCTTTCTTATGCCCTTCTATATACGTATATCCATGTAAATAGTTTCCGAATTATTGTAATGGATTAAAATTACACTGTATTAGGTGAAACGTTTACTTAAAATGTTCGTATGAAGTATTAACCTCATTGTTTTTTAGGAGTGATTATAATGGATGGATTTTGGATTGGAATTATTTTTGTAGTCGTTGCCATTGTTAGCATCTTCTTTAAAAAGAATAACCAAAGTAAAATGAATAATCGGTTGTTCACATTTATTGGATTACTCGCATTTATCATTGGAATTATTGGATATGTATTCTTAAATTGGAGATTTTAGTTTATTTTCGGTATTCAGATTAGAAAACTAACTGACTCTTTTTCCGTAAATAAGAAATAGGGCGCTTTTCCCTTTTATTCATTTAGGAACATGACCTCGAGTAGGATGAACTGGCAAAGATCGCCGACATTTCATTTTGGCTGGGCCATGGAGCCGGACTACTAAAGAATAACGTAACTATGGCACAATAAAGTGAAACTTCAATCAGTGGGGGTTTTCCTCATCCCACACTGATTGATAGTTGAACCAATCGGGTTCTTACTGGCGCTTATCCCCCACTTAAACTTCTCGATTCATCTAAAGTTTTGAAGTGGGGGTCTTAGCGCCAGTTGGAGCGGGATAAAACATAAGAAAAATGACCATACATATTTTCAATAAATGTATGGTCATTATTTATTATATAGATAAAGAAACTCCTATGATTATCACATTGTTGTCTACAAATTTAATAATATAGAACCTCCACAATCGAACATTTACTGCAAATCCGACTATAGGAATCACCGTTAAAATCATGGTCACATTTCTGTTGAATGTTCTTCAATTCTTGCTCGAGCGTTTGAATCTTTTTCTTTAAACAAGTAATTTCATTGATTATGATTTGGGCGTTATTCATCATGCAAGGCCCCCTCTAGTTTTTATCACTGATAGACTGTCCCATTAGACTTTTGGAATTCCTCTGCCTTTTCTTTCATTCCTTCATCAATTGCTTCTATGGTATCCAACCCTTTTTCTTTTGCATACTCACGGATGTCCTGAGAAATTCTCATGCTACAAAATTTTGGACCACACATTGAGCAAAAATGTGCTGTTTTCGCGCCCTCTGCCGGCAATGTCTCGTCATGGTACTCAATGGCTCTTTCTGGATCTAATGAAAGATTAAATTGATCACGCCAACGGAACTCAAAACGTGCTTTGGATAAGGCATCATCACGTTTTTGTGCTCCTGGATGCCCCTTTGCAAGATCTGCTGCATGTGCAGCAATTTTATAGGTGATTACACCCTCACGGACATCATCTTTGTTTGGTAATCCTAGATGTTCTTTTGGTGTTACATAACATAGCATGGCTGTTCCATACCAAGCAATCATGGCAGCTCCAATAGCAGATGTTATATGATCATATCCAGGTGCGATATCAGTTGTTAATGGACCTAACGTATAGAACGGAGCTTCCTTACAAATCTCTAGTTGTTTATCCATATTTTCTTTAATTTTATGCATTGGAACATGCCCAGGTCCTTCAATCATCACTTGAACATCATGCTTCCACGCAATATCCGTTAGTTCTCCTAATGTTTCTAATTCGGCAAACTGAGCTTCATCGTTTGCATCCGCAATCGAACCAGGACGCAATCCATCACCAAGTGAAAAGGCAATATCATAGGCTTTCATAATTTCACAAATTTCCTCAAAATGTGTATAGAGGAAATTCTCTTGATGATGGTATAAGCACCATTGTGCCATAATCGATCCACCTCGTGAAACGATCCCTGTCATACGCTTGGCGGTCATCGGTATGTATCGTAATAATACACCCGCATGAATTGTAAAATAGTCTACTCCTTGTTCGGCCTGTTCAATCAACGTATCTCGATAGATTTCCCATGTTAAGTTTTCAGCAATTCCATTTACCTTTTCAAGAGCTTGATAAATTGGTACAGTCCCTACTGGTACTGGAGAATTACGAATTATCCATTCACGTGTTGTGTGAATATTTTTACCTGTTGAAAGATCCATGAGTGTGTCGGCACCCCAACGTGTTGCCCACGTCATTTTCTCCACTTCTTCCTCAATCGAAGAGGTTACAGCGGAATTCCCGATGTTTGCATTAATTTTTACATGAAAATTACGCCCGATGATCATTGGTTCTGCTTCTGGATGATTAATATTGGAAGGAATAATTGCACGACCCATCGCTACTTCCTCACGAACAAATTCTGCTGATACGTTTTCACGTATGGCTATGTATTCCATTTCAGGGGTAATGATACCCTTTCTCGCATAATGAAGCTGTGTCACATTTCCACCTTGTTTTGCTCGTATTGGGGTTCTTCTTAATCCAGGAAACTCTTGCATCATTGGATTCTTGTCTTCTTTCATCCCATTATCTTCTGGCCTTATTTCACGACCATCATATTCTTCTACGTCTTCACGTTCAAGTATCCAGTTTTTCTTTATTTGAGGAAGTCCTTCTTTTATATCTAGCTTATAGTTTTGGTCAGTATAAGGACCACTCGTGTCATAGACTCGAATTGGTTCATTCTCTACTTCTCCAAAAGACCCTGTGGTAGCAGATAAACTTATCTCTCTCATTGGTACTCGTACATCAGGTCTTGACCCTTCTACATACACCTTTTTACTACCTGGAAAACTTGACATTAATGCAATGTTCATTTCTTTCAAATTACTCTTCTGCATGACGATCTCTCCCTTGTTTTGATTTGGAACAAGACCTAGTACCACGCTTTCTTGAAGAACCTCAAAAAGTATAGAAAATGAGACTTCAAAATAGAGAACATGCTTTTTACATACAAAAAAATCCAGGCCACATATAAATATACGGACCTGGATTTTATAACAAAACAGCACTAATTTACTATTAGTTATCGTATGTATCCAAAACTTCCCCACGCTGGTATGATCCAGATCAGGTCCAGAGGGTTTAGAAACTTTTACGCGTTTCATTCTCAGTCCATGCTCATGGACACCCCTAGTTATTTACTTTTATTAAATTTTACTACTCTAAAATAGCATATATGACTAAATTATCCAATCTTTATTTTATAGACTGGTAAATGGATCATTTCTCACTTGCTCATAGTTGCTTAGAAAGCCAGACAATCAACAGAAAGTGTAATTGATGTATGTCATTCCCTGATATCATTAGGAAGGTTATACCTATTAATTATTTTACTGAAAAAGGGTTACTTTTTACGATTTTAAAGAATTATATTGAAGGATAGAGTCACAATAGAGGAAAATTTGCTTTCGTACCATTAAAAAAACATCTTCTTTTTTATCATTTTAAGGTCTACCAGCAACTTCCGTTATTTTATCAGCAACTCCTTGAAATTTATCAGCAACTTTCTGATTTTATCAGCAACTTTTCGTATTAATCAACAACTTTTTTGGTTATCAGCAACTTTCTTTTAAGCCCCCTTATTCATTTGGACACGAACTAGGTTATAAAAGTACACTAAAAGTGTCGATTCTGGTGAATAGGAGGTGGTTAGAGTGAAGAAGAAGA